>NZ_JBFAWW010000058.1:0-27711 GCF_040680495.1 Streptomyces sp. NPDC052036 | reverse complement strand
CCGCGGTTGCCCGGTCACGGGCGCCGGCCGCCTACGCCACCCGGCCCCGCCCCCCCCGCCCCGATCCGGGCGGGGGCGCGGCGCTTTCCGCGTTCCGCGGCCACGGGGATCCCCGAGCCGTTCCCGGACGCCCGTACGGCGACTCTTGGCCGCAGCACCGAGCCTGTGGCGCATGTCACGACCCCTATCGGGGAAGCGCTGGGTGCATGACAAACGATGTACGACCGGCTGGGCTGTCCGACGAAGAGCGGCTGGCCCAGCTCGGTTACACCCAGGTGCTCGCCCGGCGGATGTCGGCCTTCTCCAACTACGCGGTCTCCTTCACGATCATCTCCGTCCTCTCCGGCTGTCTGACGCTCTACCTCTTCGGCATGAACACCGGCGGCCCCGCCGTGATCACCTGGGGATGGGTGGCCGTAGGACTGATGACCCTGTTCGTCGGGCTGTCGATGGCCGAGATCTGCTCGGCCTACCCGACCTCCGCGGGCCTGTATTTCTGGGCCCACCGGCTCGCGCCGCAGCGCTCGGCCGCGGCCTGGGCCTGGTTCACGGGCTGGTTCAACGTGCTGGGTCAGGTGGCGGTGACGGCGGGCATCGACTTCGGCGCCGCGTCCTTCCTCGGCGCCTACCTCAATCTCCAGTTCGACTTCGAGGTCACGCCCGGCCGCACGGTCCTGCTCTTCGCGGCGATCCTGGTCCTGCACGGCCTGCTGAACACCTTCGGCGTCCGTATCGTCGCCCTGCTCAACAGCGTCAGCGTGTGGTGGCATGTGCTGGGGGTGGGCGTGATCGTCGGCGCGCTGGCGTTCGTACCGGACCGCCACCAGTCGGCGTCCTTCGTGTTCACGCGGTTCGTGAACAACACGGGCTGGAGCAGCAGCGGCTACGTCGTCCTGCTGGGCCTGCTGATGGCCCAGTACACCTTCACCGGCTACGACGCCTCCGCCCATATGACGGAGGAGACGCACAACGCCTCCACGGCCGGCCCGAAGGGCATCGTCCGTTCCATCTGGACGTCCTGGGTGGCGGGCCTCGTCCTGCTCCTGGGCTTCACCTTCGCCATCCAGTCCTACGACAAGGAGCGCATGTCCCCGACCGGCGCGCCGCCCGCCCAGATCCTGCTGGACGCCCTCGGCGCGACCACTGGCAAGCTGCTGCTGCTCGTGGTGATCGGCGCGCAGCTGTTCTGCGGGATGGCGTCGGTGACGGCCAACAGCCGCATGATCTACGCCTTTTCACGCGACGGCGCGCTGCCCTTCTCCCGGGTGTGGCACACGGTCAGCCCGCGCACCCGCACCCCGGTGGCGGCGGTGTGGCTGGCGGCGCTCGGCGCGCTGGTCCTCGGGCTGCCGTATCTGATCAACGTCACGGCGTACGCGGCGGTCACCTCGATCGCGGTGATCGGCCTCTACATCGCCTATGTCATCCCGACCCTGCTGCGGGTGCGCAGGGGCGACTCCTTCGAGCGCGGGCCCTGGCACCTGGGCCGCTGGTCGCAGCCGATCGGGGTGGTGTCGGTGGTGTGGGTCGGGATCATCACGGTCCTCTTCATGCTCCCGCAGGTCTCCCCGGTCACCTGGGGGACGTTCAACTACGCCCCGGTCGCCGTCCTCGTCGTCCTCGGCTTCGCCGCGACCTGGTGGCTGACCTCGGCCCGGCACTGGTTCCTCAACCCCCAGCACGAGCGCACCCTCGCCCGCGAGGCCGCCCGCGCCGGCTCCCCCGAACCGGTCGATCCGTAGCCCTTCCGGCACCCGCACGGCCCACTTACGGCCCGGCTCCCCGATACCCGATCTACGAGACGGTCTCGTCCGGCTATGCTCGGGGAGGCAACACCGCCTGGGCCCTTAGCTCAATTGGCAGAGCAGTGGACTTTTAATCCATTGGTTGTGGGTTCGAGTCCCACAGGGCCTACGGCCGCAGGAGACGGGGCTACCCCCTCTGACCTGCTACGCAGCGCCCGGGTCGGCTTCGGTCGGCTCGGGCGCCGCTTCGTTTTCCGGCCCGTGCGCGAGCGATGCGTGAGCGCCGGTCCGGCCTGACAGCCCTGCCGGCGACGTACGGTGAAGGTACCGAGGGCATCACGCACACCGGCCGTCCTGCCGGGTCGTCCTCGGTGAGAAACGAACCCCGGGCCGTCCGGGCGGACGGTGCGGAGACGGGTCGGCATCATGTCCGCCGCGATCACCACAACTCCGCTCTCTTCCCCGGTCGTTGTGTTGGCCCCCCGAGGGGCCGGGTGATGGCCGTGCAGCGTCTGGACATCCACCGGCGCGACCGGGGGGAGCAGGCCCTCGTCACGCTCGTCGGCGACATCTGGCCGGCCACGGCGCCCCTGCTGCGGGCCGCGCTGGAGCAGTGCCTGCGCGACGGCATGACCGCCATCGATGTCGATCTCGCGACCGTCGGATCCTGTGACTCCAAGGGCCTGGACGTTTTCCTGACGGCGTCACAGTGCGCCGACCGGGTGCACTCCTCCTTGCGGCTGCATCATCCGTGCGCGCAGATCACCCGGCTCCTCGCCGGCACCGGCTCCGCCCCCCTGCTGCTCGCGGCCCCGGCAGAACCTGTGCCGCACTCCCTGCTCGGCGACTTGCCGGAGACATCCTGGTCGGACGACAGGCAGCGGGGGGACGGCGACCGCGCCAGTGCACCGGTCGTCAAGGACGGGATCCGTCTTCGCCGCCTGACTCGCTGGCAGGCGGAGGCGATGAGCGAGGACATCGCCGACCTCGCCGTGGAGTTCGTCGCGGGCCTCTCGGCAACGGCGTACCGGGAGCGGGGCGACTTCTTGCGGCGGCTTGCTGTCAGCGCCCGACGGCCGGGCTTCGCGCTGCTGGTCGCCGAGACGACCGTGTTGGTGGGGTGCGTCTTCGGATTTCCGGTAGGCCCCTGTGGTCGCTCCGAGCGAGGGTTGCAGGAGAGTGTCCAACGGCTGACCGGCTGTGCCAGGTTCCTGTTCCTCACCCAGGTCGTGGCGCATCAGCACACCCAGCACCGCGATATCGGCCGCCGTCTGCAACAGCGTCTGCTGGCCGACCGGCACACCGCGCTCGGAGTCACCCTGCTCCCTGCGGCCGACCAGGCCGGGCAAGCCGCCTTCGAGTCCTGGGGCTGGCGGAACTGCGGGGAGATGGTGGGGTTTCCCGATCGGGGTGCCTCCTGCGTGCTGGTCCTGTTCCAGGAGGGCGGGCCGATATCAGGGCTTTGGGCCGTCGGCCCGGGCCGGGCGTAGCCTGGGAGGGCCGATCGCTGGAATCCTCTGTCCGCTCAGCGCCTCCTGGCGCGCGTCGAGGGCGCCGGAGAGCCGATCGGCCCATGATGGAGTGATGGGACGGGCAGTTCTTCCGCCGGCCGCTCTCACCGCCCGTGTCCGCGTAGGCCACGGTGGGTGAAGGGTGACGGCCGGACCGCACACGGACCGCTCCGAGAGCTTCGGGGAAGCGCTGCTGGGAGCGGTTCTCGACCGCGCGCACGAGCTCCCGCCGCATCTGATCGGCTCGCTCGTCGCCGACGTGGTGAGACGGCTGGGAGGCCGCCGTCCGCAGGTCCTGCTGCAGGACTACGGCCAGCTGCTCCTTGTGCCCCTGCCCGGCGAGGGCCTCGCGGGCGGGGATCCGCAGGTGATCGACGAGTCCGCGGCGGGCCGTTGTTTTCTCGACGCGCTGGCCATCGAGCTGCCGCAGGACGACGGCGTACGGGTGCACCTGCCGCTGCTGGACGGCGGTGACCAAGTGGGCGTCATGGCCGTGACGCTGGACCGTGTCGACGACGACGACCGCCGCATGCTGCGCCGGCTCTCCGGTCTGGTTGCCGACCTGCTGGTGACCAAGCACGGATATTCCGACCTGTTCTTCCGTACCCGACGCGGTGAACCGATGAGCGTGGCCGCCGAGATCCAGTGGTCTCTGCTGCCGCCCTTGGCCATGATCATGCCGCGCGTCGCCGTGGCCGGGGTTCTGGAGCCCGCGTACGACGTGGCCGGGGACAGCTTCGACTACGCGCTCAACGGCGACGTCCTCCACCTGGCCATGATCGACGCGATGGGGCACGGCCTCGGCGCGGCCACCATGGCCACCGTGGCCATCGGCGCCTACCGCCACGCCCGCCGTCTCGGCACCGGTCTGACGGAGATCTACGCCTTCATGGACGACGCCGTGGCGAAACAGTTCGGCGCCGACCACTTCGTCACCGCGCAGATGATGCGGCTGGACACGACGACGGGCCATATGCAGTGGGTCAACGCCGGCCACCCCGCGCCGATGCTCGTCCGCGACCACCGTGTCACGCGCCGGCTGGTCGCGCAGACGACCCTGCCGGTGGGCCTGGGCGGTGCTCAGCCGGAGGTCAATGAGCTTCAGCTGGAACGGGGAGACCGCGTCCTGTGCTTCACCGACGGACTGATCGAGGAGCACGCGGCGGGCGAGGAGCAGTTCGGGGAGGAGCAGTTGATCGACTGGGTGAACGGGCTGGAGAGGACCGGCCGCGGGGTCCGGGCGGTGGCGCGTGCCCTGTCGCACACACTCAAGCGGGCGCGAGGCGGGCGTACCACGGACGACGCCACGCTGTTCCTGGTGGAGTGGCGCGGCTGAGCGCACCCCGGCTCTGCGGCCGCGGGGTGGGGCGACTCGTCAACCCGACGGCGTCTGCCCGCCTCCTGTGTCGATGAGAATCTGCTCCGCAGAGCTGACGTTGTCGGCCAGGACAGCCTGGGCCATCGCCGCACGAGCGGCCTCGGGTGTCGCCTCCGGCGGGACGACCAGCAACGAGAAGTGGTCTCTGTCGCCCCGGGTGATCAAGATGGTGTCATCACCCACCGAGAAGGAGTCCACGTGCACCACGCGGTCGTCGACGACGATCCGCGTCGGAAGCCCTTCCCAGGCCGTGGCGTCCAGCCCGACCCGGCTCAGCGGGCCCAGGTGCTCGGTGAGGGCGCTCAGCAGCGCGGGCAACTCGGCCCCGATGTCACGCGACCGCGGCCACCACGCACCGTCGAGTACGCCTTCGCGCGATGCCGTGGTCTCCAGCCGGAGCAGTGCGGTCCCCGGCCGCACGGCATGGTGTATACCGCTCGGCAGATGCGGGGAACCACGGGATGTGTTGGAGTCCGCCATAAGGGACCACCCGTTCGGGTGCGGTGCGAACACGCGAATCGCCTCGCCCTGACCACGCTACTCCAGGTGCCGCCCGGCGCCGGTGCGTGCGAGATCGCCGTGGTGGAGAGGCCCGCTTCGACGGCAAGTAGGTGCGGGCGGGGACAGGCTTCGCTCAGGCGACGGTTTCGCCGCCCGCCGGACGGGACCGGGAAATCGGCCTCGCCGCCTTCTCGGCGACTTTCCGGTCCGGCTCGGGGAGCAGGCTCGTGTACGTGTCCGAGGTCGTTTCCGAGACCGTCTCGGGGTGGAGCCGGGAGCCGGCCTCCTGCTGTGCCGGGGCAGGCGTGACTCCATGTCTGTTCCCCCTGCCCCGGGGGTGCGTGGGTCAGCCCGCCGTCAGTTCCGTGAGGGGCAGGGTGTGCTGGGTGTGGACGACCTTCGCGCGCAGATAGCGGACGTTCTGCGCCGTGGTGAAGACGCCCGTGGGGACGTGGTGGGTGACCGTCAGGTCCAGGCCGCGCAGTTGGGCGGCCTTGTCGGGGTTGTTGGACAGCAGGTCCAGGGTGTCGATGCCGAGGGCGCGCAGCATCTGCGCGGCGGCCGTGTAGTCGCGGGCGTCCTCCGGCAGGCCGAGCGCGGCGTTCGCCTCGTAGGTGTCCAGGCCCTGGTCCTGGAGGGCGTAGGCGTCGAGCTTGTTGTAGAGGCCGATGCCACGGCCTTCCTGACGGAGGTACAGCAGGACGCCGCCCTGGTCGGCGATGCGCTCGACCGCCTCACGCAGCTGGGGTCCGCAGTCGCAGCGGGCCGAGCCGAAGACGTCGCCGGTCAGGCACTCGGAGTGCAGCCGCACCAGCGGGGGGCGGTCGGCGGCGGGCTCGCCCAGGACCACGGCCACATGTTCCTGGCCGTCGACGAGGCCGTGGAAGGTGACCAGGTCGGCGGTGACCGAGTACCCGTCGCCGAAGCGGAGCGGGACCGTCACGCGGGTGCGGACCGTGGCGGCGGGGACATCGGCGGCCACGGGGAGATCGGTGGGGAGACGGGTCGGTTCGCTGCTGTCACTGGATGCGGTGGCGTCGTCACGTGAGTCGCGCATGTCTGTCGTCCTTCTCCGGGCCGGCGGTTGCGGGTACGGAGGATGCGCCCCATGCTTCAGATTTGAAGCACAACCTCGGTCGGAGACTCTAGCGCGCGCTCGCTTTAAATTTCAAGCAATTACGTGCGACACGGTCCGGTCGCTCAGGTCACTCCGCCGCCCCGGACGAGCGCCGGCGCCACGGCAGACCGTCGCACGCGGGGCGCTCCTCGCCGCCCTGGAGCGCCTCCGTGATGCGGGTGGAGATCGCTTCCAGCTGGGTCACCTGCTCGGGCGTGAGATGGTCGAAGACGGCGGCGCGGACCGTCTCGACATGGCCCGGGGCCGAGCGTTCCAGGAGCTCCATGCCCGCGCCCGTGAGGACCGCGATACTGCCGCGCCGGTCGGTGGGGCAGCCCTCCCGGCGGACCGTGCCGTCCTTCTCCAGGCGGGTGACGACGTAGGTCAGCCGGCTGCGCGTGATCTTCAGCGTCTCCGCGAGGTCGGTCATCCGCATCTGGTGGCCGGGCGCGGCGGAGAGGTTGGCGAGGACGGAGTAGTACAGATGCGGCATGCCGGCGTCCTGCTGGAGCTGCCGGTCGATCACGTCCTCCAGGAGCCATGACGCGGCGAGGTACGCGCGCCAGGCGCGCAGTTCCTCGGGGGTGAGCCAGCGGGTCGTCATGCCACCAGTGTAGTTATTGTTTAAAAGTTGAAACAAGATCCCGGATTCCCGTCGGATCTGGACCTCCGGCCCCGGCCCGGCGCATCCTGGCCACGCGGCCAGGGGCCCCGACCGACCCGGACCTCCCTGTCCTTCGACTCCTGCTCCGCCCTGGTCCCTCGTCCCTAGTTCCTCGCCCTTCGACCCTGGAGTGCACCCCCATGGCCCAGCCCTATGTCCTGTTGTCCGCCGCCGTCTCCCTCGACGGTTCTCTGGACGACACCGGCCCCGAGCGGCTCCTGCTGTCCGGACCGGAGGACTTCGACCGGGTCGACGAGGTGCGGGCGGGCAGCGATGCGATCCTCGTCGGCGCGGGCACGCTGCGCACCGACAACCCGCGGCTGCTGGTCTACTCCGAGGAGCGGCGCGCGGCCCGGGTCCGTGCGGGGCGGCCGGAGTACCCGCTGAAGGTCGTGGTCAGCGCGTCCGGCGACCTCGACCCGGAAGCTCTCTTCTGGCACACGGGGGGCGCGAAGGCGCTCTACACCACGGACAAGGGCGCGGAGCGGCTGAGCGGGCTGCTGCCGGCGGACGTGGACGTGGTCGCGCTCGGCCCGGATGTGGAGTGGCGCGCCGTGCTCGCTCACCTGGGGGACGTCAAGGGCGTGGGCCGGCTGATGGTCGAGGGCGGCGGACAGGTGCACACCCAGCTGCTGCAGCAGGGCCTCGCGGACGAGCTGCAACTCGTCCTTGCGCCGCTGGTCGTGGGGCAGCCCGACGCACCGCGGATGTTCGGGCCGGGGGCCTACCCGCCGGGACGGATGCGGCTGCTGGAGACGCGGCCGGTCGGGGACGTCGTGCTGATGCGCTACGCGCCCACGGCGCCCGGCACCGGCGGGTCGGCCTCCGCCGCGGACCGGCACTGGCTGGAGACCGCGTGCGAGCTGGCGGCGCAGTGCCCGCCCTCCCGGACGGCCTTCAGCGTGGGGGCGGTGATCGTCGCGGCCGACGGAACGGAGCTGGCCCGGGGGCACTCCCGGGAGGGCGGGGACCCGGTGGTGCACGCGGAGGAGGCGGCCCTGGCGAAGCTGGACCCGGCGGATCCGCGCCTGGCCACCGCGACGGTCTACAGCAGCCTGGAGCCGTGCGCCCGCCGCGCCTCCCGGCCCGCGCCGTGCGCCCGGCTGATCCTCGACGCCGGAGTGCGGCGGGTGGTCACGTCCTGGCGTGAGCCGGACACGTTCGTGGCGGCGGCGGACGGCAACGGTCTGCTGACGTCGGAGGGGGCGGATGTGGTGGTGCTGCCCGAGTACGGGGAGCGGGCCAAGGCCCCGAACGCCCACCTGCTGTCCCCGGACGAAGGCCGCTGACGGCCGGAAACGCTGGTGAAGCCCCGCGGACGTAAACCTGTGTGCTTCGTGTCCTGCGCATGGCGTACACTGGAATCACCGACGCGGGGTGGAGCAGCTCGGTAGCTCGCTGGGCTCATAACCCAGAGGTCGCAGGTTCAAATCCTGTCCCCGCTACTGACGGCCGAGGGCCGGAATCCGAAAGGGTTCCGGCCCTCGGTTTTTTCTGTGTTCTTCACCCACTCCTCCCCCTTCCCGCCCGGGGCCTCACCTATCCCCGTCCACAGGGTGTGTACGCCGGTCGGCCCACAGCGGTCGCCCCTCGCCCGTCCTGCGGGAAGCCTGGACGGGTGGTTCAGCAAGGTGGCGCGTGGCGGATCGAGGCGCCGTGCGACGAGCAGGACAGCGGGCCAGGGCCCGGAACTCCGTACGAGGGGAGCGACATCCCGCACGAAGACACCAGCGGCGGCCCGGCCGTGAACCCTCCCCCGAAGGACAGCGAACGGCCCGCCGACCGGCCGGACGCCTGGCCCGTCGATCGGCCCGAGGGCCGACGCGACGGTCAACCCCAGGATCGGCCCGACGGTCAACCCCACGATCGGTCCGAGCACGTCCGGCCCCCGGAGCCCGGCTCGGCGGAGAGCCGGCGGAGTTCGTGCGCGCGGGCGTTTCTGCGGGCCCTGCCCGCGCTGCTCATCGGCCTCGGTGTCTGCTGCGGCCGGCTGACCCCGTCCGTCTTCCCGGCCGTCCCTCTCTTCACCGCCGCCCCGCTCGTCGCCGCGCCCCTGCAATCGCTGCGCGGCACCGTCGTCACCGGCACCGCGGCCCTCGCCGCCGTCCTGGCCGTGCACCTCGGGCTCGGCGTGCCAGGGTCGTCCGGCGCGGCCACCGAGGCGGTCACCACCGCCGCGGCCGCCGTACCCGCCGTGCTGATCAATGTGCTCGTACGCCGCAACGACGCACGCCTCGCCTCCGCCCGCCGGATCGCCGAGGCCGCCCAGCGCGCCGTACTGCCCGAGCCCCCCGCGCGGATCGGGGGGCTCCGGATCGCCGCCCGGTACGAGGCGGCGCAGGCCGACGCCTATATCGGCGGCGACCTGTACGCCGTCCAGGACTCACCGCACGGTGTACGGCTCGTGGTCGGGGACGTGCGGGGCAAGGGGACGGGTGCCGTGGCCGCGGTCGCCGTCGTGATCGGCGCCTTTCGGGAGGCCGCCGAGCAGGAGGCCACGCTGGAGGCCGTCGCCCAGCGCCTGGAACGGGCGCTGTCGCGCGAGGGCATCCGCCGGGACGGTCCCGACACCGACGAGGAGTTCACCACCGCGGTCCTCGCGGAGATCCCGCACGGGGAGGAGGGCGTCGTGCGGATCGTCGACCGGGGGCACCCCGCCCCCCTGCTTCTGCTCCCGGACGGCACCCTGCGCGAACTGGAGGCCCGCGAGCCGGCGCTGCCGCTCGGCATGGGCGACCTCGCCCTGGGGCCCGACCGCGCGGAGAAGTGGGACTTCCCGCCCGGTTCGACGCTGCTCTTCTTCACAGACGGCGTCTCGGAGGCACGGGACGTGCGCGGCGAGTTCTACGATCCGGTCGGCCGCCTCGTCGGCCGGGTTCTGCCCACGCCCGGCGCCGTGCTGGCCGCCGTCACGGAGGACGTCGCCCGCCACACCGGCGGTCAGGCCACGGACGACATGGCGCTGCTCGCCGTGCGCCGGTCCGAGCACCCCTGAACCCCTCGCAGGGCCAGGCACCCCTGAACCCGTCGAAGGGCCAAACACCGCTGAACGTCCGACCCTTGTCACGGTGGGTGAGCAGGGGGCCTCTCTCGCATAACAACTGACGTACCGTCAGAACGGATGGGGTGGATGGGGTGCGGTCAACTCGCCCGTTTTCCACCGTTCCTGTCGTTAAAGTCCTGGCCAGAAGCGTTAATGATCTGTCCGAAGAGCTTGGAATCCAGGCCTGGCGTCTATTAACGTTCGATAACGCAGCGCGGTCGTCCCAGCCGTCATCAGAGGCGGCTCCGTGCCCGTGTGCCGAATCCCGCGAGGGAGCCGGGGAACCACCACCTTGGGGTGAATCGAGCGGATATCGCCGTGTCAAAACGGTTGGTATACGCGCGTAGGAGACCTTCCTGCTCCGAACCCGTCAGCTAACCCGGTAGGCGAAACGGAAGGAAAGGAGTGCGCCCACGTGGCGTCCAACCGGCCTGCCGAGAGCACCTCGTTCGCTCCCAGCGGCACGCAGACGATCGGCTTTGCGTCC
Organism: Streptomyces sp. NPDC052036; assembly: GCF_040680495.1. NCBI lineage: Bacteria > Bacillati > Actinomycetota > Actinomycetes > Kitasatosporales > Streptomycetaceae > Streptomyces > Streptomyces sp. NPDC052036. Next base: position 17,265 of record NZ_JBFAWW010000058.1, on the reverse strand, counting down.
CGCCCCGACGAGGGCCCCTGGGAGGAGTGGAATCCCACCGAGGATTCCGTCCGCCCCGTCCGCGGTCGGCACCGCGTCACCAAGCAGCGCGGCGGCGGACTCGCCCGCAGCTCCACCGTTCTGGGCGTTGGCGTGATGGCCGCGGTCGGCGCGGGCGGCATGGCCACCGCGCAGACCGGCAAGCCGCCGGTGCCCATATCCCTCCCCGATCTCTCCTCGGTCACCCACTCGGCCAAGGAGCTCATCGGAGAGGACACCAGCGCCCCCGAGGGCTCCGCCACCGCCCTGAGCGCCGCCGGAGTGAGCACCGCCGACTCCGCCGCGGGCACCGAGGACGCGGGCGAGGCGCTGCGCAGCCGGATCATGCAGCAGGCCGAGTCCCAGCAGGACCGGATCGCCGCGGCGGCCGCACAGGCCGCCGAGGACGCCGCCACGAAGAAGGCTGCCGCAGCGGCGGCCAAGGCCCAGGACACCGCCAAGAAGGCGGTGGCGGCGGAGGTCAAGAAGAAGGCCGAGGCCGCCCGACTGGCAGAACTGGCCAAGCAGTTCACGCTGCCGACCTCCTCGTACACCCTGACCTCGCGCTTCGGTGACGCCGGCGCCATGTGGTCCTCCGGCTACCACACCGGCCTCGACTTCGCCGCCCCCACGGGCACGCTCATCAAGGCCATCCACAGCGGCACCGTCACCCAGGCCGGCTGGGCGGGCTCGTACGGCTACCGCACGGTCCTCACCCTCGACGACGGCACCGAGCTGTGGTTCTGCCACCAGTCGTCGATCAGCGTCAGCGTCGGCCAGAAGGTCTCCACGGGCGACGTCATCGGCCGCGTGGGCGCGACCGGCAACGTCACCGGGCCGCATCTGCACCTGGAGGTCCACCCGGGCGGCGGCAGCGCGATCGACCCGATGGCGTGGCTGCAGAGCAAGGGCGTCAACCCCTGACATCCGCGTCCGCGCCCTTCTCCCCGGCGCGTGCCACTTCCTGAACCCCGGCGGTCCTGGCGACAACCCCCGATGTCAGGGCTGCCGGTCAGGCGTGTCCACGTCCTTCCGGCCGGAACCCGGCAGGCCGGAATTCACCCATGTGGAACAGCCTCCGACCGGAATAATGACTTCCGGATCGAGTGCTGAAGTAGCACATGACTTCCCTTCGCAAGCTCGGCTCCTCGGACCTCGAGGTCTTCCCCCTCTCCCTCGGCGGCAACGTCTTCGGCTGGACCGCCGACGAGGCGCAGTCCTTCGCCGTGCTCGACGCCTACGCGGCGGCCGGCGGCAACTTCGTCGACACGGCCGACGTCTACTCGGCGTGGGCACCCGGCAACAAGGGCGGCGAGTCCGAGACCGTCATCGGCAAGTGGGTCGCGGCGCGCGGCAACCGCTCCGACGTGATCATTGCGACCAAGGTCAGCCAGCACCCCGAGTACCAGGGGCTGGGGGCCGCCAACATCAAGGCCGCGGCGGACGCCTCCCTGCGCCGCCTGGGCACCGACTACATCGACCTCTACTACACGCACTTCGACCAGCCCGAGGTGCCGGTGGAGGAGATCATCGGCGCGCTCGACGAACTGGTGAAGGCGGGCAAGGTGCGCGCCATCGCCGCCTCCAACATCTCCGCCGAGCGCCTGCAGGCGTCCCTCGACTTCTCCGAGCGCGAGAACCTGGCCCGGTACGTGGCGCTGCAGCCGCACTACAACCTGGTCTCGCGGGACACCTACGAGGGCCCGCTGCAGGACGTCGCGGCCCGCGCGGGCCTGGCGGCCGTCCCGTACTACGCCCTCGCGTCCGGCTTCCTGACCGGCAAGTACCGGCCGGGCACGACCGTGGACTCGGCGCGCGCGCAGGGCGCGGGCAAGTACCTGGAGACCGAGCGCGGCCGGCATGTGCTCGCGGCCCTCGACGAGGTCGCGCAGGAGCGCGGCGCGCAGATCCCGACGGTGGCCCTCGCGTGGCTCGCGGCCCAGCCGACGGTCGCGGCCCCGATCGCCTCCGCCCGCACGGTGGAGCAGCTGCCCGCGCTGCTGGCGGTGGCGGACCTGACCCTGACGGAGAAGGACCTGGCCAGGCTGACCGAGGCGTCCGCGTAAACGCGGCATCCGACGAGGGCTGTCCCCGCATCCGGGACAGCCCTCGGCTCTACGGCCGATAGGGGTTGTGCGAGGGATACGCGGGATACGCGGGATACGGCGTCGTCGGCCCGTACCGCGGCGCCGGGTACCACGGGACGTGCCCGTACCCGTAGCCGTAGCCGTAGCCGGGCCAGACCGGCAAAGGCATCGGCGCCGTCGTGTGCGCCGCGTGCGCCAGCGCAGGCCGTGCCACCGCACGCCGCGCCCACAGCGCGGAGAGCAGCTCACCCTCCCGCTCGCCGAAGTCGGCTCCCGCCCGGCCGCGGCGCCCCCGGTGCCGCAGGAACGCCAGTGACGTCGCATACGCCTCGTACTCCGCGACCGAGCGTGCCGCCGCCTTCCCGAAGTGCTGCCGCGCGTACTGCCGGGCCAGCCGGCGCGCCCGCATGGAGCCGAGCACGAAGGGTTCCGCCGGCCCCAGCCACCCGGTGGCCGCGTACGCAGGAAGCTCCTCCCGCACCGTTCTCAGCTCCCGCTGCCGTGTCCAGATCACCAGCCAGGTCAGCAGGGCGAACGCGGGCGCCATGAAGGACGCGTACACCGCGAAGAACCCGTACTCGCCGAACGACGAGGATCCGTTCCACATCGAGTGCATGCCCATGGCGAGCAGCAGCCCGCCCAGCGGCATCAGGACACGGCGTGCCCGCCGGTGCTCCGCCGACATCGCCGCGACACCGAATCCGATGCCGGTGAGCACGGTGAACAGCGGATGCGCGAAGGGCGCCATCACCACCCGGACGAAGAAGGTCGCGGCGGTCACGGAGGCGAGGCCCCGCCCGCCGCTGAGCTGGTCCGTGCCGAAGGCCGTGCCCAGATAGAGGATGTTCTCGGTGAAGGCGAAGCCGGTCGCGGTGACCCCGGCTATCACCACCCCGTCCACGATCCCGGTGAAGTCCCGTCTGCGGAAGAGGAAGACCAGCAGTACGGCCGCCGCCTTCGCGGACTCCTCGACGATCGGCGCTATCAGGGTCGCGCCGAGCGTGTCGGCGCTGTGCGGGTCGGCGGTCGCGGTGGCTATCCACCGGGTCGCGAAACTGTTGGCGACGATCGCGATGAGCGCGGCCGCACATGCTCCCCAGGCGAAGGCGAAGATCATGTTCCGCCAGGGCCCGGGTTCCACCCGGTCCAGCCAGCGGAACGCGGCGACCAACAGCGGCACGGGCAGCACCGCGAGTCCCAGTCCGACCAGGAACCCCTCGGTGCCCGTCTGCTGCCGCACCAGGGCGAGGATGACGAGGCCGGAGAGCGCCAGGAGCGTGGCCGGCGCACCGTAGCGCACCCACCGACGCTGCCACCAGTGCGGATGCCGGCCCTCGCCCGCGTTGCCGTCGGGACGCATCGGATACGGGGGACAGGTGGCCACGGAATCGACCCTAACGAGACAGGGGCGCCGCCCGCGACGGTGCCCGGCGGGCCCGCGGGGCGCTCAGTCGCCGGCGGAGGGCTGGTCCCGGTGCTGTACGCGCCGGAACAGCAGGTCGTTCACGACATGCCCCTTGTCCAGCCCCTGACCCTCGAAACGGGTCAGCGGACGGAATGCGGGACGTGGCGCGTAACCGCCCTCGGGCTGGGTGTTCTCGAGGCCGGGGTGCGCGGTGAGCACCTCGAGCATCTGCTCGGCGTACGGCTCCCAGTCCGTCGCGCAGTGCACCAGCGCGCCCGGCTTGAGGCGGGCGGCGGCGAGCGAGAGGAACTCCGGCTGGATCAGGCGCCGCTTCTGGTGACGCTTCTTGGGCCAAGGGTCGGGGAAATAGACACGCAGGCCGTCGAGCGCGTCGGGCGCGAGCATCTCGCGGAGCAGGATGATCGCGTCGCCGTTCGCGACCCGGAGGTTGGTCAGGTGGTTCCGCTCGGCGAGAGCCAGCAGATTGCCCTGGCCGGGGGTGTGCACGTCGACGGCGAGAATGTTGGTGCCCGGGTCGTCGGCGGCCATCCGCGCGGTGGCCTCGCCCATGCCGAAGCCGATCTCCAGCACCACGGGCCGCGGGTTCCCGAACAGCTCGGTCAGATCCACGGTCCGCTGCCCGTCGATGTCCAGGCCCCACACGGGCCACAGCCGCTGCAGGGCGTCCGCCTGCCCGGCCGTCACCCGGCTGCGCCGCGGCTGGAAGCTCCGGATCCGCCGCTCGAAGTGGGACCCCGCGGGATCGGCCTTCGGCCCGCCGGGGAACCGTGGCTCCCCCTTGGCCCTGCTGCGGTCCGGGGAGGCTCCGGGGATGCGCTGGAGCCGGCCACCGGCGGTGGCCTCGGGGTCTTCGGGGGCGAAATTCAGAGAGTCAGACACAGTGGCATCAATTTTAAGGGGAGCGCGGTGACAGCTTGCCGGGCCCGGTGAAAGGGAGCCTGCCCGGTCCGTCGAGGGGGGCGGGCGGTGGCGGCGTGCCCAGGGATCGCGGGTGGCGGGTGGTGGCTCACTCCCGGTCCAGCACCGTCAGGGCCCGGCGTGCGACCTCCCGCCCGATCGGCAGCGAGGCGGTGGCTGCGGGCGACGGCGCGTTCAGCACATGCACCGCCCGTGCCCCCTCCCGGACCAGGAAGTCGTCCACCAGCGTCCCGTCCCGCAGCACGGCCTGTGCACGGACCCCCGCCGGGGCCCTGACGAGGTCGTCCGCGCGGACCGCCGGCAGCAGTCTGCGCACCGCCTGCGTGAACGCCCCCTTCGACACCGACCGCCGCAGCTCGCCCGCCCCGTACCGCCAGTGCCGCCGGGCTATCCGCCACGACCCCGGCCAGGCCACCGTCGCGCCGAACTCCCGCGGTCGTACGACCCCCCAGCCGTATCCCTCGCGGGCCAGCGCCGGGACCGCGTTCGGTCCGATGTGGACCTCTCCGTCGATGCCCCGGGTCAGATGCACCCCGAGGAAGGGGAACGCCGGGTCCGGCACCGGGTACACCAGCCCCCGCACCAGCTCGGGCCGGGCCAGCGTGTAGTACTCACCCCGGAACGGCACGATCCGCATGCCCGGCTCGTCCCCGGTCAGCCGGGCCACCTCGTCACAGTGCAGTCCGGCGCAGTTGACCAGCACGCGTGCGCGAAGGACCGTCCCGTCGGCCGTGCGCACGGCGACGCCCAGTGCCGGGCGCCGGTCGATCCGTACGACCTGGGCGCCGTACCGGATCTCCGCCCCGGACGCCTCGCCCAGCTGCCGGGCGACCGCCACGAAGTCGCAGATCCCGGTCGTGCCCACGTGGATGGCCGCGACTCCGCGCACCTCCGGCTCGTACTCCGTGATCTGGGCCGGGCCCAGCTCTCTCACCGGTATGCCGTTCTCCCGGCCGCGCTGGACGAGCGCGTGCAGGCGGGGCAGTTCCTCGCGCTCCGTGGCGACGATCAGCTTGCCCGTGACGGAGTGCGCGATGCCGTACTCCGCGCAGAACTTGACCATCTCGGCGGCGCCCTCGACCGCGTACCGCGCCTTCAGGGAGCCGGGGCGGTAGTAGATCCCGCTGTGGATGACCCCGCTGTTGCGCCCCGTCTGGTGGCGGGCCGGGCCCGTCTCCTTCTCCAGGACCGTCACCCGGGTGCCCGGGGCGGCACGCGTGATCGCATACGCCGTCGACAGGCCGACGATGCCGCCGCCGATCACCAGCACATCGCAGTCGTACGCGATCTTCCGCACCTGCTTCACCTCCCGGTTTCGATAGTGCACTGCGCCACTGACAATGCCCTCAAACCCAGGAGGAACCGAAGACCGCGCAGGTCACACGGCCGCGTCGGCCCCCGAAAGGGGCGCGCCCGGACAACTGCGTCCCCACCGCACGGGCGCCCGGCATCGGACCGGCCGCCGCCGGACCACCGGTAGCGGACGCGCCACTGGCAGACCACCGGCAGCGGACCGGATCCGGCAGACCACCCGCAGCGGACCGGCCACCACCAGGACCCCCGGCAGCCGACCGGCCACCGGCAGACCCCCGGCAGCCAGCCACGCCACCCGCCGGTACATCCACCCGCAGTCCCCCGCCCCGGACCCGCGGGCCCCACACCCCGCCCGCGGCTCCGAGCGGCGCCCCTACGCGGGCGCCATCAGCAGGGGCCGAGCCCGCTCCCGCAGCTCCGCCACACGCGGTTCGTCCCCGTACGGCTCCAGCCGGTGCATCAGGTCCCGTACGTACTCGGTGGTGCGCGCCGACGATATGCGCCCGGCGACCTCCACCGCCCGTACGCCCTGCTCGCAGGCCGCGTCCAGGTTGCCCGACTCCAGCTCGGCGACCGCCGACACGACCAGCCGCAGCCCGTGCGAGCGCACGAACTCCTCGGTGGGCCGGGACAGGGCCTGCTCGGTGAAGCGGCGGACCTGCCGCGGGGCCTTGAGGTCGCGGTAGCACTCGGCGGCGTCCGCCGCGAAGCGGTCGTAGGAGTAGAAGCCGAGCCAGGACGGGTCGTTGTCGCCGTCGCGGGCGCGTTCCAGCCAGCCCTCGGCGGCCTTCAGAGAGGCGCCGGCTGCCTGGGCGTCACCCGCGCGCGCGTGCGCCCGTGCCTCGACGAGACGGAAGAAGCTCATGGTGCGGGCCGTGGCCAGGCCGCGGTTGCGCTCCAGGGCGGCCTGCGCGAGGTCGACGCCCTCGTCGCCGAAGCCGCGGTAGGTCGCCTGGAGCGACATGGAGGCCAGGACGTATCCCCCGAGGGGGACGTCGGCGGCCGCGCGCGCGAGGCGCAGCGCCTGGATGTAGTAGCGCTGGGCGGCCTCCTGCTGTCCCGTGTCGAAGGCCATCCAGCCGGCCAGCCGCGTCAGTTCGGCGCTCGCCCCGAACAGTGCACGGCCCACTTCGTCCGAGTAGGAGCCGAGCAGCAGCGGTGCCGCCTCCACCCGCAGACACTCGGGCACCATGGAAGAACGCCAGTCGCCGCCCCCGTACTTGGAGTCCCAGCGCCTGGCGTCCTCCGCGGCCTCCCGGAGCTTCTGGACGTCGCTGTGGCCGACCTTCAGCGGTGATCCCGACCCGTCGCCGGAACCGGGGTCGCGGGCCACCGAGCTGTCGGCCGGGGTTATCAGCCAGCGGGAAGCAGGGGTCGCGTAAGCGCTCACTGCGAACGATCCGGCCAGCGACTGCCAGATGCCGCCGCCGGTCCGGCGCCCGGCGAGGTCGAGACGGTACAGCTCCGTCGCCGACTTCACCGCCTGTCCTACGTCCCGGGGGAAGGCGAGGCCCACTTCCGGTGCGGGATCCGCGTCCGCCAGTCCGATCTCGTGGAGCGGAACGGGGCGGCCGAGCTTCTGGCCGATGGCCGCGGCGATCAGGTGCGGCGCGGCGCCCTGCGGCACCATGCCCTTCGACACCCAGCGCGCCACCGAGGTCTTGTCGTAGCGAAGTGTCAACCCGCGTTGGGCGCCAAGGTCGTTGACGCGCCGCGCGAGTCCTGCGTTGCTGATTCCCGCGAGGGCGAGAACGGCGCCGAGCTTTTCGTTCGGCCCGCGTTGCTCCCTGGACATGCGCCACCCCTCGACACAGACGGCTGCCGCGGCGATGGCATAACCGCGCGGCATTCGTAAACCCAGCGTAGTTCGCCGCATCCCAAGCGTTAAGGGGCTTAAATCCGGATGGCGGGATTGTGGTCCGTACCTCAGTACGGAGTGTTGCGGCGTGCTCCTGGTGTGTGGCCGTGCGCCTGTCCGTGCGCTCTTCTCCGGCCGACGGGCGGCGGGGTTCCATGGGCCGTGCGTGGGTCGGCCCGCTGTACTGGATCCAGTGGGCTGGGGGACACCGCCGCCTCCATCCCCGCGGGCGGCGGACCGGTCCGGGAGGCGAACTCCGCCTCCCGGACTGTGCGTTGCGCCGGGCCTGTACGGAGCGTGCGCAAGCCTGTCCGTCTGCGGCCGATTTGGCCGAAAACCGACGGCGGTTCTCGCGGGTGATCAAGCCCCCGACCACCACACTTGAGGGCGCGAACGGGGTTTTCGGGGAGCGTACCGGGGGCGCATTCGCGTCGCTGGTTTCTGCCGATGTTCCTGTGCGGAAAAGGAGTTCACCGGCCGGTCGCCGGGGACCCGAGGGCGCATTCAGGGGCGCACAAGACGCGGCGCACGCCCTCCGGCGCGCATTCTTCGTGGCAGCATGGGAGCCGTTCGTACGGTGCACTGGTTGTCCACAGCCTGTGGAGGCGTCGATGCGGTGGTTGGTGGGATGGAGCAGCACCGCCGCTGGAGCCGCCGGGCCGGGATCGGCCGGAGCCACCGGATACGACGGCGAGACCCTGCACCCGGTGGGTGCCCAACTCCTGTGGGGCGACCCCGATCCGCTGTGGGTCGTCGGCGACTGGCGCCCCGACGAGGTGCGCGTCCTGAAGGCGGACGCCCAGACCCGGATCGCGGTCCTCGGCATCTGCGGAGCCTCCGACGAGGAACTGCGCGTCGGGCTGCTCGCCGCCCGGGGAGGGGCACTGCGCCATCTGACCGCCTGGTCCGGCAGCTACACCGCCGTCGTCCAGGTCGGCCGCAGGATCACGGTGTGCGGCGATCTCGCGGGCGCTCGGCCCGTCTTCCACACCCCCTGGGCCGGCGGCACCGCGTACGCGACCGCCGCGCTCCCCCTCGCCGACCTCATCGAGGCCAATCTGGACTTCGGACATCTGGCGGCCCTTCTCGCGGCCCCCGACGTACCGGCCGCGGTCCACGACTCGACCCCCTACGACGGCGTACGGCGCATCCCGCCGGGGCACGCGCTCATCCTGCGCGCGGGGGCCCGTGAGATCGCCGGATACGACCCGGTCGCCTCCCTGGCGGTCGCCGCGCCCCCGGCGGACCCGGCCGACGCCGTGGACGCGGTGCGCGACGCCCTCGTCGACGCCGTCCGCGCCCGTCTGTCGGCACCCCGCCATGTGCCGGGCGTCGAGATCGACCCCGGGCCTGTCCCCGGAATGGGACCGGCCGAGCGCCGCGCCGCGCGCGGGGTGCCCGTCCCCGGGATCGGCGCCGATCTCTCCGGTGGACCGGCCTCCGGCACACTGGCCCTGCTCGCGGCCGGTCTTCCCGGCATGCCCGGCACGATCCTCGGGCACGGCACCGGGGCCGGTGAACGCCTGCTCGCCGTCACCTTCAACGACCTCGCCGTGCGGGGCCGCGAGGCCGAACTGGAGCGGGCCGGCACCCTGGCGGCCAATCCCCGTCTGCACCATGTGGTGGTCACCGGCGGCGAGGAGGTCCTCCCCTACGCCGAACTGGAGGGCCCGCTGACGGACGAGCCGGGCCCGTCCCTGGTGACGGCGGCCAGGCACCGCGCGCGCCTGGCCTCGGGCAGCGCGGACCACTTCACCGGCTACGGCGCGCGTCAGGTCCTCGACGCGCATCCGGCCCGTCTCGCGGACCTGCTGATGGACCGCAAACGACGCCATCTCGTGCGCCCGGTCGCCGCACTGGCGAAGGCGGACGGCTCGGTGATGGTCCCCGCCCGGGTGTACGCCGCGGCGCGCAAACTGGCCCGCACGCCGTACCGGACCGGCGTCGACTCGCTCGGCGACCGTCTGATGCAGCGGCACTTCGAGGAGCCCGGGGGTGCGGTGGGGGCCTCGCTCGCCGCCCTCACCTGGGCCAGACCCGGACCGGCGGCGCGCTGGCTGACCGGTGAGGCCCTCGCCGAAGTATCGGTTCGCCTGCAAGGAGCCGCGGGCCGGGCCGGAGTCGGTCCGGGGCAGCGCCCGGGCGACCACCGCGCGCGTGCCGCGCTGGCACGACACGCGGCGGACGTACGGGTGCTGGAACAGGCCGCCGAGATCCGCTCCCAGCGGCTGCACTCGCCGTTCCTGGACAATCAGGTCGTCCGCGCCTGCCGTGCGCTGCCGGAGGCGCTGCGTGTCCAGCCCGGGGCACGGGCGGCGATCCTGCGCACCGTCCTGGAGGGGGCGGGCGTCGGCGGACTGCCGCCCGGCTGGGGCGCACCCTCGCACGCGACCTCGGCGGCCGCGTCCCGCGCCGGTCTCCGGGTGGCCGTGCACTCCCTGATGGCCCTGTTCGACACGCCCCTGCTGGCGGAGGCGGGCCTGGTGGAGGCCCGGGTCGTCCGCAAGGCCCTGCGCGCGGCGGTCGACGGCGCGCCCGTCCCGCTGGACGGCCTCGCGGACCTGGTCTCCCTGGAGCTGTGGCTGCGCCGTCTGCTCGCCCGCCGGGGCACCTGCTGGACGGGCACCCCCGCCCGGGCGCGCGCCGTACCGGCCGGCATCTCGACGCGGGGACGGGCGCTCGGCGCGGGGGCATGACCGCCGCACGCCGACGGTCCACGCCACCCCTCACCGCTACCGCACCCGCCGCATCACCGGGCGCACTCCGAGGACCTCACGATCCGACGGATCTGCCACGCACGGGCGCCACGCCGTCCCCCGCTCGCCTACAGGAACGGGGAACGGCGGTCGTGTCCGTGGCGGAGGGGTCCGGAGTCCGGACCCCGCCCGGCTCACACCGGGCGGGACCGCAGGCCCTCCAGCAGGATGTCGAGCAGCCGGGCCGAGGCCGCCGCCTGCTGTGCCGCGTCCGGCAGCGAGGGCGCCGCCGTGGCGATCACCAGCAGGACGTCCGCCACAGTGACGTCCGGCCGCAGCTCACCCGCCGCGCGCGCCCGCTCCACGAGCTGCCCGACGACCTCCAGCAGCGTCGCCGTGCCCACGTCGTCCGGGTCCGGCGCGGACCGCTGTCCGACGAGCCGCAGCTCGGCCGTCGGCAGGGACCGCTGCTGCGGCAGCAGCGCCTCGCCCACGGGCGCCGTGCCGGCCCCGTCGATCCCCTCGTCGGCGACTCCGACCCGCAGCACCTGCGGCGGCAGCAGCCGCCCCGCGCCCGACGCCACCGATGTCCGCAGGAAGCGCGACAGCGCCGACCACGGCTCGTCCTCCTGCCCGAGCGCCGCCCTGGCCTGGTCGGTCAGCCGGGAGGTCTCCTCCTCGGCTATCCGCCGCACCAGGACGTCCTTGCTCGGGAAGCGCCGGTACACCGTGCCGACGCCGACCCGCGCGCGCCGCGCCACGTCCTCCATCGGCGCGCCGTAGCCCAGCTCGCCGAAGACCTCGCGTGCCGCGCGCAGTACGTGTTCCAGGTTGCGCTGTGCGTCCACCCGCAGCGGCGCCGTACGCGCGCTGTCCTCGCGTGCGTTGCCCGCCGTGCCCACCGGGCCCGCCGGTGCGACGGCGGACGCGGCTGACCAATGAGAGTCCTGAATGTGCATAAGTGTTCCCCCGGTAATGACGTCTCCCCCCGGAGACTCTCCCCGTCATTGGAAGCCGGAGCGTAGGGAACGAGCGTCGTACGTGACCGGGCCCGCCCGTCGCGAGCCCGTCGAGCCCATCCCCCTTACACCCCGTCGACACACGAACATAGTTGAGAGGGGGTCAATTCAGAAGGGGCAGGTTCCGCACGGAGCGCCCCCCGATCGGAGTACGGGGCGGTTACGTCCCGATTGCGCCCCCTAGTTCCACCCGGCTCACACCCATTGACCTGCGGTCTTTCCCTGCACTCCGGTAATTCGGCCAACCCTGCCGGGTACCGCCGTCCGGTCACACAATTTGCCGGGCCTGTGGACAAACTCGCGCGTCCGGTGCGTCATGGGATGGTGACGGCTGCATTCCACCGGGCGACGCCCGCCGAACCCCCGAAGTGCGTGCGCATCCTCATCGTCGGCGGCGGCTACGTCGGCCTGTACACGGCTCTGCGCCTGCAGCGGAATCTGAAGGCGGAACTCGCCAGAGGCGCGGCGGAGATCGTGGTGGTCTCGCCCGATCCCTACATGACGTACCAGCCGTTCCTGCCCGAGGCGGCCGCCGGCGCCATCTCGCCGAGGCACGTGGTCGTCCCGCTGCGCCGGGTCCTGGACGGCTGCCGGGTCGTCATCGGCGAGGTCACCGCCATCGACCACGCCAAGCGCACCGCCACCCTCGACACACTCGCCACCGAGGAGAGCGGGCAGACCGAACAGATCTCCTACGACGAACTCGTCCTCGCCCCGGGCTCCGTCTCGCGCACCCTTCCGATCCCCGGCCTCGCCGATCACGGCATCGGATTCAAGACCCTCGAAGAGGCCATCGGCCTGCGCAACCACGTCATCGAACAGATGGACATCGCGTCCTCCACCCGAGACCCCGCGATCCGTGACGCGGCCCTCACCTTCGTCTTCGTCGGCGGCGGATTCGCCGGTGTGGAGGCGCTCGGCGAGCTGGAGGACATGGCCCGCTACGCCACGCGCTACTACCACAACGTGGAGCCCGAGGACATGAAGTGGATCCTCGTGGAGGCCTCCGACCGCATCCTCCCGGAGGTCGGCGCGGAGATGGGCCGGTACACGGTCACCGAACTGCGCCGCCGCAACATCGACGTACGCCTCGAAACCCGGCTGGAGTCGTGCGTCGACCGGGTGGCCGTCCTGTCCGACGGCGCACGCTTCCCGACCCGTACGGTCGTATGGACCGCCGGGGTGAAGCCCCACCCGGTCCTCGCGGCCACGGACCTGCCACTCAACGGCCGCGGGCGCCTGAAGTGCACCCCCGAGCTGAGCGTGGACGGCGTCACGCACGCGTGGGCCGCGGGCGACGCGGCCGCCGTCCCGGACGTCACCGCCGAGGAGCCGGGCAAGGAGACCGCCCCCAACGCCCAGCACGCGGTGCGCCAGGCCAGGGTCCTCGGCGACAACATCGTGCGCTCACTGCGCGACCAGCCCCTGCAGACGTACGCCCACAAGTACGTCGGCTCGGTCGCCTCCCTGGGACTGCACAAGGGCGTCGCACACGTCTACGGGCGCAAGCTGAAGGGCTACCCCGCCTGGTTCATGCACCGCACCTACCACCTGAGCCGGGTGCCCACCTTCAACCGCAAGGCCCGGGTGCTGGCCGAGTGGACCCTCGCGGGACTCTTCAAGAGGGAGATCGTCTCCCTCGGTTCACTCGAACATCCCCGTGCGGAGTTCGAACTCGCGGCCGGTGGAAAGCCTTCAAGGGACCCGAAGGGGTCGTCCTGACCGAATCCAGGAACTCCACCGGAAGGGCCGACGTCTGACGGATGTCGGCCCGGTCCGACAGACTGGTCCCCGCCCGCGGGCGGGCCGGTCCTCGCCCTGACGAACCCAGCAGACCTTTCCCCTGCGCCACCCCGGGGGCAGGCCCCCGGACCCGACCGGATCCGGCGCCGGCCGGCTACGACAACGACGAGGCAAGGAATCGGTGAACTTCACCCGCTGGAGCGCCCGGCTCCCCGGAACGCAGCGCCGCGCCGCAGCGCGGACCGAGCACACGGTCTCCCCGGACCGGCGGGGGGACGGCTCCGTGCCCGCGGCCCGCGTCGAGCGGCTCACCGAGGACACGCCGGGCATGCCCGCCGTCGACGAGCTGCCGGTTCGCGAGGTCCTCGACCGCATCCCGGCCCTCGTCGCCCTGGTGCACGGTCCGGACCACCGCGTCGCGTATGTCAACGACGCCTACGCCGCGGCCTTCGGCCCCCGGCCGCCCGGCGAACCCGCGCGCGAGGCACTTCCCGAGCTGGAGGAACTCGGCCTCCTCCCGCTCCTGGACCAGGTGCTGCGCAGCTCCAGACCGCGCACCGTCAAGTCCCGCAAGGCACCCGGCGGCCGTTCGTACACGTTCACGTGCACACCGGTGGACGTGCCCGGGGAGACCTCCCGGGGCGTGCTCGTGTTCGCCGCCGACGTCACCGACCACGCCGAGGCCGCCGAGCGGCTGCGCGCCAGCGAACGCGAGCAGCGCCGCACGGCGGTGACCCTTCAGCGCTCCCTGCTCCCCCAGGAGCTGGAGCAGCCCGACGACCTGCGCATCGCCGCCACCTATCAGCCCGGCGGCACGGAGGCCGCGGTCGGCGGCGACTGGTACGACGTCATCACCCTGGGCGGCGGCCGCACGGCCCTGGTCATCGGCGATGTGATGGGCCGGGGCGTCAGAGCCGCCGCGGTCATGGGCCAGCTCCGTACGGCCGTCCGCGCCTACGCCCGCCTCGACCTGCCGCCCCACGAGGTCCTCCAGCTCCTCGACGGCCTCGCCATGGAGATCGACGCCAACCAGATCGCGACCTGCGTCTACGCGGTCCACGACCCGAACGAGGGCCGGCTGGTGTACGCCTCGGCGGGCCACCTCCCGATCCTGGTCCGCGACGAGAACGGCCAGGTCCTGCGCACCGACGAACCGACCGGCCCGCCGCTCGGTACCGGCGGCTGGATGCACGCGTCAGGCTCGGTCCCGCTGGCACCCGGCTCCACCGCCGTCCTCTACACCGACGGCCTGGTCGAACGCAGGGACGCCGATCTGGACGAGGGCATCGCGGCCCTGGAGAACGCACTCGCGGGCGCGACCGGCACGCCCCAGGTGATCTGCGACCGCCTGCTGCGCTCGGCCGGCGTCACCGCGGGCCACGACGACGACGTCGCGGTCCTCGTCCTCCAGCACCCCGCGCGTACGGGCCCGGACGGCGAGCTCTTCCGCAACGCCGCCCTGGAGCTGCTCGGCGGGGTGGAAGCGGCACCCCGCGCGCGTGCCTTCGCCTCCGGGGTCCTGACGAGCTGGCGGTTCCCGACGGATCTGCACGACCTGGGCGTGCTGGCGGCGAGCGAGCTGGTCGCGAACTCGCTGCAGCACGGCACGCCGCCGATGAGGCTGCGCCTCAGACGCACGGCCCGCCGGCTGATCATCGAGGTGACCGACGGGGACGACCAGCTGCCCCGCCGCCGCCGGGCGGAACCGGCGGACGAGGCGGGGCGGGGCATCGCCATCGTGGCGACGATCGCGTCCAACTGGGGCTCGCGCCGCACTCCCGGCGGCGGGAAGGCGGTGTGGTGCGAGTTCGCACTGCCGTGCGAGGGGTGAGCGGCGCGACGGATCAGGCGCGCGCCGACGCGGGCTCCGTCGCCGGCCCTCCCTGCGCCACCACCAGGCTCCGCGCGTGCGACGGCTGGTTCTGAGCGGGGGTGAGCCGACGTCCGAGCCGGACCGCGAGGACCGTGATGCCCAGCGAGAACAGCAGGAACGTGACGACGTACGGCGCGGGCAGCGACGCGGCCAGCGGACCGCCCACCGCCGGGCCGACCGCGAGGGCCAGCTGCTTCACCAGGGCGAAGGCCGAGTTGTACTGGCCCGCCATTCCGGTGGGCGCGAGATCGGCCACCAGCGGCGCGAGCGTCGGCGACAGCATCGCCTCGCCGAGACCGAACAGGGCGTACGTCGACACGAACGCGGCGGCCGCCATGGCCTTGCTGCCGTGTCCGAGCCCGGCGTACCCGGCGACGGCCCACGCGACGGCCCAGATGAGACCCACCGCCGCGATGACCCGCGACCGCCTGCGCCGCTCCACGAACTTCAGCACCGCGAACTGCGCGACCACGATCATCGCCGTGTTCGCGGCCAGCGCCGTACCCAGTGTGGACGTCGAGATCCCGGCGGCCTCGACGCCGAACGCGCTCAGCCCCGACTCGAACTGGCCGTAGCAGGCGAAGAACAGCACGAAGCCCAGCACGCACAGCTGCACCATGGCCCGGTTGCCCAGCAGCTGCTTCCAGCTCGCCCGGCCGCTCTGCGGAGCACCGTCCTCGATCTTCGGCGCGTGCGGCACCCGTACCGTCGACATGAGGACGACGAGCAGCACGAAGATCGCGGCCTCGATCGCGAACAGCAGGGTGAAGGACGCGGCGCGGGAGGCGTCGACGAGATGGCCGCCGATCAGCCCGCCGACACCGAGCCCCAGGTTCTGCAGAAAGAACTGCAGGGCGAAGGCGCGCGACCGGGTCTCCGTCGTCGAGCAGTCCACGATCATCGTGGCCAGCGCCGGCTGCATCACGGCCTGCCCGGCACCGAGCACCGCCGCCGACAGCAGCACGGTCACCGCGTTCTTCGCGAGCCCCAGGCTGAGCGATCCGACGGCGGCTGTGGCCAGGGCGGCGAGCAGGACCGGAAGGGGGCCGCGCCGGACGATGGCCCGTCCGGCGAACGGCAGCACCACGAGCGCGGCCACGGCGAAGACGGCGAGCACGAGGCCCGCCGTCGCGGCACCGAGATCCCGCACCTGCGCCACATAGACGTACAGATACGGGACGGTGAAGCCGAGGCCGAACGCGCTGAGTGCGTTGCCCACATGAATCCGGCGCATCGCTGCGCCCATCGCCCTGGTCACGTTCACCTGCCTTAGGAAGAGGGTCCGCGCCGGGGAGGACCGGAGGTCTTACCCCTGAAGCGGTTAGCCCTGAAGACTTAGAAGCTAAAGTTCGAAGCTAAACAGTACACCCCGAAGGACTTCAACGCCAAGCGAGTGCGTGCGATACTGCGGGCATGGGCGACACCCCCGGCGTCAGCGAGCCGACCCTCGACGAACAGATCGCCGCATACCAGCGCGAGTTCCAGGACCTGGATCCGCAGGTCGAGAAGATCGTCTCGGCGCTGTCCCGGTTGAACCGCCGGATGAACGTCGCCTACGGCCGCCAGACCGCCGCGCTCGGCATCAGCAACGCGGAGTGGGAGGTCCTCAAGGCTCTTGTCCTGTCCGGGGCCCCCTATCGCATGGGACCGAGCGACCTGGCCAAGCGGCTCGGCCTGACGCCGGCCGCGATGACCCACCGCATCGACCGCATGCTGAGCGAGGGGCTGGTCACCCGGGAGCGCGACGAGGCCAACCGGGTCCGGGTGATCGTCGAGCTGACCGCCGAGGGCCGCGAGAAGTGGCTCGAAGCGATGCGCCTCGCCTCGGGGTTCGAGGAGGACCTGCTCCAGGACCTGTCGTCCGAGGAGCGCAACGTCCTGGGTGAGGCGCTGACCCGCCTGCTGCGCCGTGTGGAGCACGCCCAGCCCGACGCGGGCGGCCGTCTGAGCGACCTGGACTGACGCGGCGGAAGGTTTGCCGGCACGTCTCCCTGGGGAGGCTTGACAGTCCATACCGCGACCCGTAGAGTTCTCCGGGTTGCCACGGGGCCGTAACGGCTCTGCGGCAGCACCTCCGCCGCGACAGCGGCACCAAACCACTCAGCACGATCTCCCAACCGGGTGGAATTCGGCGTGCCCGAATTCAATTCGATTTGGGTACGGCGACTCCGATCCCACGCGATTGGGAATCGCCGGAGAGATCCGCTAAGGTTGGACACGTCGGAACGGCCCAAGGGCCGGGAGGACAACCCCGGTTGACCGGGGGTCAGGACCAGAGGAGCTCGGAAAGAGCCCGAGGGGATCTGATAAAGT
>NZ_JBFAWW010000057.1:0-28323 GCF_040680495.1 Streptomyces sp. NPDC052036 | reverse complement strand
GGCAACTGCCGCGGAGGCGAACATGGTCCGGGTCACTCGCATGAGGTCGTCCTTTCGCCGCCGCCGCGAAGGCCGGCACCACGCCGGCACAGCGGGACCGCAGCAGCAACGTGATCACCCTCAACCCCACCCCCGCCCCGCAGCGCTGCACGACACGGCAAGGGAGCGAGACCGTACTCCCTCCGAGTGCCTCCAGACTGAAAAGTAACCCGATCGGCCCCACCCCGATCGCCACGCCGATCACCATGCCGACGGGCTCTCGGGGCGGACTCCGCTCGCGTCGCCCTCATCCGTCGACCGTCGGGGCGCGGTGCTCGGTCCGCTCCACGACGGTCGGTCAGGACCGATCTCTTCACTTGACCGGCCCGGGCGGGCACGTCATCGGGCGGGGCCGCCGCCGAGTCCGCCGTTCGAGGCGATGACGACCTTGCCGACGACCTGGCCGGATTCGGCGTACCGGAGGGCCTCGGCGGCCTGCTCCAGCGGATAGACCCGGTCGATCCGCGCGGTGATGGTTCCGCTGTCCAGGAGTGCGAAGACCTGGGCCAGGTCGTCGCGCAGCTGAGCGCGGTACCGCTGAGGACGGCGGCTCTTGCCCGCCCACAGGTTGAAGAAGTGGGCGCTGCGGCGGTTGGGCATCAGGTTCCACAGCGCGAGCCGGTCTAGGCGCTGCCGTAGGACACGAGCGTGCCGCCGGCGGCGAGCATGCGCCAGGAGTCCTTGATGCCCTCGCCACCGACGTGGTCGAAGACGGCGGCGACGCCGTCGGGGGCCAGTTCGCGGACCCGGGCGGGGATGTCGCCGCGGTAGTCCACGGGGACGGCGCCCAGAGCGCGGACGGCTTCCTGGTTACGTGCCGAGGCGGTGCCGATCACATGGATGCCGTCGGCGCGGGCCAGTTGCACCAGCACGCTGCCCACGCCGCCGTTGGCGCCGTGGACGACGACGGTGTCTCCGGGCTTCACCTTCGCGGTGCGGTGCAGCATGCGCCAGGCGGTGGCGCCGTTGGTGACCAGGGTCTCCGCGTCGGCGGCGGCGACACCGTCGGGGACGGGAACGAGGTCGGCGGTGTCGAGCAGCACATGGTCCGCCCAGCCGCCGGTCTTCGTCAGGGCGGCGACCCGCTGCCCCACCGCCGGCGGGCGCCCGCCCGGAACCGGAGCGCCCAGCGCCTCGACGATGCCGACGAGGTCGTATCCCGGTACGAAGGGGAAGGCGGGCATGTCGTAGTACTTGCCGCGCCGCATCTGCTGTTCGGCGAAGGTGACACCACTGGCCTCCACGCGGACGAGGGCCTGGCCGGGCCCCGGCTCGGGCAGCTGCCGCACGCGGACCTGGAGGGACTCGGGCTCGCCGACGGAGGGAAGGACCATCTCGGTGGTCTGCATGGCTGGGCTCCTGGGTGGTGTGGGGTGGATGTCCGAGAGTCAGTGAGTGGTTGGTCGCTCACCCTTTGCGGCAGCCCGCTCAGTGCGCCGCTCTATGTGAGTAATTAACCACTCACACTCAGGGCTGTCAACCGTAGGCGACCCGGGATCACGGCCCAGTCGGACCGCCGCTCACAAGCCGCTCCAAGTGCGCTGCTGCACGCGACCGGTCCCTCAAGGTCGTCCTGCCGGGCGCGGCGGACGGCGGTGTCAAGTTGCTGATCGCTCATACGGGGTTGATCGCTCATACCAAGTGACGCTAGTTCAACCCACAGGCATTCAGGCGGAGTTCACCTCGTCGAGCCCGTCGCTCGCAGCGATGGGTTCGGTGTCGCCTTGTGGGGCGACACCCCTGACGAGCCGGGCGCCGTCCCTCCATGGGTGTCGGCCGGCCCGGACGCTCAGCCGGACGTGTTCTCGGTGTGCAGCCGCACAAGGTCCTCCAGGCGGCGGAGGCTGCTGTCGAGGGCTTCGGTAACCGGCCGCTCGCCGGGGTCGTGGCGATCGTCGAAGAACGACAGGTGTACGGTCACCTCGCTCGTCCCGCTCCCGATACCGGCGACCTGGAGCCACCCGGCGTAGGAGCCCTCGTCACGGGTGCCCCACTCGATCCGCATCTGCTCCGGGCGGGCGCTGAGCAGCGCGGACGTGTCCTGCTCGGCGTGATCGTCGTGCACGGTGACGGCAGGCGGGGTCTCAGGGTGCACGTGCAGTGCGCTCGGCAGCCAGCCATCCAGCTGGTCGACGTCGGCGGCCTGGTCGAAGACGCGCTCGGGCAGCGCCGCCATGGTGCGTGAACGTTCGTACTCGGTCATCGGGTACCTCCTCGCCTCGGCGGTGTACACGTGGCGTACACAGGGACGGGTGCCCGTTTTGCGGCCTTCGAAGTTCGGGCGAGGGAGTGTCGAGCGGGCCAGGGCCCCGCGGGGCGGCCGGGGGGCTGTTGCCGCCGGTCGAGCCGCGCTCAGCGCACCGGGAAGCCGAAGGAGTACCCCTGCTGCTTCAGCCACGGCAGGACCTCGCGCAGGGCGGCCACGGTCTGGGAGCGGTCCCCGCCCGCGTCGTGGAAGAGGACGGTCGGACCGTTGGCGATCTCGTGCTGGACGGTGGCGACGACGGCGTTCGTGCCGGGCCGCTCGAAGTCCTTGGAGTCGACGTTCCAGCCCAGCGGGCGCATTCCGTGGGAGGCGGCGAGCTGACGGCTGAAGGGGGTGAAGGCCCCGCCGGGAGCCCGGTAGTACATCGGCCGCACACCCCCGGACGCCTTGGTGATCATGCGTTCGGCGTCGAGGATCTGCTGTGACTGGTAGGCCTCGGGCTTCTTGTCCATGGTGGTGTCGTGCGACACCGTGTGGTCGCACAGCCGGTGCCCGGCGGCCACGACCGCCTTGACCAGGTCCGGGTGGGCCTGGGCCTGTGTTCCCACCATGCAGAACGTGGCCTTCACGCCGTTGTCCCGCAGCACCTGCAGCACTCGCGGCGTCCAGACGGGGTCCGGTCCGTCGTCGATGGTGATGTTGACGCCTCGGGCCCCGAGGTCCGAGGCGTGGGCTATGACCGCCGAGACCGGCACACCCGCTGGGCCCTGGGAGTGGGTGCCGGCAGCGGAGGAGGAGGGGGCCGGGGCGCCCGCGCGGGCCCCTGGACGCTCGACGGGGCCCGCCTGCGCGGTCCACACCGATGTGGCGGCGGCCACCGCCGTCACCCCGACCGCCGCCGCGAGCATCCGGCCGTACCATCCCTGTCCTCCGCGCCACACCATGTCAGTCCCGTTCCTTGCCGTCTCCGTGGGTTGCGTGCACCCGTCAGGACGGAGCAAGACGGCTGAAGGATCCGTCCGTTACCGATCACGGACAATTCCGCGGGAATTCAGGAACAGGCGAGGGGAGAAACCGGGGTGCACCGGACGTACCGGCCCGGGTGGTCGACGTGAGGAATGACCGTCGTTCAGAGGCTGATCGCGTACGCCTTGCGCAGCGTCTCGTGCACCGTCCAGGTAGTACGGTCGCCCTCGCGCAGCACCGCCATGTCGCCCGGCCCGACATGGAGCGTGGGGCCTGACTCGACCTCGATCGTCGCGGAACCACTGATCACCACGAACAGTTCGTTTGCTTCGGTGTCGGTCACGACGCCGGGTGTGATCTGCCAGATGCCCCGGATGGACCGGCCGTCCTCCGACTCCCAGATCACCCTGCCGGTCACCTCCGGCGTACCGGACACGATCTGCGCCGGGTCGAGCGGATCCGGTTCGAGTTCCGCGTCGGGGATGTGGACTACGAAGCTGTGGGTCATGGCGCGACCCTAGCGGGGCACTCCGCGGCTCATCCGCCGACAGTGTGTCGGCTGTCGGCCCCGATCGGCGGACACATCGCCTGGTATGGGCACAGTGATCGGGGCGGCTGCCGGCCGGACAACAGGCCCGGCGGCACGGGGAGATGGGGCCACGCTCCAGGGCGGGGCGCAGGGCACAGCAAATGATCCACAAAAGATCGTTGGTGATCTCTTGTCCGCCGCCTTCCCGGTCGCGGCCCGTTCACATCGTACGGTTGTCGCGGCGGGTGTCGGCTCCCGCCGATCGGCCTTCTACCAAGTGGGGGAGTGGATGACACCCAGGCGCCGGGCACTGCTGGCAGCCCTGGCGGGTAGCGCGCTCGCGGGCTGCTCGGGCCCGAGGAAGAGCACATCGGGTGCCACGAGCCCCGCGTCCGGCTCACCCACCGCCCCCACCGCTCCCACCGCGCCTGCCACGGGCACCCCCTCCTCCCGCCCGTCGGCGACGGCACCTGCGGTCACCCGCGCGGAGATCGTCGCCCGATACGGCCACGCCGTACCCCGCACCTGGGGCTTCGAGGCGCCCGGAGTGGTGCACGTGCTTCCCACCGGCAAGCGCGCCATCGCGCTGACCTTCGACGCCTGCGGCGGGCCCGGTGGCAGTGGCTACGACCGGACACTGATCGACTTCCTGCGCGAGCGGAAGGTACCCGCGACCCTCTTCCTCAACTCCCGCTGGATCGACGCCAACCCGTCGGTCTTCCATCAGCTGGCCGCCGACCCGCTGTTCGAGATCGCCAACCACGGCACCCGGCACCGCCCGCTGTCAGTGAGCGGTCGCTCCGCCTACGGCATCCCCGGCACCCGCAACGTCGCCGAGGTGTACGACGAGATCGCGGGAAACCGGGCCAAGCTGACGGGGCTGCTGGGCGCTCCGCCACGCTTCTTCCGGTCCGGCACCGCGTACTGCGACGATGTCGCGGCACGGATCGTGACCGACCTCGAAGAGCGCTTCGTCAGCTTCTCCGTCAACGGTGACGGGGGCGCCACCTTCACCCCGGAACAGGTCCACACCTCCGTCACGTCCGCCCACGACGGATCCATCGTCCTGTGCCATATGAACCACCCCGAAGGCGGCACCGCCCGGGGGATCACCACCGCTGTCCCCCGCCTGCTGGCCACCGGCCACACCTTCGTCCGCCTCTCGGACGCGTTGGCCTGACCTGATGTCCGCCGTGGGCCGGGCTGCGGACTCCACCACGCGTGCCGCGTCGACCGTGAGCGGCTGACGCCGGCCCGGTCGACGCCGCATGCGCTACGTCATTCTTCGAGCGCCAGGTACAGACGCGTGCCCCGAGGCCGGAAGCCGACGCGTTCGTAGACCCGGCGTGATCCCTCGCCCGAGTACTCCAGCCACACCGATCGCGCTCCCCGGGCGAACATGGCCTCGGTCAGCGCGGCCGTGACGGAGGCGGCGACACCACGCCCGCGGTAGGCGGGACGGGTCCCCACGCCCGCGAGCTCCGAGGTGCCGACCGCCGGCGCCGAGCAGGAGGCCGCGCCGGCGCATCCGCCGTCGGAGGCCCGGACGAACCGGACGGCCCCGCCGTTGTCCTGGGTGCGCCGCAGCCGGGCCGCGCCCTCCGGAGACGAGGCGAAGACACCCGCGAACGCCTCGGAGAGAGCGGCGTCGATCGCCGCGTAGTCCTCATCGGTGTCCGGGGTTTCCACGCCGAGTGGGGCACACGACCGTTCGGCGAGGGGCTGCGGCGTCAGTGTGGTGGGAGTGCAGACCATGTACTCGTGCACTGCCTCTGTGGCGAACCCCGCCTTACGGAGCGCCGGTTCCACGGCCGGTGCGGCGTCCGGGGCGAACTCCAGCCGGGGCTTGAGGCCGCGTTCGCGGAACGCCGCTATCAGCGCGGTGACATCGCTGTCAGTGGGGCGGGCACCGGGCACAGGGGTCGCGTAGTTGAGGTAGGGGCTGGTTGTCGCGGGATCGAATCCGGCGACGAATCCGCCGATCTCGACCGCCAGGGGGCGGCGGCGCAGATTGGCGACGGCAAAGCTCTGGACATCGGTGTCCACGGTGATGACCTCACGTAGATGGCAGGCGAAACGCGTTCCCGCCGCATGAACGGATCGGGATGCCGCGCGGGCTGTCGGCCGGGCCGCAGCCGGGAACCACCTCTGCGGAGAGAGGCGAGGGCGGTGCGAGGGCACCGCTTCGTGGGGCCGCCGTGAGGAGAGGCGAGCAGCACCGGAGTTCGCTGCCTCTGGGGCAGACGGCTCAGTGCCGACGGCGGCCGCTGGGGGACGCCGGGATCAATGGCTTCAGTCCTTCGTCGACTTCGTACGCACTTGTCGAGAGCTCGCGAACCTTCCCACACGGCAGGGGCGGAGAGCAACCTCGAAACCTCATGGCGGCGGTCGACAGCGCTGACAGCAGTGTCCTCAGGTCCTCAGGGTCCTCGGGGTTGTCGGTGTTCTCGGAGCGAAAAGGGATTGCCCGCGGGCGTCGTTGTGGGATAACTCTGATCCCCGGATCCGCGGCGCCGTGGCCGCAGGACCAGGACGACGAGAGGAGGGGTAAGCCGATGACCGCCCTGATCACCGCGCTTGTCCCTGCCCGGGGCGCGAACCGCGTCTGACCCCGGAACGGACGGGCGCCCTGCACCGGAGTGTGCCTCAACCGTGGAACGCAAGACCCTGATCATGCGCCCGATCACCGGACGCGAAGAACTCGACCTCTTCTCTCGACTGCCCTACTTCCTCAACGAGGAACTGGCGGACGACCTCGCCCAGGGCCGACGCCGGCCGGGCTGGATGTGGCTGGCCCTGCGGGGCGACCGACTGCTGGCCAGGGCGGCCTGGTGGAGCAGACCGGGCGACGATACGCCGGCCCTCCTGGACATCCTGGATGTCGACGACGGCCTCCCCGCTGCCGACCGGGTGGAGATCGGTGTGCGGCTCCTGCGCACCGCCATGTCCGCCACCCTCCCGAGCGGATCGCCGACGCCCGAGTACGGCCGCGCGACCCCGCCCGACTGGCGCGACAGGGACGACACCAGACGCGTCGTCCAGGACCGCATGACAATCCTGGAGCGTACCGGCGCCACCCTGTTCGTCGAGCGGCTCCGCCTCGAATGGCGTCCGGGAACTCCGCTACCCGAGCCGAGCGGACGCCTGGCCTTCCGGCGCCCTCATGACAGCGCCGAACTGCGGGACCTCATGACCCGCGTCCTGGACGGCACCCTGGACGCACACAGCCGTCACGACCTGACCGAGATGTCCCCCCGCGCAGCAGCCACCCGGCACTACGAGGAAGAACTCGCGCGCTACACCAGCCCCAGGGACTGGTGGCGCGTCGCGGTGCTGCCCGGCAGGGGACCGGTGGGATTCGTCGTCCCGGCGCACAACGGCTACAACCCGATCATCGCCTACCTCGCCGTGCTTCCCGAGCACCGCGGCAACGGCTACATCGACGACATCCTCGCCGAGGGCACCCGCATCCTCGACCGGCAGGGCGTCCCCCGTGTCCGAGCGGCCACGGACCTCGGCAACGTCCCCATGGCCAACGCGTTCCGGCGGGCCGGATACGTCACCTTCGGACGGGAGATCAATATGACCTGGACGTGAGGGGTGACGGACGAAGAGTTCCCCGGCGAATGCGCACGCGGAGCGGCTATCGTGCTCGACAGGGGTGCGGTGAGGGCACGTTGGAGGGCCTGGTGCTCGACTCTACGGGGGAGTGAATGTACGTACTGTCTCTGGCGGCTCTGCTCGAAGAAGCCGCGGCGGACGTCCGGAACCAGACCGGGAACATCCGGGCCCTGAACGAACTGCTGCGCCCCGAGAACGTGCGGCGGCTGCGGGAGTTCGCCCGGGCGTACTGCTTCCTGGCGTTCCACAGCCGGGACACCGAGGTCGCCGACTATGTGCGGGCCGGCACGCTGGCCGACGACAGCGGGCCCGATGTGCTGGTGCTGTTCACGCTCGACGAACCCGCTCCCATCGCGGTGCCGGTGGGGACGGACTCGCTGCGCTCCTGGGTGGATCTGGACGTGGGTGTCCATCCCTCGTACCGGATGGTCCGGGCGCTGTTCGACGGACGGCCGATGCCACCGCTGCCGGGACTGGTCGTCCTGGACGACCTGGCCGAGGAGTGCGAGGCGCTGTATCTGCCCCTCGGTGAGCTGGACAACGAACGCGCGGTACGGCAGCGGCTGCGCCGGGTGCTGGCACTGATCGGTCATGTCAGTGCCACTGCCAAACCGGGCAAGTATCTGGACGACCTGGGTCTGGAGCTGTACCGGCAGGGGATCGAGCATGTGCGGACCGATCGGATCTCGGCGCGGGAGTGGCTGCTGCGGGCATTCGACACCACACGCGCCAACCTCGGTGACATCGTCACCACCATCGGCCTGACGGGACTGACCTCTTGAGCGGGCCCACGCTGGTCACCTCCCCGGCGCCGGGCGCGGGGCCGCTGTTGGAGATCATCGACACGCTGCTTGCGGAGGCACTGCTCGCCGGACGGCAGGCCGCGACCCTGAACTTCCACCGGATGTCCCCGCCCTCGACCGCATACCAGCGGCGTCGGCACCGTGTTCTGCTCGCGCTGACCATGCTGGCCGAGCAAGAGATCGGGCTGCGCTTCGCGGCGGATCTCCCGTTCGTCGTCTCGGGGCCGTCCGCGCAGGCCGGAGCACCGTTCGCCGGATACACGACACGATGGCCGCAGCACCCGCCGAGTCAGTGGGTCAGTGAGCTGTTCGTCCGCTGGCAGATCTCCGGCCCCGACGAGGACGAGGAGGACAACCGGGAGCGGGCCGCGGGGCAGCGTGCCGCCCTGATCGACCGGCTGCTTCGTGCGGCGCTGTGGCACTGCGTCGCCATCGACGCGGAGGACGCCGTACCGGCCGCGGTACGACTCATCGCCGAGCTGGCCACCACCGGGCAGGTCGTGGACACGTCCGCCGCGGGCTTCGCCATGGCCCTGCTGCTGCGTGCGGCGGAAGAGGACACGTCCTCCGCCGCCGACCTGACCCGGGTCTTCACCGGCGGTGTACTGCCCGCTTCGCCCGACCAGTGGGTCGGAAAGCCCCTCGACTGGCCCGAGGAGCCGGTTCAGACGCTCAGCCGGCCCGCCCAACGCGCGGTCAACTGGCTGTTGACGTACGTGCATGAACGGCTCGACGAGGTCCGCGCCGCCACCGACTTCGACTCCTGGTCGGCGGCGCTGGCCGCGGTCACCTGTGCCGACGTCGCCTGTCTGAGCGGATTACGGCACGCGGTGGTCCGGCTGCCGCTGGGATTGAAGACGGTGTGCGCGCAGTTCGAGGAGCTGCACGCGGACTTCCCGGCGCTGTGGGCCTCACTTGAGATCGCCGGCATGGGCCAGGCGGTCGAGTACACGCGCGATCTGGAGGAGGGGTTCCGGCAACGGGGAGACACCACCGGCAGCCGGTTCGCCCGTGAACGGGCTCTGCTTCCGGCCTCGTTGAGGAACGCCCCACAGGTACCGGCGGTGTGGCTGCGGCCGAGCTGGCGCACGGTGACCGCACTGGTCGACCCCCGGCCCATGCTTCGCCGGGTGGACGACCCGGCCGCCTACAAGACGACACCCGGCACCGACAAGGAGCTGCGGGCCCACCTCGGACAGGGCCCGCGCACACCGGACCTGCGGACCGTGCACGCGCTGCTCGGCCGCTACCCCTGGCTGGACTTCGCGCACGGGCTGCGCGCGGAACTGCTCGCCTCTCAGGGAGACGTCGAGTCGGCGCTGGCCGCGATGGTCCCGGCGCTGGTCCTGGCACCGGAGCAGGCCGGGGGCTGGAATCTGCTGGGCAGTCTGCTCCACCGGCAGGGGCATACCGCTGCCGCGGGCACCGCACTGCGGATCGGCCACACGGTGGAGCGGATGGGGGCCAGGCTGCACGAGGCGTGAGGCCGAAGAGGTCAGCGCGGACCTCCGGCCTGACGCCCCAGTCGACGCCACCGGCCGTTCGACGGCGCCGGGCAGCAGGTCCAACGGCCGGTGCCACGAGCGTAGTCGGCCCCCGCCGACCTCGTGGGCGACCGGCTGCGTGGCATGCCGGAGCAGGGTCTCCGACCCGCTCGGTCTCCGCGTCGGTCGCCCTTACCTGAGAGGTCATCGACCCGGGCATGACGGCGTGTCACGATCGTCGGCGTACGGAGCCCGACCGACCGGAAGGACATCATGTCTGCCTACGCCATCGCGCACCTTCAGGAGGCCGCGCCGCACCCGGAGATCGCCGAGTACATCGAGCGCGTCACCGCCACCTTCGAGCCGTACGGCGGCCGCTTCCTCGTCCACGGCGCGCAGCACGAGGTGAAGGAGGGCAGCTGGCCCGGGCATGTCGTGGTGATCGGCTTCCCGGGGATCGCCGAGGCGCGAGCCTGGTGGGACTCCCCCGCGTACCAGGAGATCGCCCCCTTGCGCGCACGGCACATCGGGGGCGACATCGTCCTGATCGAAGGCGTCCCGGAGGGGTACGACCCGGCCGTCACCGCGAGGTCCATACGGGAGGCCGTGCCCGCCGAGCGATGATCCCGGCGGGCTTCCGGTTCACCGGTACGGTGTCACGCGCGAGTACCACCCGCGTAGTCGCTGTTGAACGTGGTCTCGATGGTGGTGGCCACGGCCTCGGCCACCCCGGTGCCCGTGAGGATGAGCCCCAACTCCCGGTTGTTGCTCAGCGAGTTGCTGCTGATGTTCATGGAACCCGCCTCCACCTGCTGGGTGGAGAGTCCGTAGTCGGCGACCATGGCCTTGGCGTGGATGTAGAAGCCGTTGGGGTCGGAGTATCCCGCGACGGTGCCGCCCGCCGCCTTGATCGCGGAGACCTCGCTGGAGTAACTGGACGGGTCCTCCAGGACCACCCGCACGGCCACGCCCGCCTTCGCGCGCGCCACGATGGCGTTCACGACCGTGCTGTCGCTGAGTTCCAGCTCCTCCACGTCGAGCTTCTTGGTGGCGCCGTTGACCACGGACAGCAGGCGGCTGCGGGAGTCGGTGGGAGACCACAGCAGATGGTCGCCGTCGGTCGGGGTGACGGAGGTGCCGGCGTAGTCCGCGTTGAAGACCTTCTCGATCGAGGCGACGTCCCGGCTGTCGTCGTCGAACACGCCGTAGTCACGGCTGGTCGTGTAGTACTGGGAGGTGAGGTTGCCGGTCAGGATCAGCGACTTGGCGTCGTCCACCGTGATGGTCTTCTGGTGGGTGTAGACGAAGGCGGACGACGACCACACCACTCCCACGCCCGCGTTCTTGAGGGAGTTGTACGCCGAGCTGTCGGCGCTCTGGTGCTGGCGGTCCAGGACGACCCGCACGGTGACGCCCTTGTTCTTCAGGGCTATCAGGTCGTTGACGGCCGTGGTGTCCTCCAGCTCGTACATGGTCATGTCGAGGGAGCTGGTGGCCGAGTTGATGAAGTCGTAGATGGCGGGCTGGCTCCCGCTCTGTGAGAACGCGAAGGCGGAGTAGTCGGCGGCGTTCGCGGGGACGGCGGTGGCGAGCGCGACGGCACCGGCCGCCAGGGCTACACCTGCACGCCCCAGAACCTTCCACAGCATGCGTGACTCCTCGTCAAGGGGACGCTCACCGGGGAGGGGGTGGTGAGCGCGTGCATGACACCACGCGCGTAGACCTCTGAGAAAGGGTGATGCGGTGAACGCGGCGTGGCCGGTGCGGCGGAGGAGCGGACATAGCGGACGTCGCGCAGGTGGGAGGCGGTTCGAGTAATTCCCTTGAATCGGCAAAAGCTTCGTATCCGCCGCCCCGGGAGCTGTCCGGGGCGGCCCGTCGCCGGTCTGCTCCTGGGCGCGCCGGGCGGTGCTTCCGGGCGGTGAACGGGTCGAGAAGCGCGCTGCCGCCGAACCCCGGACTGACCAGTTCCACCCCGCCCTCGGAGGCGGCCAGGGCGGGCCGAATTGCCGTCGGACGGCCGGCGTTCGAGACGTGGCTGACGGAACTGCCGTGGCGCAGCCGCACCGTGCGCCCACTCTGGCGCTGTTCGGATCGACGGGTGTGCGCCTCGGGCGGTGCGGCGCCGACCGTCAGGCTGAGGTCCGGCTCCGCAGCAGGGTGTCGAGGGAATCGACGATCCAGGACCAGGATTCCTGCGGGTCGACGGCGGTGTGGCTGAAACCCCCGCTCAGCTCCAGGCTGACGTAGCCGTGGAAGACGCTGCCCAGCATCCGGACCGCGTGCGTCTGGTCCGGCTCCGTCATGTCGTAGCCCCGGAGGATCGCCCGCGTCATCTGCGCATGCCTGACGCCGGCGCTGGCGGCCGCCGTCTCGGGGTCGAGCCTGAACCGGGCGGCGTCGTAGCGGCCCGGGTGCTCCCGGGCGTAGTCGCGGTAGGCGTCGGCGAAGGCCGCCAGGGCGTCCTTGCCGGCCCGTCCGGCCAGGGCGTCGGCGACCCGGTCGGCGAGTTCCTCCAGCGCGAACAGGGCGATCCTGGTCTTGAGGTCGTGGGAGTTCTTCATGTGGGAGTACAGGCTCGCGACCTTGACGTCGAATCGGCGGGCGAGCGCCGAGACGGTCACCTGGTCGAAGCCGACCTCGTCGGCCAGTTCTGCCCCGGCCCGGGTCAGACGTTCGGTGGTCAGCCCCGCTCGAACCATGACTCTCCTCCTGTCCGACGATGCTCATTATGCATTTGCCTAAAATTTTTAGGCAAATGAGGAGGGATGTTCGAGGCTGGGTTCAGACCAGTCCGCCCGTCGCCCGAAGGTTGTGGCCGGTGACCCACCGGCCGTCCGGGCCGACGAGGAATGCGACGACATCGGCCACGTCGGACGGCTGCCCCAGTCGGCCGAGAGGTGTCATGTCGACGACCGCTTGAAGGGCCTGCGGAGGATTCGTTCCCTGTAGCAGCTCGGTGTCGGTCGCCCCGGGCGAGACGGTGTTGACCGTGATGCCGCGTGGCCCGAGTTCCCGGGCGGCGACCGCGGTGAGCTGCTCGATCGCGCCCTTGCTGGCGGCGTACGGTGCGATGCCCGCGGCGGGCCGCACGGTGTTCAGGGAGGAGATGTTCACGATCCGGCCGTCGTCCCGCATCCGTCGGGCCGCATGACGCATCGTCAGGAACACCGACCTGGCGTTGACCGTCATCACACTGTCGAACACCTCCGCGTCGGTATGGGCGAGCGGGGTCGGCGTGAACGACAGCGCCGCGTTGTTCACCAGGATGTCCAGGCCGCCGAGATGCGCCTCGGCGGCTTCCATGAGCCGCTCGGGTCCGTCCGGCTCCTTCAGGTCCACGTGCAGGGCCCGCACCTTGCCGCCGGTCGCCTCTACGACTCGGACGACCTCGGCGGCGGCTTCGTCGTTGGTGGCGTAGTTGAAGACCACCTCCGCTCCGTCACTGCACAGGCGCTCGACGATCGCCCGGCCGATGCCACGGGATCCACCCGTGACCACGGCCGTCGCACCTCTCAGCACAGTCCCTCCCCGCCGACGAGTAGTTGACCCGGGACGTCCGAACGTACCGACGCCGGTGCTGCTGCACGGCTGGTTTCGCCGAGCGCGATACGGACGATCAGCCGAACGGCCGCCGCGAAGGCGGCCGGGCCCGTCTTGCGTCGGCAGCTGATCCGCTCTGCGGAGCCTTACGGCTTCACGGTGCGTGTTCGGCGGTCGCGGGCGCTGCGGAGGTCGCGTGGAGTCCGGAACACAGCAGGTCGAACGCCTGTAGTGCCGTCGAGGCGACCGCGTCACGGGCGTGCTCGGGCGGTTCGCCGGACATGATGCGTCGTCGGAGCTCGCGCACGGCTGCCCGGTGCGTCCCGGCGACGGCACCCGCCATGAGTGCGGGCATCGCCGGGTCAGCGGTCCGTGGTGTGCCGGCGTTGCCCGGCGGATGTTCCGCCAGGGCGGCCGTCAAGGCGCCCTCGGCGTGCTCGCTGATCTCGCGCTCCCGTGCGCGCAGCGCGGGGCTGTCATGAACGACCTGCCAGAACCTCAGTGCGCCGGGGTGGAGTCCGAGCATGGATTCGTTCCGCCGCAGGGCGGCGAGAAGGTCGTCGCGGACGGCCTCCACCGGGCAGCTGCCGGGTGCGCGGTCGCGGACCACCGCGGCGAGATGTCCCTCCACCTCGGCCTGGCGGTCGAAGAAGAGGTCTTCCTTGGTGGCGAAGTAGTTGAACACGGTGTTGGTGGACACGCCCGCACGACGTGCCACCTCGGCCACCGTGACCTGGTCGAAGCCGTGCTCCAGGAACAGTGCCGTCGCCGCAGCGGCGATCGCCGTGCGGGTCTGCTGCTTCTTGTTCTCTCGAAGACCACCCATGCCCCCATGTTAGTGTCACTACAAATTTGTAGTGACACCAAGATTCTAGGATGGGAAGGCGCATGACTCTGACCTTCGGCATCTATCCCGGTGGGCTTCTGGCTGGCGAGCAGGGCATCGTCCACCCGGTCAGTCCGGACATACCGGACCGCATCATCGAGGCGCTCGATCAGTTGCAGGGCGACAGGGCCGCGCTGTCGGTGCGCGCCTACCGCCCGTTCGCCGGCACCGTGACGCCGCAGGAGCCCTCCACCCCCACCGACCCGGAGGCCTACCTCCAGCGCGGCCGCACACTCGACCTCGTGCTGCCGTTCCGCGAGCCGTCCGGGAAACTCGACGGGTGGCCGGACTTCGTCCGCGAGGCCGTCCGGACCGGCGGACCGCAACTGGCCTCGGTCCAGATCTGCGAAGAGCCCAACGCCCGGCTCCCCGTTCTGGACGGCAGCATTCCCAACGTGCTGAACGCGCTCGTCCAAGGGGTCATCGCGGCCAAGCAGGAAGCCAGGGAACTGGGACACGACCTGGCGGTCGGCTTCAACGCCGTACCGACCTTCGATCCGGCCGACACCTTCTGGTCCGAGCTCGGCGATCTGGCCGACTCCCGCTTCCGGCAGAGCCTGGACTACGTCGGCCTGGACTTCTTCCCGGACGTGTTCCGGCCCGTCCCCGTCGGCCAGTTGGGCGAGGCGGTCACCGCGGTCGTGACGGGATTCCGCCGCACCAGCCTGCCGAGGGCGGGAATTCCTGACACCGTGGCGATGCGCATCTGCGAGAACGGCTGGCCCACCGGCCCCGATCGCACCGAGCAGCGTCAGGCCACGACCCTCGAGACCGTGGTCCGGACCGTGGCCGGCCTCTCCTCCGAGTTGAACATCGACGCCTACTCGTTCTTCTCCCTTCGGGACGCCGACAGCGCCGCGGACGGACTCTTCCACCACTTCGGTCTGCTGCGCGACGACTACAGCCCCAAGGCGGCGTTCGAAACGTATCGCCGGCTCGTCGACGAACTGGGCGACCCGCCGCCCTCGCGCCGGGACACCCGATGACGCCGGGAACACCATCGCCATGCCGTCGTGGAAGAGTCCTGAAGGCGACTCCTTCGACGGATGTCACCAGCCGATACCCTGCACGTCGTGATCAACTCGCTTGAGGGCCTTGACGACATGGGTGTGGCGACAGCCGCGGCGCGCACCGGGGCCGATGTGGTGCGCGACATGTACGGTCGGCAGCCGGCTCGCATCGACAAGGGCGCCGGGGACTTCGCCACCGCGGCCGACGTGGAGGCCGAGAGGCAGATCCTTGATGTCATCCGTGCCGCTCGGCCCGATGACGCGGTGCTCGGGGAGGAGAGCGGGCGGCAGGGAGCTGCCGACGCCGTACGCCAGTGGATGGTCGATCCCCTGTGCGGCACGCTGAACTACGCCGTGGGCAGCATGCTGGTGGCCGTCAACGTGGCGCTGCGCGACGGGGCGGCGGCGGTGGCCGACCCGTTCAGCGGCGAGGTCTTCAGCACCGACGGTGCGACGGCCTGGGCCCGGCAGGACGGGGCCGATGTGCGCCTGGCCCCCACACCCGCCACCCGGTTGGTGGACGTCAACCTGGATCCGCCCTTCCCGAATGCTCCGGGATTCCGGGCCGTGGACCTCCTGGCCCACCCCGCGTTCGTCGCCCGGTTCCGGCCGCGCGTCGTCTCCACCACGTTGGCGTTGGCGTGGGTGGCGGCGGGCAAGCGTGCCGCGTACGTCACCGACGGCGGCGACCTCACCGGGAGCGTGCACTTCGCCGCGGGTATCGCTCTGTGCAGGGCCGCCGGCTGCACGGTCACAGGGATCGACGGCGCTCCGCCGGGACCGCAAGGCCGCGGGCTGGTCGTGGCCGCCGACGCCGAGACCCACGGACTGCTGATATCGATGATCCGCGGCCAGGAGTAGCGTCCAGCGCCCACCGAACGCCGCTCGGCAAAGGCCTCTTCTTCCCGGCCGACCGTTGGCTGCGTTGCCCTAACTCTGCCGAGAGCGGGCGGTGACCGCGTTTCGGAGGGCGTTGCGGCACGCCAGGACGGCGGGGTGTCGGCTGCTGCCTCGGCGTACGACGGTGAAGATGCGGCGGGTGCGCTGGCCGCGGGGGAGCGGGCGCAGGGTGACGCTCGGGGTGCGGCCGCTCCAGACGAGGTCGGGCAGGAAGGCGGCGGCATGGCCCTGTTCGACGAGTCGGAGATGCAGCAGCAGGTCGGTGCTCTCGAACCGTACGTCGGGCTCGAAACCGGCGTTGCGACACAGGGACATGGCCCAGTGCCGCGCGGTGGTGCCTTCCGGCTCCATCACCCAGGGGCGGTCGGCGAGTGATCGTAGCGCTGCCATCGGGCCGTCGGCGCCCGGGCCGTCGCACGGGTCGGACAGCGCGAGATGGAGGGGGTCGTCGAACAGGTCTTCCTGTTCGAGTTCGGCGGGCCGTGGTTTGGGGTTGGCGGGGTACTCCTCGGCGAGGACCAGGTCGAAGTCGCGGGCCTGCAGGGCGGGAAGGGCCCTTTCCGGTTCCAGGTGCGTGACGTGGACGCGCAGGTGCGGATGGGCGTCGCGCAGCCGGTCGAGGGCGGTCGGGACGAGCGCCAGGGCGGCCGTCTGGAACGAGGCGATGCGCAGGGTGCCGGTCAGATCGGTCAGGGAGGCGGCGATGTCCGCCTCCGCGCGCTCCAGACGTGCCAGCACGGCTTCGGTGTGGGCGACGAGGATCTCGGCCTGCTCGGTCAGTCGGACCCGCCTCCCGACCGGTTCCAGCAGCGGGACGCCGACCTCGCCTTCCAGCTGGGAGAGCTGCTGGGAGACGGAGGAGGGGGCGTAGGACAGGGCGGCGGCCACGGCCGCCAGGGTGCCGCGGTGTTTGAGTTCGCGCAGCAGGCGCAGTCGATGCAGGTCGAACATGAGGGGACCGCTCTTCTCGCTCTCCGGGAGCGATGGCTGAATGGTCGGCTTTTTCGACGAGTATACGTAGGAAACATTCGCTGGACCGATCGTAGGAGGGCATCGGATCCTGGTCGGGTGCCTGACAACATTTCCTCCTCCCGTACGCTGCCGTGGTTCGTGCGGTCCGGCGCCCGTACCTGGCGGTGTCTCCCCGCCCCCGACGAGGTGCGGGCCTTCCATGCCGCGCTGCCCGGCCACTCACCCACTCCGCTGACCGAACTACCGTCGCTGGCAGAGGAGTTGGGGGTAGGCCGGGTCTTCGTCAAGGATGAGTCGTGCCGACTGGGGCTGCCCGCGTTCAAGGCGCTGGGCGCGTCGTGGGCGGTCCACCGCACCCTCGCCGAGCGCGCCGCGAGCGGACGGGAGCCGGGCCCCGTCACCCTGGTGACCGCCACCGACGGCAACCACGGCCGCGCGGTGGCACGCATGGCCCGCCTGCTGGGGCAGCACGCCCATGTCTTCGTGCCGCAGGGTGTGCATCCGCAGGCCGTGGCGGCGATCGTCGCCGAGCAGGCGAAGGTCACCGAGGTCACGGGCCCGTACGACGAGGCCGTACGTCTGGCGGCCGAGGAGGCCGCCGGGCCGGGCGCGGTCCTGGTCCAGGACACCGCCTGGCCGGGCTATGAGCGGATCCCGGGCTGGATCGTCGAGGGATACTCCACTCTCTGCGCCGAGATCGACGAACAGCTGGCCGCCCAGGGGATCGGCGAAGGCCCCGACCTCGTCTCCGTACCGGTCGGCGTGGGCTCACTGGCCCAGGCCGTCGTCACCCACTACCGCAGCCGCCCCTCCGGGCGTGCTCCGGCACTGCTGTCGGTGGAGCCGCAGGCCGCGGCCTGTGTCCTCGAAAGCCTCACCCTCGGCGAACCCGTCAGCGTCACCACCGGCCACACCACCATGGCCGGGCTGAACTGCGGCACCCCCTCGAGCATCGCCTGGCCCTTGCTGCGCGACGGGCTGGACGCCGCAGTTGCCGTTCCGGATGCCGACAGCGCTCGCGCGGCCACTCACCTCGCCGCCCTCGGTGTCTCCTCGGGCTACTGCGGTGCCGCGGCGCTGGCCGGTCTGCGCGCGGTGCTCACCGGCGCGGCCGTCGACGAGCGCCGCGCGGCACTCGGGCTCGATGCGACTTCGGTGGTCGTGCTGCTGAGCACCGAGGGCACGGCCGCCAACCCGCACCGCCCCCTTGTCCCCCCGCAGCAGACCGGCTCGGAGAGCGGGAAAACGGCGGCATGCTGACCCGCTTCCTCGCCGCGTTCGGTGTGCTGGCTCTGCTGACCGTCGTGCCCGGCCCGGACCTGGCCGTGGTCACCCGACGTGCCCTCGCGGCCGGCCCTGCGGACGCGCTGCGGACCGTGGGCGGCACAGCGACCGGACTGCTGCTCTGGGGGCGCTGACCGTGGCAGGACTCGCGGCCGTGCCGGCCGCCTCCCCCGGGGCCTACCTGGTCGTCGAGCTCCCGGGCGCCGCCTACCTGGTGTTCCTGGGCGGCTGCGTGCTCCTGCTGTCCAAGGCCCGGCGGATCCTCGAATCCCCACGCACCCGCCGTGCGCTAGAACGCACCACGGGCCTCGTACTGATCGGCTTCGGCCTCGCGCTCGTGACCGCCGGTGGCAGCCCCTGATGGACCGCGCCCGGATCGGCGTGCCCGCGGACCTCGTGCGGACTTTTCGATGACCATCACTCATCAGCACTCCGGAAGGCCCCCATGCTCCCCGAGACCCCCTCGACCTCAGCGGTTCCCGACCCCCTGGACGCGGACCCCGCCCGCCTGCTGGCCCGACTGATCTCCATCGACTCGGTCAACCCGAACCTCGTCCCCGGCGGGGCGGGCGAGTCCCGCATCGCCGACTTCTGCGGTGCGTGGCTGGCCGCCCGCGGCTTCGAGGTCCACCGCCTGGAACGGCGCCCTGGCCGACCCTCGCTCGTCGCGATCGCCCGCGGCACCGGTGGCGGCCGGTCGCTCATGCTCAACGGCCATCTCGACACGGTCAGCCTCGCCGACTACGACGGCGACCCGCTCGAACCGGGGATCCGCGACGGCAGGATGTACGGCCGCGGCACCTTCGACATGAAAGGCGGCATCGCGGCCATGATGGTCGCAGCCGCCCGAGCCACCGCCCACACGTCCCTGCGCGGCGATGTCATCCTCGCCTGTGTCGCCGACGAGGAGCACGGAAGTGCGGGCACCGAGGAAGTGCTGGAGCGCTTCACGGCCGACGCAGCGATCGTCACCGAGCCGAGCCATCTGCAAGTCACCCTCGCCCACAAGGGCTTCGCCTGGTTCGACGTGGAGATCGAAGGGCGTGCGGCGCATGGTTCGCGCCCCGAACTCGGCGTCGACGCGATCACCGGAGCGGGGCACTTCCTCGTCGCTCTGGAAGCACTGGGTCAGCGCCTCGCGCGGGGTCCGGCACACCCGAGCCTGGGCACCGGCACCGTACACGCCTCCGTCATCCACGGCGGCGAGGAACCCTCCACCTATCCGGCGCACTGCCGCATCACCTTGGAACGTCGCACCGTACCCGGCGAGAGCGCGGACAGTGTCGAGCGGGAGCTGACCGTCGTACTCGACCGTCTTGCCGAAACGGTGCCCGACTTCCGCTACCGGCTGACCCGCGGTCTGCACCGCGCCCCTTTCGAAGCCGACCCGGAGGCACTCGTCGTCCGCACCCTCACCCACCAGGCCGAGCAGGTCCTCGGCCACCCGCCCACCGTGCGCGCCGAGCCCTTCTGGACCGACTGCGCCCTCCTGGACCGCGCCGGCATCCCCTGTCTGCTCTTCGGCGTCGACGGTGCGGGCGCGCATGCGGCCACCGAGTATGTCGACCTCGGCTCCCTGGACCGCCTCACCGACATTCTCACCGCCACCGTCGCCGACTTCTGCTCCTGAACCCGCGGCCGGATCCGCACCCGGGTCCGGTACGGACCCGGCCCCGGAGCCCCGTCCGGTACGGAGTCGTAGTTCCGGATGCGATCAGCGCGATGGCGGGGTGCGATGGACGTGTTGCGCACGACGGGAGACCGGGAAGCACTCATGCCCGAACTGCCGGATGTCGAAGGATTCCGCGAGGTACTCATGGCCTGTGGCCGGCGGCGGTGTGTCACGGACGTCGAGGTACGGGACGCCGGGGTGCTGCGTGGTGTCACCGTGGCACGGCTGCGGAGGGAATTGAAGGGCAGGTGTCTCGGGAAGGCATGGCGTCACGGAAAGTGGTTGTTCGTGCCGACGGACGGCGGCCCCACAGTGGTCTGTCATTTCGGCATGACAGGATCACTGGTGTGCTGTGCCGAGGACGACCCGATCGCCCCGCACGACCGCATCCTGCTGACACTCGACCACAATCGTCATCTGCGCTACCGCGATCAACGCAAGTTGCAGGGCGTGCAGTTGGCCGATGACACCGAGGTCGCGCGGATCACCGACCGGCTGGGCCCCGACGCTTCGACCGTGAGCGGACCGGAGTTCCGGGAACTGCTGTCGGGGCGGCGAGGGGCCGTGAAGAGCGCGCTGATGGACCAGTCCGTGATCGCGGGTCTCGGGAACCTTCTGTGCGACGAGATCCTGTGGCGGGCTCGCGTCCACCCCCGGACCCCGGCGCGGAGCCTGAGCGAGACGGTGCTTCGGCGTGTCCATACGAGGATGGGCCGCGTCCTGGAGACGTCCGTGCGTGCCGGGTGCGTGCCGCCGCGACGCTCCTGGCTCACCGGCCGCAGGGAGGACAGCGAGCCGCTGTGTCCCCGGTGCCGTCGGTCCCTGTGCTCCGGCCGGGTGGCCGGACGCCGTACGGTCTGGTGCCCCGAGTGCCAGACCTGAACGACCGGCCGTCCCGCAGGTACCGTCCGGGCGGGCGAACTCGGTGAGGTGCTGTCAGCCGGCTCTGAAGGGGTGTGCCGCTCGGGGCCTGCTTGGGGCCGTAGCCGCCGTTGGCGTGCACGTACGACTCGGCCGCCCCGCCGATGCTCACCCCGGCCCGGGTCACGCGCCGACGGTCCCGTGCCTCGCACCGGCCCCAGGACTCACCGATCTTGATCTTGACTCGTGGAATGCCCTCCTCCTCGACCCAGCCGCGCAGTCGCCGGTCCTGCCGCCGGTCGTCGTCGGTGGTGAAGCCGCCGCTGCCGCAGACGGGCACGTCGTCGCGGGCGGCGCCCAGGAGCCGGGCGAGAGGGAGGCCGAGCAGGCGTGCCTTGGCGTCCCGCAGGGCGATGTCGACGGCGGAGATCGCCTGGGCCGCGACACCGGGCAGACCCGCGTTGCGCCTCCGGGGCGACGATGCCCAGGGGACTCGGCGGCGTGCGCGAGCATCCGCTGTCACATCCTCGCCGGAGCCGCGCAGGACGCGGGCGCACTCCACGCCGATCGCGCCCGCGTCGGCCATAACGATGCCCGGCTCACCGAGAACTGATCATCGCCTGACCGAGTCCTGACGCGCAACCGGGCCTAACCCGCCCTGAACAACCCGTAGTTGGAGGACGAAGGCGGCCATGCCGCGGATTGTTCCGAGGTGATGTTCGACACGTTCGTACATGACGCAACTAGTTCTCGTGGCGTGATACACATGGGGCAGCTGTGACGGAAAGCCTGCGCTTCGTGACTCAAAAGGTTGCAAGTGGCAGTGGAGACGGCAAGCTAAGGGGGACGGGGGACGTGCTCAACGGCACGGAGAATATGTATGACTTGGTGATCTTGGGAGGCGGATCCGGGGGGTACGCGGCTGCTCTTCGCGCCGGTGGCTTAGGCCTGTCGGTCGCGCTGGTCGAGAAGGCCGAGGTGGGTGGTACCTGCCTGCACCGTGGCTGCATTCCGACCAAGGCGCTGCTGCAGTCGGGCGCGGTGGCCGATTCCGCCCGCGAGGCAGCCAAGTTCGGCGTCCGCTCCACCTTCGGCGGCATAGACATGCCGGGTGTGATCGCGTACAAGGACCGCGTGGTCGGTCAGCTGTACGGCGGACTCCAGAGCACTCTGAAGGCCCGGGGGGTTCAGGTCGTGGCCGGCGAGGGGAAGTTGACCGCCCCCGACGAAGTCGCCGTCGGCGGGATGCTCCTGAAGGGGCGTCACATCCTGCTTGCCACCGGCTCGGCGCCTGCCACTCTGCCCGGTCTGAAGATCGACGGTGACCGGATCCTCTCCAGCGAGCAGGCGCTTGAGCTCGATCACGTCCCCGGCTCGGTCGTGGTCCTCGGGGGCGGAGTCATCGGCTGCGAGTTCGCCTCGCTCTGGAAGTCCTTCGGCGCCGAGGTCACCATCATCGAGGCGCTGCCGCACCTGGTCCCCACGGAGGACGAGGACGCCTCGAAGCTCCTCGAACGATCCTTTCGCCGACGCGGCATCGCCTTCCATCTCAACAGCCGCTTCGCCGAGGCCGCGTACACCGCCTCCGGCGTCCGTGTCACCACGGAGAGCGGTGCACGGCTCGACGCCGATCTGTTGTTGGTGGCCGTCGGACGCCGGCCCGTCTCGGCCGGTCTCGGCTACGAAGCCGTCGGCGTGGAACTCGACCGGGGGTATGTGAAGGTCGACGCGTACTGCCGGTCCTCGGTACCGTCCGTCTCCGCCGTCGGCGACCTGATCGCCACCCCCCAACTGGCCCACGTAGGCTTCGCCGAAGGCATCCTGGTGGCGGAGCGACTGGCGGGCCTCGCCCCCGTGCCGATCGACTACGACGGCGTACCGCGGGTCACCTACTCCCATCCGGAGGTCGCCTCCGTGGGCCTCACGGAGGCGCTCGCCAAGGAGCGTTACGGCGCCGACCAGGTGGTCACGCTGCGCCAGAGCCTGGTCAGCAACGGCAAGAGCAAGATCCTCAAGACATCCGGGGAGATCAAGCTCGTCCGGCAGAAGGACGGCCCGGTGGTCGGCGTCCATATGGTCGGCGACCGCGTCGGCGAGCTCATCGGCGAAGCGCAACTGATCGTCAACTGGGACGCGCTGCCGGACGAGGTGGCTCCCCTGATCCATGCGCATCCCACGCAGAGCGAGATTCTGGGCGAAGCCCATCTGGCGCTCACGGGCAAGCCCCTGCACGCGCACGACTGACCCACTCCCTGGGACGGAGCCGTTCATCCCGTCCCGCCTGCCCCACCACCAGCACACCGCTCCATGACGGCCGCCTGCCGGGCGGATCG
Source organism: Streptomyces sp. NPDC052036 (assembly GCF_040680495.1). Lineage (NCBI taxonomy): Bacteria > Bacillati > Actinomycetota > Actinomycetes > Kitasatosporales > Streptomycetaceae > Streptomyces > Streptomyces sp. NPDC052036. The sequence goes on along the minus strand of NZ_JBFAWW010000057.1, from coordinate 5,214 downwards.
CTGTGATGCCCGCGTACGGGCACGTCATCGCCGTGGCTCCGACCCGACCAGCGGCCTGGCGCTCTCACGTGTGCGCACGGCCCCCTCGACACACCGACGACGAAGACGCGACAGGGAATCAACACGATGGAACCAGACAACTCACTGCGCGACGCCCTTTCCTCGCTGGTGCACGGTGACTCCTACCGGGAGACGCTGTCGCAACTGGAGGAGATCTTCTCGCCGGACCTCTTCGCCAGACCCTCCGGCCTGGCGGACCAGGACCGCTACTCCCTCACCTACCAGCGGCTGCGGCACATCAGCGACCGGATCGAGACCGGCACACCCCTGCTGCGGCAGCGGGAGCTGATCTTCCCGCTGCTGGAATGGGTCGCCCTCGCCGACCCGTCCCTCTTCTACGCCTTCTTCCTGCACCACTGCACCACCGTCGGCTCGATTCTGGAGTTCGGCGCGGACCGGGACGACCTCGACGACGTCCTGGCGCAGCTGGCCTCCACCGACGTGGTGGGCGCCCTGCTGATGACCGAACTGGGACACGGCAACAGCAACGCCGCCGTCCGCACCGAAGCCGTTTTCGACCCGGACACCCGCGAGTTCGTCCTGACCACGCCCGGACCGGAGGCCGTCAAGTACCCGCCGAGCGTGGGCTGTCCGGGCGTACCCCGGATCGGCATCGTCACCGCCAAGCTGGTCGTCGCCGAGCAGAACCACGGGCTGTTCTGCTTCGTCGTACCGCTCCGGGACGCCGCGGGCCCGTGCCCGGGCGTGGTGATCGAACCGCAGGACTCAGCGGCGATCCTCCCCCTCGACTGGGCGACCGTCTCCTTCCAGGGCGTACGCGTCCCCCACCGCTACTGGCTGCGCGACTCCGCCTCGATCGCCGCGGACGGCAGCTTCACCGACCCGCTCAGCAACCCCGCGATGCGCTCCCGACAGGCGTCCCGGCTGATCCGGTATGTCTGGGAGGTCGCCGTCGTCGGTCTCGCCGCCGTCACCCGGGCCAGCGCCGCCGTCGCCGTCCGGCACGCCCACGCCCGGTACACCAACGGCACGTTCGCGGGCTTCGCCGACCCCATGCCGGTGATCCGCTACCGCAACCAGCAGCGCTCGCTGTTCGGCGCATTGTCCGCCGCCTATGTCGCCGCGATCGCGGCCAAGTCGGTCTCCGGCCCCGAACCGGTCGGGCGCAGCGCCGGCGAGATCCGCACCCTGTTCACCGTGAAGGCCGTGACCGACCGGCTCGCCGAGCGGGTCACCGCCGCCTCCCGCGCCGCCTCCGGCGTTCTCGGCTTCAGCCCGCAGAACCGCTTCCTGGACTACCAGGGTCTGGCCCACGCCTTCGACGCGGCCGGACTCAGCACCCAGGTCCTCTACCTCAACGCGGCCTGGACCATGGCCCTCGGCCTGGACTATCAGGCGCCCGCCGACGAAGTCCCCGCCCCCGGGGAGCGCGACCTGCGTGACCCGGCCCTGTGGCGGGCGCTGACCGGCACCCGGGAGCGGCGACTGCACGAACGACTGGTCGCCGAACTCGGCGCGGCCCGGGCCGGCGGACTCGGCGAGTTCGAGGTCTGGAACGACCGCTTCGAGCTGGCCGAGCAGATGGCCGAGGCGCACGCCCTGCGCCTGCTGGTGGACCTCGTGCGCACCGAGACCGACGCGCTGCCCGACGACGCGCGCCGCCTCGCCCGCGACGTGTGCGCCCTGCACCTGCTCGGCGAGATCTCCGCGCACAGCGGCTGGTACCTCGCCGAGGGCCTGCTCACCGCCGAAGAGGTCAACGCCCTGCCGGACCTGCTCAACCAGCTCTGCCAGGACATCGCCCCGCACGCCCTGGACCTGGCGGACGCCCTGGACGTGCCCTACGACCTGGTCGGCGCGCCGATCGCGCACCCCGACTACGCGACCGCCTTCACCAAGGCCACGTTCGCCGACCCCGCGTAGCCGGGACAGCCCCCTTCGTTCCTCCTGAACCTGCCCTGCTCGGAAGGTTTGCAGCATCATGCGAGACTCCTCCCAGGCCCGCCCCCGACTCGTGTCCGAATCCCCCGCTGAGGCCGTCGCCGTCGTCGGCATGGCCTGCAGACTGCCCCTCGCCTCCGACCCCGACGCGTTCGCCCGGCTGCTGCGTGACGGTGTCGACGCGATCAGGGAGGTCCCCGCGGACCGCTGGGACGCGGGGGAGCACACCGGCCAGGAGACCGACGGACCCGGCCGGGCAGGAGCGGGGTGGGGCGGCTTCCTGGACGGAGTCGACCGGTTCGACCCGGCCTTCTTCGGCATCTCGCCGCGGGAGGCCGTCGCGATGGACCCGCAGCAGCGGCTGGCCCTGGAACTCGGCTGGGAGGCACTGGAGGACGCCGGCATCCTGCCGGACACACTGCGCGGTACGGACGTGGGCGTCTTCGTCGGAGCGATCTGGGACGACTACGCGACGCTGGCCCACCGCCGGGGCATTCCCGGCCTCACCCAGCACACCATGACCGGCCTCCAGCGCGGCATCATCGCCAACCGACTGTCGTATGTGCTGGGCCTGCGCGGCCCCAGCCTGACCGTGGACAGCGGCCAGTCGTCCTCGCTCACCGCCGTCCACCTGGCCTGCGAGAGCCTGCGCAGCGGGGAGTCCGGCATCGCCCTCGCCGGCGGCGTCAACCTCGACCTCGCCCTCGAAAGCGCGGTCAGCGTCGCGAAGTTCGGCGCGTTGTCCCCGGACGGCCGGTGCTTCACCTTCGACAGCCGGGCCAACGGCATCGTGCGCGGCGAGGGCGGCGGCCTCATCGTGCTCAAGCGCCTGTCCGACGCGGCGGCCGACGGCGACCGCATCCACTGCGTCATCCGCGGCAGCGCCATCAACAACGACGGCGGCGGCGACAGCCTCACCACGCCCAGCCGCGAGGCCCAGGCGGAACTCCTGCGCCGCGCCTACGACAACGCGGGCGTGCGCCCCGCGGACGTCCAGTACGTCGAACTGCACGGCACCGGAACACGCGTCGGCGACCCGATCGAGGCCGCCGCGCTCGGCGAGGTGCTCGGCACGGAACGTCCCGACGACGACCCGCTGTCGGTCGGTTCGGTCAAGACCAACATCGGTCACCTGGAGGGCGCCGCAGGCATCGCCGGACTCATCAAGACCGCACTCGCGCTCAAGCACCGGGAACTCCCCGCGAGCCTGCACTTCCGCACCCCCAACCCGGCCATCCCGCTGACCGAACTGCGGTTGCGGGTACGCACGGAGAACGGGCCCTGGCCGAAGGACGACCGCCCGCTGCTCGCCGGCGTCAGCTCCTTCGGCGTCGGCGGCACCAACTGCCATGTCGTATTGGAGGACTGGCGCGCCGACGCCGACCCCGACAGCGACGCGGACCGTCCGGACCCCGCCCTGTCGGGCCCCGTGCCGTGGACGATCTCGGCCAAGACCGAGGGCGCACTGCGCGGCCAGGCGGCGGCGCTGCTCGCCCGGCTGGACGACGAGGCGTCCCCCGCCGCCCTCGGCCACTCGCTGGCCACCACCCGCACCGCCTTCCCGCACCGGGCCGTCCTCCTGGGACACACGACCGACGACCTCCGCACCCGACTTCAGGCCCTGGTGGCCGGCCGTCCCGCCGCGGGACTCATCGAGGGCGTAGTCTCCCGCAGCGCGAGCCGCCCTGTCTTCGTCTTCCCCGGCCAGGGCTCGCAGTGGGTCGGTATGGCCGTCGACCTCATGGAGACCTCACCGGTCTTCGCCGAACACATCCGTCGCTGCGAACAGGCACTCGCCCCGCATGTGCCCTGGTCGCTCACACATGTGTTGCGCGGTGCCAGCGAGACCGACCCCGAACTCTCCCTCGACCGGCTCGACGTGGTCCACCCGGTCCTGTTCGCGGTGATGGTCTCGCTCGCCGCACTGTGGCGTTCGTACGGCGTCGAACCGGGCGCCGTCGTGGGCCACTCGCAGGGCGAGATCGCCGCGGCGCACGTGGCCGGCGCGCTGTCGCTGGAGGAGGCGGCGCGCGTCGTCGCCCTGCGCAGCCAGGCCTTCGCCCTGCTCGCCGGGACCGGGGGGATGGCCTCGGTCGCCTTGCCGGCCGTCGAGGTGGAGCAGTTGCTCGCACCTTGGGCGGACCAGCTCTCCATCGCGGCCGTCAACGGCCCGCGTGCCGTCACCGTCTCCGGTGATGTGCCGGCCCTCCACGAGCTGATCGCCCGGTGCGAGAGCCAGGACATCCGCGTCCGTCTGCTGCCCATCGACTGCGCCGGCCACTCCGCGCACGTGGAGCGGATCCGCGAACCGCTGCTGGACCTGCTGGGTACCGTGACCCCCATATCCGGGGAGGTGCCGTTCTACTCCACCGTCGAGGGCCGGTGGCTCGACACCAGCGAGCTCGACGCCGAGTACTGGTACCGCAACTCCCGGCGCACCGTCGGGTTCGAGCCCGCCGTACGGGCGTTCGCGGAGGCAGGCCACGAGACGTTCATCGAGGTCAGTCCGCATCCCATCCTCGCGGCCGCCGTCCAGGAGACGATCGAGGACGTCGACGGCAAGCCACTCGTGGTCGGCTCCCTGCGACGCGGCGAGGGCGGCCTCGACCGTATGCTCGCCGCACTCGCCGAGGCTTCGGTGCACGGCGTCACCGTCGACTGGTCGCGAGCCTTCACCGGCACCGGCGCCCGTCGCGTCGACCTGCCCACCTACGCCTTCCAACGGCGCCGTTTCTGGCTGGACGTGCCGGACGCCCGCACCGAAACGACCACGTTCGCCGCCGTCGCGGAGGACAGCGACCCCGGCACGGAAGCCGAAGAACTCCCGCTGCGCGAGCAGTGGGCCGCGCTGACCGAGAGCGAGAGCCAGAACGCGGCGCTGGACCTGGTCCGCACCCACGTCGGGCTCGTGCTCGGCGCGACCGACACCGACGACGTCCAGATCGAGGCCTCGTTCCGTGAGTTGGGCTTCGATTCGATGATGGCGGTGGAGCTGCGGAATCGGCTGAATGCGGTGACGGGGCTGCGGTTGCCGAGCACGGTGGTGTTCGATCATCCGACGGCTGGTGGTCTGGCTCGTTTTGTGCGGGCGGAGTTGCTGGGGCTGTCCGGGGTTGGTGTGGGGGAGTCGGATGTTTCTGCGGTGGTTGTGGGTGGTGGTGAGGTGGATGGTGAGCCGGTTGCGATTGTGGGGATGGGGTGTCGGTTCCCGGGTGGTGTGAGGTCGCCGGAGGATCTGTGGCGGCTGGTGGT
>NZ_JBFAWW010000056.1:0-29832 GCF_040680495.1 Streptomyces sp. NPDC052036 | reverse complement strand
ACACACCACCGCCCCGACAACCCAGGGCCCACACCCTCCCCAGCCACCTCCGACCACTCCACACCCACCAACCACTCCGCCCACTCCGCAGCAGCACCGGCGGCAGGCCGGACCGGCGCGGTCGGCCGGGGTTCCTCGCTGAACCAGTGGCGTTCGTGCTGGAACGGGTAGGTCGGGAGGGCGACGCGGCGCCCTGCCGGGCGGCGGCCCTGGTGGAAGGCCGCCCAGTCGACGGGGACACCGTGGACATGGAGCGTGGCGAGGCTCCCGAGGAGTTCACGCCCGTCACGGCCGGGGCGCAGGCTGGGCAGCCAGAGCGCGTCGGCGTCGGGCAGAGCGCCACGGCCCAGGCCGAGCAGCACGGGCCTGGGCCCGATCTCCACGAAGGCGCGGGCACCCGAGGCGTGCACGGCGCGCAGGCCGTCCGCGAAACGGACCGGGGCCAGGGTGTGCCGTGCCCAGTAGCCGGGGTCGCACAGTTCCTCCGCGCCTACCGGTCCGCCGGTGACGTTGGAGATCACGGGGATGCGGGGCGCGGTGAACCGGACGGAGCGGGCCGCGTCGGTCAGGGGCGCGGTGACGGGCTCCATGAGCGGCGAGTGGAACGCGTGCGAGACGCGCAGATCACGCCCGGTGACACCGTGCCCGCCGAGTTCGGCGACCGCCTCGCGCACCTGGGCGCCGTCGCCCGAGACGACCACGTCCTCGGGGCCGTTGACGGCGGCGACGGACACCAGCGGATAGCGTCGTACGACGTCCTCGACCAGGTCGGGCCGGCCGCGCAGCGCGACCATCACACCGCCGGGCGGGAGCTCCTGCATCAGCCGGGCGCGCTCGGCGACCAGACGCAGACCGTCGGCGAGGGAGAACACCCCGGCGACACAGGCGGCGGTGTACTCGCCGACGCTGTGCCCGAGCACGGCCACGGGCTCGATCCCCCACGACCGCCACAGCCTGGCCAGGGCGTACTCCACGGCGAACAGCGCGGGTTGGGTGACGCGCGTGTTCCGCAGCTCCTCGGCGGCCGTGTCCGCGTCCGCCGAATCCGGGTACAGCAGGGTGGTGAGCGGGCGGCCCAGGATCGGGTCCAGGATCTCCGCACACTCGTCGACGGTCCGGCGGAACACCGGCTGCGTCTCGTAGAGTTCCCGTCCCATGTCCGGGTACTGGGAGCCCTGCCCGGTGAACAGGAACGCCACCTCGGGGACCGAGCGCGCGCCCCGGACCTGTCCGTCGAAGGTGCCGGGGCCGCCGTCGGTGAGCCCGCGGACCAGCTCGGCGGCGGAGTCGGCGACGACCGCCCGGCGGTGTTCGAGGTGGCTGCGCCCGGCGCCCGCGGTGAGACAGACGTCGGCGAGGGACGCCCCGCCCGCGCCGTCGGCGACGAACGCGGCCATCCGCGCCGCCGCCTCGTCGAGCGCCGCCGGGGTGGCGGCCGAGACGGTCAGTACATGGAAAGCCCCGTCGGCGGACGGCTCCGCTTCGGGCACGGCCGCGTCCTCGGCGGCCGGGCCCTCCAGGACCACATGGCAGTTGGTGCCGCTGAAGCCGAACGAGCTGACTCCGGCCAGGCGGCGGTCCCCGTGCCAGGGCTCCAGGGCGGTGGGCACCTTCAGGGGCAGTTCGTCCCAGTCGATCAGCGGGCTCGGACGGTCGAGGTGCAACGTGGGCGGGACAGCGCCGGCGCGCAGCGCGAGAACCGCCTTGATGACGCCCGCGACACCGGCCGCCGCCTCCAGGTGCCCCAGGTTCGACTTGACCGAGCCGATCGCGAGGGGTCGGGTCCGGCCGGCGAAGACCGCGCCGAGCGCGGCGGCCTCGATGGGGTCGCCGAGCGCCGTGCCGGTGCCGTGCGCCTCGACGTAGCCGATCTCGTGCGGCTCGGCGCCCGCGTCCCGCAGCGCCTGCCGGATGACGTCCTGCTGCGACGGGCCGTGCGGCACCGTCAGTCCGCTGCGGTGCCCGTCCTGGTTGGTGGCGCTGCCCCGGATGACGGCGAGCACCCGGTCGCCGTCCCGTCGGGCGTCGGCGAGCCGTTTGAGGACGAGCATTCCGCAGCCCTCGGCACGTACGTATCCGTCGGCGGCGGCGTCGAAGGGCTTGCAGCGGCCGTCCGGGGCCATCATGCGCGCCTTGGAGAGGCTGATCGTCTCGTGCGGGGTGACGATCTGGTTGACGCCTCCGGCGAGCGCCGCGTCGCAGGCTCCGGAGCGCAGGTTCATCACGGCCAGGTGCACCGAGACCAGGGAGGACGAGCAGGCGGTGTCGACGGAGAGGGACGGGCCGGTCAGTCCGAGGAAGTACGAGAGCCGTCCGCTGGCCGTGCTGGTGGTGCTGCCGGAGCTGAAGTAGCCGTCCAGGGCGTCGGCGCCCTGGGCCACCATCGCCTCGCGGTAGTCGACGTTGCTGATGCCGACGAAGACCCCGGTGCGGGCGGGCAGGCTCTTCACGGGCATGCCCGCGTCCTCGAACGCCTCCCACGACACCTCCATCAGCAGCCGCTGCTGGGGGTCGACGCCGGCCGCCTCGCGGGCGGAGATGCCGAACAGCGCGGCGTCGAAGCCGGCCAGGTCGTCCAGGAAGCCGCCGTGCCGGGTGGACATCCGGCCGGGGGCGTCCGGGTCGGGGTCGTAGTAGGCGTCCACGTCCCAGCGGTCGGCGGGCACCTCGGTGATCGCGTCGCGGCCCTCGGCCAGCAGCCGCCAGTACGCCTCCGGGCTCCCGGCGCCCGGGAAGCGGCACCCCATGCCCACGATCGCGACCGGCTCCCGGCCCCCCGCGCCGGAGCGGGTCCGGGCGACCTCCAGCTCCAGTTCCTCGATCCGTGCCAGGGCCCCCTTCAGCAGGGCCTCGTAGCGGTCGTTCTTCTCACGCATGGTCGAAGTTCCCGATCCCCAGCTTCTTGGCCAGCAGTTCCGCCACGTCGTCGGCCCCCGAGCCGTCGGTGTCCCCGGGCTCCTCGGCCCCGCCCGCGGTGTCGTCGTCCGTGGTCGCGTCCGTGTCGTCGTCGAGACCCAGAACCTCGCCGAGGTGCCCGGTCAGGGACGACAGCGTCGGGTAGTCGAAGACGACGGTCTGGCTCAGTCGGCAGCCCAGCACGGTCCCCAGCCGGTTGCGCAGCTCGATGGAGCCCAGTGAGTCCAGGCCGAGCGAGAACAGGCCCACGTCCGGCTCCAGTCCGGTGTCCGAGCCCAGGGCGTGCACGACCTGCTCCCACACCGTGTCGGCGAGCAGCCGCCGGCGACGCAGCGGGTGCTCGGCCGCCAGCCGGTCGCGGAACGTGGCGGACCCGGCGGGGGCGGCGCCCGCCGCGGGGCGCGTCCGGAACCCGGACAGGAACGGGACGGGGCCGATCTGGTGCTCCAGGAACCGGGGCCAGTCGATGGGCAGGACGGCGATCGCACCGCCCTCGGGGCGGGCCCCGAGCAGCGCGCCCAGCGCGTCCACGCCCTGGCGCAGCGGGATGACGCCCTCGCCCATCCGCTCCAGCTTCTCGTCGAGGCCCAGCCGGGCGCTCATGCCCGCCCCGGCCCAGGAGCCCCACTGCACGGCCAGGGCCGGCAGCCCGAGGCCCCGGCGGTAGGAGGCGAGACCGTCCGCGTAGGCGTTGGCGGCGGCGTAGTTGGCCTGGCCGGGCGCGCCCAGCGCGGAGGACACCGACGAGAACAGCACGAAGAGGTCCAGCGTCAGGTCCCGGGTCAGCCGGTGCAGCAGCCAGGCCCCGTTCGCCTTGGGGCCGTGCACCCGGGCGAATCGCTGCGCGGTCTGCTCGCCGAGCACCCCGTCGTCGAGGACGCCCGCAAGGTGCAGCACCCCGCGCAGCGGGGGCAGTTCGGGATCGTCGGCGATCCGCCGCAGACAGTCCGTCAGCGCGGCCTCGTCCCCGACGTCGACGGCCGCGGTGTGCACGCGGGTGCCGGCGGCCCGTAGCTCGTCGATCACCTCGTTCGCGGCCGGACCGGGCGCGCCCCGTCCGGCCAGCACCAGATGGCGCGCGCCCTGCTCGTGCAGCAGCCGAGCGGTCTGAAGGCCGAGCCCGCCGAGCCCGCCGGTGACCAGGTAGGTGGCGTCCGGGGAGACGGCCGGGCCGTCGGTGGCCGCAGGGGCCGTCCGGGTGAGCCGGGCCAGGTGCCGGGTGCCGTCGCGGTGGCCGATCTGGTTCTCGTCGGAGCCCCCGGCGGCCAGGGCCAGTTCGGCGGCGAGCGCGGTGGCCTGTGCGGGGAGGGGGCGCGCCGGGTCCAGGTCGATCTGTACCGGTCGTAGATCCATCTGTTCGAGCCCGACCACTCGGCCAAGGCCCCACAGGACCGTCTGGGCCGGGTCGGTCACCTCGTGGCCCGCCACGGCCTGCGCGCCCCGGGTCACCACGCACAGCCGGGGCGTGCGCTCGCCCCGCCCGGCCAGTGCCCGGACGAGGTGCAGCAGCCGTACGCCGTGCCGGAGCGCCGCGTCCGCGTGGACGGGGGCCGTGGGCCCGGTGCCGTCGTCCCCGGCGGTCCCGGGCTGTTCGGCGGGCCAGGCGGCCACGACCAGGTCGCAGCGTCCGTCGATGCCGGCGAGCGCGTGGTCGAGCAGGCGCCCGACGTCCTCGGGGCCGTCGGCGCCGGAGGGGTCGAGGGTGCGGACCGTGGCCCCGTGGGTCCGGGCGGCCTCGGTCAGCGCGGGGGCGAGCGGCCCCTCGGACAGGACGAGCCAGTGCCCGCCGCGGCCCGCGGGCTCCGGTACGGCGGCCGGTTCCGGTGTCCATGAGGTCCGGTAGAGCCAGTCGCGCCAGGCGGCCCCGGGGCGGCCCAGCATGGCCTGCCGCTGGGCCCGCTTGAGCAGGACGCCCTCCATGGTGAGGACGACCCGGCCCTCGCCGTCGTACAGGTCCACGTCGCCGTGCAGGGTCTCGGGGTCGTCGCTGTCCGCGGGCCGCAGCCGGGCGTGGCACCACGCCGAGGTGCCCACCCGCTCGTGGAACAGCATGCGTTCCACGCCGACCGGTACATAGGTCCGGCGCCCGTACTTCTCCGGGTAGGTGACCGTCAGCGCCAGGAAGCACGCTTCGAGCAGCACCGGGTGGATCCGGTGGTGCGGCGCCTCGTCGGTCAGCTCGCTCGGCAGGGCGATACGGGACAGACAGGTCGCGTCCTTGCGCCACAGGCGCTCGGTGGCCCAGAACAGCGGTCCGAGGTCGATCTCGCGTTCCCGTTCGCCCTGGTAGATCTCCTCGACCGGGACCTCCCCGGTGAAGCGGGCCGTCAGCTCCGCCAGGGGTTCGGCCGGGGCGGTCCCGGTCCGCTCGGGCCCCGGCGCGAGCCGTCCCGAGATGTGCGTGGTCCAGGGTTCGGTACCGGCCGCCCCGGCGGGCCGGGAGTGGATGCGCAGCGCGTACGCGTCCCCCGACTGCCCACTCTCGGGTTTCAGGACGGTCTGCATGTCCCGGTCGACGCCCTCGTCGGGGAAGGTCATGGCCCGGTGGATGAAGAAGTCCCGCAGTTCGACGCCCTCCGTGCCGAAGGCCTCCTGTCCGGCGGCGAACGCCGTCGCCAGATAGGCCACTCCGGGCATCACCACCGTCTGGAACACCCGGTGGTCGCCCAGCCAGCGCAGATCCCGTACGCCCACCACGGACGCGAAGCGGACGTCGTCGCTGTCGGCCAGGTCCAGCCGCCGCCCGATCAGCGGTGCGGACTCGGCCCGCGCGGCGGGCGGGGAGGCGGCCCCGGCCGGGGCGTCGATCCAGTGCCGTCGCCGCTGCCACGGGTACGTGGGCAGGGCGACGCGCCGGCGCCGGCCGGGTGCGTGGAGCCGCCGCAGGTCGACCGGCCGTCCGGCCTCCCACAGGGCGCCCGCCGCCGCCAGCAGCTGGCGCTGCTCGCCGCCCCGTCGCAGGCTCGGCACCAGCCGGGCGGGGAAACGGTCGGCGACCTGCTCGTTCACGAACGGCAGCAGTGTGGGGCGGGGGGAGATCTCCAGGAAGACGTCCGCGCCGGACGCCGCCATGGCCGCCGCGCCGTCGGCGAACCGCACCGGCCGCATGATGTGCTCGACCCAGTACTCCGCGCGCGCCAGTTCCTCGCCGGCCGGCTCGCCGGTGACGTTGGAGACGACCGGGATACGGGGCGGGGCGTACCGGACGGACGCGGCGACCTCCGCGAACCGCTCCAGCACGGGCCGCATCAGCGGTGAGTGGAAGGCGTGCGAGACCGTCAGTTCGCGGTGGCGGAGGCCGCGTTCGTCCAGGGCCGCGACGATCTCCGCGACGGCGGCCCCGTCGCCGGACACGACGGTGGAGCTGGCCCCGTTGACCGCTGCGATCGAGACCGTGTCCCGGCGCGGGGCGATGAGCCGGTCCACCTCGTCCTCGGGCGCGGCCACGGACACCATGCGGCCGCCGCCGGGCAGCGCGCCCATCAGCCGGCCGCGCTCCGTGACCAGGGTCAGCGCGTCCTGGAGGGAGAACACCCCGGCGCGGCAGGCCGCGACATACTCGCCGAGGCTGTGGCCGATGACCACGTCGGGCCGTACGCCCCAGGACTCCCACAGCTCGGCGAGGGCGAACTCGAAGGCGAACAGGGCGGGTTGGGCGTACGCGGTGCAGTCGATCGGGGAGTCCTCGCCCTCGGCGGGGAAGAACACCTCCAGCAGCGGCCTGGGCAGCCGCCCGGCCAGCAGCTCGGCACAGCGGTCGAGCGCCGCGCGGAAGACGGGCTGGGTGTCGTACAACTCGCGTCCCATGCCCGCGTACTGCGATCCCTGGCCGCTGAAGACGAACGCGGTCCGGCCGCCCGGCACGAGGGCCGTCCGACCGGATGCGGCCTCGGCACCGAGCGCGTCGACGGCCTCCTCGGCGGCCGCCGCGACGACCGCGAGCCGGTGTTCGAACGAGCGGCGGCCGGTCGCCGCCGTGAAACACACATCGGCGAACGGCAGCCCGGGGCGTTCCTTGAGGTGCCGGGTGTAGCGGTCCGCCAGCTCCCGCAGCGCCTCGGGCGTGCGCGCGCTGAGGGTGAGCAGCTGGGGGTCCTCGGGCGTGGGCCGTGCGCCGGGCTCGGCGGCGGGGCCCTCCTCCAGCACGACATGGCAGTTGGTGCCGCCCATGCCGAAGGAGCTGACTCCGGCCCGGCGCGGGGTCTCCCCCTCCGGCCAGGCGGTGGTGGCCGTGTTGACGTGGAACGGCCCGGACGCGAAGTCGATCCGTGGGTTGGGCTCGGTGAAGTGCAGGCTGGGCGGCAGGGTCCGGTGCTCCAGGGCGAGCGCGGTCTTGATCAGCCCGGCGATACCGGCCGCCTCGTCCAGATGCCCGATGTTGGTCTTCACCGATCCGATGGCGCAGGAGCCGACGGCGACGGGCCGCTCGGTGCCCGACCGGAACGCCTCGGTGAGCGCGGCGATCTCGATGGGGTCGCCCATCGCGGTGCCCGTGCCGTGCGCCTCGACATAGCCGACGCTCGCGGAGTCGACGCCCGCGTCGTCGAGGGCGTCCTTCACGACCTCGGCCTGCCGCTCGACGCTCGGCGCGGTGAAACCGACCTTGTCCGCGCCGTCGTTGTTGACCGCCGAGCCCTTGATGACCGCGACGATCCGGTCGCCGTCAGCGAGGGCGTCGTCGAGCCGCTTGAGGACCACAAGACCGCAGCCGTTGCCGAAGAGCGTGCCCTCCGCCCGGGCGTCGAAGGCCCGGCAGTGCCCGTCGCGCGAGCGGATCATGCCCTCTTCGTGGAGGTAGCCGCCCTTCTGCGGTACGACGATCGACACACCGCCGGCCAGCGCCATGTCGCTCTCGCCGGACCGCAGACTGCGGCAGGCGAGGTGCACGGCGACCAGGGAGGTGGAGCAGGCGGTCTGCACGTTCACGCTCGGGCCGCGCAGGCCCAGCTTGTACGAGGCGCGGGTGGGCAGGTAGTTGCGGTCGTTGCCGAGCTTCAGCTGGAACTGGATCATGTCGGCCTCGATGAACGGGCCGCCGTGCGGATAGCCGAAGTGCGGGACGAGGTTGTTCACCAGATACGTGCTCATGCCGGACCCGGCGAAGACACCGACCGGCCCCAGCTCCTCGCCCGGCGCGTATCCGGCGTTCTCGAAGGCCTCCCACGCGCACTCCAGGAAGACGCGCTGCTGGGGGTCGACGGTGGCGGCGTCCTTGGCGGTGATGTCGAAGAACGCCGCGTCGAACAGGTCGATGTCCGGCAGCACCGCGCCGGCCGGCACATAGTCGGGGTGATCGAGCAGCCGCCGGTCGGCCTGGTCCAGTTCGTCCGAGCCGAACCGGGTGACGGACTCGATGCCGTCGCGCAGGTTCTCCCAGAACGTCTCCGTGTCCCCGGCGCCGGGGAAGCGGCCCGCCATGCCGATGATCGCGATGTCGGCCCCGGCCATGGCCGCGCCCGTACGGCGGGGGCGGCGGCGCCCGGTGGCGGGGGCCGCGGCGTCGTCGAGGTGGGCGGCGAGCGCCCGTACGGTGGGGTGGCGGAACAGATCGACGACCGGGAGGGCCCGGCCCAGCAGCTCGGACAGTCGGCGCTGGACCGTGACCAGGTGCAGCGAGGTGCCGCCGATGTCGAAGAAGCTGTCGTGGACGCCGACGGTGTCCAGCCCGAGGACGTCCTGCCACACCTCGGCCAGCAGGCGTTCGGTGTCCGTGCCGGCCCTCACCGGGGCGGTGTCGGAGAGCCGCTCGAACACGGCGGGCGGGGTGAGCCGACGGCGGTCCGTCTTGCCGCTGGAGGTCAGCGGCATCGCGTCCAGCACGTCGTAGGCGTCGGGCACCATGGGGCCCGGCAGCCGGTCCGCGAGGTGGTCGCGCAGCCGCCGGACGGCGCCGTCGCGGGCCGCCCCGGGCCGCAGCACCAGGTGGGCGACGAGCCGCTGGTGGCCGTGCACGTCATGGGCGAGGACGACGGCCTCGGCGACGTCGGGGTGGGCGGCGAGGGCCGCCTCCACCTCGCCGGGCTCGATGCGGACGCCCCGGATCTTGACCTGGTCGTCCAGGCGTCCGAGGTGGTCGACGGTGCCGTCGGGCAGGGCACGGGCGAGGTCGCCGGTACGGTACAGCGTGCCCTCCCCGAAGGGGTTGGCCACGAACCGCTCGGCCGTCAGGTCCGGCCGGCCGAGATAGCCGCCCGCCACGCCCGCCCCGGCGATGCACAGCTCGCCCTCGGTGCCGTCGGGCACGGGCCGCAGGTCCCCGTCGAGGACGTACACCTGGACGTTGTCGAGGGGCAGCCCGATGGGCGCGCTCGCGGGCCACGCGGCGGGGTCGCCGGTGAGGGTGCAGGTCGTGGCGTCCTGGAACTCCGTCGCGCCGTAGTGGTTGTGCAGCAGGGCCCCGGTGCGGCCGAACAGCTCCCGGAGCGCGGGGGTGATGCGCAGCCGCTCCCCCGTGGTGATCACCTCGCGGAGCGCCGGGGGCGCGGGTTTGTCCAGGGCGGCCTCGGCGAGCTGGGTCAGCACGGTGACCGGCGCGAAGAGCCGTTCGACGCGCTGCTCGGCGAGGAAGTCGGCGAGCGCGAAGGAGTTGCGGCGCACGTCCTCGTCGGCGAGGACCAGCGTGCCGCCGAAGCACAGCGTGGAGAAGATCTCGTGGAAGGAGAAGTCGAAGCTGACCGCGCACACCTGGGCGGTCCTCGACCGGCAGCTGCCGGGGCGGCTGCGGTCGTGCCAGGTGAGCATGTTGACCAGGGAGCGGTGGGTCATCGCGACGCCCTTGGGGCGTCCCGTCGATCCCGAGGTGAAGACGACGTAGGCGGGCGTGTCGGGTGCGCCGCGCCGGCCGGCCGCGTTCCGCTCGTCGCCGTCCGGTCGTGCCCCGTCCGCGAGGGCACCCCCCTCGTCCCGGACCGGGACGCGGACCGTGTCCGCCGGGAAGGCGCGGGAGCCGTCGGTGACGGCGACACGGATACCGGCCTGCTCCATGATGTGCCGTACCCGTTCGTCCGGGTCCCCGGCGTCCAGCGGGACGTAGGCGGCGCCCGCCTTGAGGATGCCGAGCATCGCGGCGAAGAGTGCGGGGCCGCGCTCCAGGCACAGGGCGACGGGTTCGCCGGGGCCGGTCCCGAGGTCGCGCAGGCGCCCGGCGACGCGGTCGGCCATCGCGTCGAGTTCGCCGTAGGTGGTGTGCCGTGCGCCGTGGACGACCGCGACCGCCTCGCTGCCACCGGGGTGACGGGCGCCCGCGGCGGGCTCGGCTCGTGCCACCCGCTCGAACAGCTCGTGCACTGTTGTGTCCGGGACGGCGGCGACGGCTCCGAACCACGCACTGGACGGCTTCCCCGTGTTCGGTCCCCGCCTGTCGCGCGCGTCGCTCATCGCCTGGCTCCCCCGGATGCAATCAGCAATCAAAGGCTGTTGGACGAATGGTATGGAAGTCCGGCGGCTGGGCAGTATCAATTGCTCGGGCCACAGGACGATTTGGACAGTTACGGCCGTGCCGCGTGAAGCGGAGTCGACGCCAGACTAGGCATCCAAGGTGCCTTCAGCGCAAGGGGCTTCGCGAACTAAAGATCCACAGTCGCCCAACTTCCGCTTCCTCGTCGTGCCGCCTGGATGATCAGCACTCTCACGGGTTACTGTCCATCAGGGATCTTGTTCTGCTGATCACTTGGGGGCATGCTGGTGCACGGGTAGGCTTCCCGGCGCTCGACTCGGTACTGGTGTTGTCGGTTCGGCGCCGGTACCGTCCTGCTCCGATCGGTGATACTTGGCCGAAATGGTCTGGGGGGAAGCGCCGTTGCGCCGTCGGCGGAGCGCTTCATTCGCCATTTGTTAAACACCAATTTCTTGCCTGCCCGGCAGCTTGCGACCACAGCTGCCAGGACAACACTCCACTGCGGGGAGACAGGGGACAGTGATGGTGAACGTTCGTACCGTGGGTGTGATCGGGGCCGGGGTGATGGGACGGGGCGTCACCGTCGCGCTCCGCCAGGCCGGTTACCGGGTGATCCTGGTCGACCGCACCGAGGAGGTCCTGGAGCGCACTCGCAGGCAACTCCGCGACGACGTACGTCTCTACGCGATGCTGGCCCCCGGATCCCCCCTCACCTTCGAGGAGTTGGCCGACCAGACGGTTTTCACCACGAAGATCGAGGACCTGGCCGAGGCGGATCTGGTCGTCGAGAACGCCACCGAGCGGTGGTCGGTGAAGCAGCCGATCTACGAGCGGCTCGGCGAGATCCTGCGCCCGGACGTCGTCGTCGCGGTCAACACCTCGGCCATCTCGATCACGCGGCTGGGCGCTCTGACCGGCCGGCCCGAGAACGTGATCGGCATGCATTTCATGAACCCGGTACCGCTGAAGCCTACGGTTGAGGTGATCCGGGCCTTCCACACCTCCGCATCCACGGTGGACACCGCGCGCGAGTTCCTGTCCTCGATGGGCAAGAAGAGCATCGTGGTGAACGACAGCCCAGGGTTCGTGACCAACCGCGTCATGATGCTGACCGTCAACGAGGCCGCGTATCTGGTGCACGAGGGCGTCGCCTCGGCCGCCGACACGGACCGGCTGTTCGTGGAGTGCTTCGGCCACACCATGGGGCCGCTGGAGACCGCCGATCTGATCGGCCTCGACACCGTGCTGCTCTCCATCGAGGTGCTGTACGACGAGTTCAAGGACAGCAAGTACCGCCCCTGCCCGCTGCTGACCAAGCTGGTGGACGCCGGCCTGCACGGACGCAAGAGCGGACAGGGATTCTTCAGCTACCAGGCCGCGAAGCGCGGCTGAAGGGGAGGACGGGGCACCATGGCCGACAGCGCCGGCAACAAGGAAGCCATTCGCGAGTTCATTCTCGACAACATCTCCGAGTCGACCGTCGGCGACGACGAGGACATCTTCGAGCGCGGCCTTGTGCGTTCGATGTTCGTGATGCAGTTGGTGCTCTTCGTCGAGCAGGAGTTCGGCGTTTCCATCACCGGCGAGGATCTGCAGTTCGACAATTTCCGTACGATCGACCGGATCGACGAGCTGGTGTCCCGAAAACTGGCCACCGTCTGAAAACCGGTGCCTGAAGGAGTCGACAAGGGGAAGGGCCCTTCGATGCCTACCGTACATGTGCGCCTTTCACACGGGGTTCCGGAATCCCTCGCCCCCGAGCTGATGAAGCGGATCTTCTTCGTGTCCAGCTCGATCGCGGAATTCGAGCTGACCCGCGAAGAGGGATCCGTGACAGGCGTCGAACTCACCCTGCATTCCACCGCGGGCGCGGATTCCGCGGAGGTCGCCGCAAAGGTGAACCGCGTGGTGGCCGAGCAGATCCTGCCCCAGCGCCCGCTGGCACCCCGGGTCGTCTGGGAGTCCCCGGTGCGCCGGGACACGTTCGCCGACACGTTCCCGGAGCTGGTGGAGCAGGGCACCGTGGTGGTCTCCGGGGAGGGCCAGGTCGGCTTCGGCGAGCCGCTGATCTCCCTCTTCGCCTTTCTCGACAAGCGGCTGCGGGCCATCGCGCTGAGCCTGGAGTCGGCCCGCGAGTACCAGTATCCGACGCTGCTGCCGACGAGCGTGCTGGACCGGTTCGGCTACTTCGGGTCGTTCCCGCAGTTCCCGATGTTCGTCACCCGGCTCCACAACGACCTGGACGTCTACCAGTCCTTCGTCGAGCGCTACACCGCCGAACATCGCCTGCCGGACGATCTGTTCGAGCACTGCTCCGACCACGCCTACTGCCTGCCGCCGACGATGTGCTACCACAGCTTCCACCAGTTCCAGGGGCGACGGCTGGACGGCGACATGGTCGTCACGGCGCGCGGCAAGGCGTTCCGCTACGAGTCCCGCTACCACACCAGCCTGGAGCGGCTGTGGGACTTCACCATCCGGGAGATCGTCTTCATGGGCTCCCCGGAGTTCGCCGCGGAGTGCCGGAACACCGTGATGCAGCAGGCGTTCTCGCTGATGGAGGAGCTGGACCTGACCGGCCGGTGCGAGGTCGCGAGCGACCACTTCTTCACCAACGCCGACACCGCGGGCAAGATCCTCTCCCAGCGCATGATGGAGCTGAAGTTCGAGCTGCTCCTGCCGGTCTCCGCCGACCGGTCGATCGCCGTGGGCTCGTTCAACCTGCACGGCAACTTCTTCGGGGACTCCTTCGACATCACGAGCCCGGGCGGCGGCTCGATAGCCAGCGGATGTGTGGGGTTCGGCCTGGAGCGGCTGGTCCACGCGTTCCTCAGCCAGCACGGCGGCGATCCGGCACGCTGGCCCGACGCGGTCACACGGGAGATGTGAGGGTGGACACGGTGCTGTACGGACTTTCGCCGCAGCAGCAGGAGGACCGGGCGTCCTTCGCGGCCTTCGTCGACGACCACCTCGTGCCCGAGGCGGACCGCTGGGACCGGGAGCAGCAGCTGCCCGACTCGATCGTCGAACTCCTCGGCAAATCCCGCCTCCTGGTGCCGACACTGCCGTTCGAGGCGGGCGGCAGCGCCATGGACGTGGAGACCTACGGTCTGCTCAGCGAGGAACTCGGCCGGGGCTGCGGCAACATCCGCAATCTGGTGGCCGTGCAGGGCATGGTCGCGCACGCGATCCTGAAGTGGGGCACCAAGGAGCAGGCCGACCGCTGGGTCCCGCGCATCGGCACCGGGGAGACGGTCGGCGCCTTCGCCCTGACCGAGCCCGAGGCCGGCAGTGACGCGCGCAACGGTTCGATGACCGCCGAGCGTATCGGGGCGGGGTATGTCCTGAACGGCCGGAAGAAATGGATGAGTTTCGGTCAGCGCGCCGGAATCTTCCTGGTCTTCGCCCGGCTGGAGGACGAGCCCGCGGCCTTCGTGGTGGAGCGCGGCACGGACGGCTTCCGCACCGAGCCGATCTCCGGTCTGCTCGGCCTGCGCGCCTCCGAGCTGGCGGAGCTGACCTTCGACGGCTGTGTCGTGCCCGAGTCGCATCTGATCAGCCGCGGCCGGCTCACCTTCGATCTGCTCGCCACCGGCTCCCTCGACTACGGCCGCTACAGCACGGCCTACGGCTCGGTGGGCCTGGCCCAGGCATGTCTCACCGCGAGCCTGGAGTACACCCGCGAGCGCACCCAGTTCGGCGTACCGCTCAGGGACCACCAACTGGTGCGCCGGATGCTCACGGACATGATCTCCTCGGTCGAGGCGGCGCGGCTGCTGTGCCGCCAGGCCGGTGTCCTGCGGGCCCGCCACCACAAGGACGCGATCCGCCAGACCCTGATCGCCAAGTACGTCGCCTCCCGCGCCGGCTTCGCGGCTGCCAACGACGCCGTACAGCTGCACGGCGCCAACGGCATCGGGCCGGACTTCCCGGTGCAGCGGCATCTGCGGGACGCCAAGGTGCAGGAGATCATCGAGGGCACCAGCCAGATCCAGCAGCTGCAGATCGCCGAGATGACTCTCTAGTGCCCCGACAGGCAACGGTTGCCCCGTGCAAACGTTGTCTGCCAGGGCGCTGATACGGCGACCGGAGCCCCGTCGGCGATGCCGACGGGGCCTTCGCGTTGTCCAAAATCGCGTGCCGGACTGTCCGGAACCGGCCGCCGCCGCCCACACTCCGGACCACGCTCTCAGCACACCCGTCTGAACAGTTCGTATAGCGAACATGACTATCCGGGCAACGGACCATTTCCAGCCAACTTATTGATGCGATCCTGACAATCTCTGCGGTCTCTGCCACGCTTCCCACGGCCGCCCCACAGCAACCCCACAGCAACCCCACAGCAACCCCACAGCAACCCCACTGCTCCACCGCTGTGTCGTGGCCCGTCACCTTCATGCACCTGGTTCCGCGTTCCGCCCTTGTTCTGCCCGGACGGGCGACCCTCCGTCCGGTCTCCCCTGGCCGCGCGACCCGCGGCCACGCAGAAGGAGTCAGTGTTGAGCAGCAGTTCCTCTCGCAGACGCACCTCCCACACCCCCGCCCGCCGCGCCGCTGCCGTCGCCCTCGTCGGCGTCTCCGCGCTGCTGGCCGCCGCCGTCCAGTCGGGCGCCGCGAGCGCCGTCCCGGTCGGCCTCCGGACGGGGAAGATCAACCCCGCCCACATGACCCTGAAGCTGTCCCCCTCGCAGCGCGCCGAACTGCTGCGCGACGCCGACACGGCGAAGGCGGACACCGCCCGGGCGATCGGGCTCGGCGCCCAGGAGAAGCTGGTCGTCCGTGATGTCGTGAAGGACGCCGACGGCACCGTGCACACGCGCTACGAGCGCACCTACGCGGGCCTCCCGGTGCTCGGCGGCGACCTCGTGGTCGACACCGCCAAGTCCGGTCAGACCCAGCGGGTCATCAAGGCCACCTCGGCCACCATCAAGGTCGCCTCGCTCACGCCCGCCCTGACCGCCGCCACGGCCGAGAAGCAGGCGCTGTCCGTCGCGCGGGCCGAGGGCTCGAAGAAGACCGACGCCGACCGGGCACCCCGCAAGGTGATCTGGGCGGCGAACGGCACGCCCGCGCTGGCGTACGAGACGGTGATCGGCGGGTTCCAGGACGACGGCACCCCGAACCAGCTGCACGTCATCACCGACGCCGCCAGCGGCAAGGAGCTGTTCCGGTACCAGGGCATCGAGACCGGTGTCGGCAACACCCAGTACAGCGGCCAGGTCACGCTGACCACCACGCAGTCCGGGTCGACGTACACGCTGAACGACGGCTCGCGCGGTGGGCACAAGACGTACAACCTCAACCACGGCTCCTCCGGCACCGGCACGCTGTTCTCCCAGTCGAACGACACCTGGGGCAACGGCACCACGTCGAACGCCGCGACCGCGGGCGCGGACGCCCACTACGGCGCGCAGGAGACCTGGGACTTCTACAAGAACACCTTCGGCCGCAGCGGCATCAAGAACGACGGCCAGGCCGCGTACTCCCGCGTGCACTACGGCAACTCGTACGTGAACGCGTTCTGGGACGACAGCTGCTTCTGCATGACGTACGGCGACGGGTCCGGCAACGCCGATCCGCTGACCGCGCTGGACGTGGCCGGCCACGAGATGAGCCACGGCGTCACCTCCAACACCGCGGGCCTGAACTACTCCGGTGAGTCCGGCGGCCTCAACGAGGCCACCTCCGACATCTTCGGCACGGGTGTGGAGTTCTACGCCAACAACTCGTCGGACGTGGGCGACTACCTCATCGGCGAGAAGATCAACATCAACGGCGACGGCACCCCGCTGCGCTACATGGACAAGCCCAGCAAGGACGGGGCGTCCAAGGACAGCTGGTACTCCGGGCTCGGCGGCCTCGACGTGCACTACTCGTCCGGCCCGGCGAACCACTTCTTCTATCTGCTGAGCGAGGGCAGCGGCGCCAAGGTGATCAACGGCGTCAGCTACAACTCGCCCACGGCGGACGGCCTTCCGGTCACCGGCATCGGCCGGGACAAGGCGCTGCAGATCTGGTACCGGGCGCTCACCACGAAGTTCACCTCGACCACCAACTACGCGTCGGCCCGCACCGGCACGCTGGCGGCGGCGGGCGAGCTGTACGGCACCACGGGCGCCGAGTACAAGGCCGTGCAGGACGCGTGGGCCGCCATCGCGGTCGGTTCCCGCTCCGGCGGCGGCTCCGGCGGCGGGACGTCGTACGAGAGCACGACCCCGGTCTCGATCCCGGACAACGGACCGGCGGTGACCTCGTCGATCACCGTGAGCGGCCGTACCGGCAACGCTCCGAACAACCTCCAGGTGACGCCGAACATCACCCACACCTGGCGCGGTGACCTGGTGATCGACCTGATCGGCCCGTCGGGCACCGCGTACCGGCTGAAGAACTTCAGCTCCTCCGACTCCGCGGACAACGTGACCGACACCTACACGGTCAACGCCTCGTCGGAAACGGCCAACGGCACCTGGAAGCTGAAGGTCCAGGACCAGGCGGCTCAGGACGTCGGCAAGATCAACAGCTGGAAGATCACCTTCCCGTAACCCGCAGTTCAGAGCCCCGCAGACAGGGCGCCGCCCTGGAGGTTCGAACCTCCGGGGCGGCGCCCGTTCACATTTCCGAAACATTAACCAGCCAATCGATTTTGAGCCAACATCACTTTGGGCCCTGACATGTACGCGGCGTTAGTGGGACCCTTCCACCACCCGCCGCACGAGCACAGCGACTTCACATCCCTTCCGGCCGGCAACCCCACGCCGACCGGTCTCCCCCACATAAGGAGCTTGTGTGACTCCCCGCTACGCGCGTCACCAGCGCACCACTCTGGCCATCGCGACCGCCGTCGCCGCCGGAGCGCTCCTCACCACCGGCCTGTCCACCGGCGCCTCCGCCCAGACCGGGTCGGCCGCCGGCAAGGCTCCCCTCGCCGCCGCCCCGACCACTCTGTCGGCGTCGGCCCGCGTCTCCCTCGTCAAGGAGGCGCAGGCGAACGCCTCGGAGACGGCCCGGCAGATAGGCCTCGGCACCAAGGAGAAGCTCGTCGTCAAGGACGTCGTGAGAGACGTCGACGGCACGGTGCACACGCGCTACGAGCGCACCTACGCCGGACTGCCGGTGCTCGGCGGCGACCTCGTGGTCCACACCTCGAAGGCCGGCAAGACCGAGGGCGTCACCAAGGCGACCAAGTCGGCGATCAAGGTGGCCTCCCTCAAGCCGCAGATCACCGTCGCGAAGGCGGAGAAGCAGGCCCTGAGCGCCGCCAAGACGCTGGGCTCCGCCAAGTCCGCCGCCGACGGTGCGCGCAAGGTCATCTGGGCCGGCTCCGGCACGCCCGTCCTCGCCTACGAGACGATCGTCGGCGGTCTCCAGGACGACGGCACCCCGAACCAGCTGCACGTCATCACCGACGCCGCCACCGGCAAGGAGCTGTTCCGGTACCAGGGCATCGAGAACGCGACCGGCACCGGCAAGACGCTGTACTCGGGCACCGTCAGCCTCACCACCACCCAGTCGGGCTCGACGTACAACCTGACCGACGCCTCGCGCGGCAGCCACAAGACCTACAACCTGGCCCGCAAGACGTCCGGCACCGGCACCCTGGTCAGCAGCTCGACCAACACCTTCGGCACCGGCACCGCCTCCACCTCCTCCTCCGACCAGACCGCGGCCGCCGACGCCGCCTACGGCGCGCAGGAGACCTGGGACTTCTACAAGAACACCTTCGGCCGCAACGGCATCAAGAACAACGGTGTCGGCGCCTACTCCCGCGTCCACTACGGCAGCAGCTACGTCAACGCCTTCTGGGACGACAGCTGCTTCTGCATGACCTACGGCGACGGCGAGGGCAACGCCGACCCGCTGACCTCGCTGGACGTGGCCGGCCACGAGATGAGCCACGGTGTCACCGCCAACACCGCCGGCCTCAACTACAGCGGTGAGTCCGGCGGCCTGAACGAGGCCACCAGCGACATCATGGGCACCGGTGTGGAGTTCTACGCGAACAACGCCAACGACCCCGGTGACTACCTCATCGGCGAGAAGATCAACATCAACGGCGACGGCACCCCGCTGCGCTACATGGACAAGCCCAGCAAGGACGGCGGCTCGGCCGACTCCTGGTCGTCCTCCGTCGGCAACCTGGACGTCCACTACTCCTCGGGTGTGGCGAACCACTTCTTCTACCTGCTGTCGGAGGGCAGCGGCGCGAAGACGATCAACGGCGTGAGCTACAACTCGCCCACGTCCAACGGCTCCACGGTCACCGGCATCGGCCGGGACAAGGCGCTGCAGATCTGGTACAAGGCGCTGACGACGTACTTCACGTCGACGACCAACTACAAGTCCGCCCGCACGGGCACCCTCTCAGCGGCTTCGGCCCTCTACGGCTCCACCAGCGCCGAGTACAAGGCGGTGGCGGCGGCCTGGTCCGCGGTCAACGTGAACTAGCACCGACAGAGCACCACAGCGGCCCCCGGCGGGAAGGCGATGCCGGGGGCCGCCCTACGCTGGGGCCATGTCCTTCACGTACGAGGATGTCGGCGCGACCCGCGACGGCCACTGCCCCGAGGGGTTCCGCCCCCTGCACATCCGCGCCCGCATCGGCGAGGGCGAGGAGGTCTTCCGCCGGGCGACCGAGGCCCTCCTCACCTGGGAGCTGCACCGGGCGCTGGGCGTCGGCGTCCTGGCCGGCGCGGACCGGGCGGCCCCAGGCGTCGATGTCACCCTCTCCGTGGCCGGCGTGATCAAGGCCCCCTGCCGGGTGGTCTGGGCGGTCGAGGAACACCGCCGCGCGGGCTGGGCCTACGGCACGCTGCCGGGCCACCCCGAGTGCGGCGAGGAGGCCTTCGTCGTGGACCGCACCGGCGACGGCACGGTCTGGCTGACGATCACGGCCTTCAGCCGCCCGGGCAGGTGGTACACGAAGGCGGGCGGCCCGGCGGCCCGGGGCCTCCAGCAGGCGTACGCCCGACGCTGCGGATCGGTTCTGCGCAAGCTGTGCGCGGAGGTCCCGCAGGACTGACACCGCCCCCGGCGGCCCGCACCACCGCGGCGATCCGCCGCGCCCGCTCCCGCCTCTGTCGCCGGACGGCGATTTCGACGTGCCCGACATGCGGCTCCGACTCCCGTGCCACGACCGGGACATCGTCCTGCGCGCGCATCCGTCACGGAAACGGGGAAGCGGTGAACGCGGCCATCAGAAACGACAAATGGGGCCAAGCGCGTGACTTTGTGTCCATGCGCGGCAAAGCACAGGGAAAATGATCTTCGCGGTCTTCGCTCGCCGCCCTCTCCCCTTCCTCCCGGAGGACATTTCCCATGCCTTCCTCGCGCCAGCCCCGACGCGCCGCCCTGCTCGCCGCGGTCGTGCTGACCGGGGTGCTCGCCAACGGCGGTGTCACCCACGCGGCTTCCGATACCGACGTCCTCAGCTGGGGTGCCGACAACAGCGGTCAGCTGGGCAACGGCACGACGGCCGACCGATGGTCCCCGGGCCCCGTCGCCTCCCTCACCCGGGGCGACACCGCGCAGCTCGCCGCCGGAGGCACCGGTGACGACGACGCCTTCGTCGTCGCCCGGCTCTCGGACGGCACCGTGCGGGCCTGGGGGCACAACTCCCTGGGCCAGCTCGGCGAGGGCACCCGCGGCGACCAGGCCGTCCCGAACACGGTCGTAGGACTGACCGACATCGCCGGTGTGGCCGCGGGCGGGGGTCATGCCCTCGCCGTCGACAAACGCGGCCGGGTCCAGGCATGGGGCGACAACAACTTCGGGCAGCTCGGCACCAACCGGACCGGTGACGTGGCCACCACGCCGGTGCCGGTGCAGGGCCTCGTCAGCGCCAAACAGGTCGCCGCCGGCTGCGACTTCAGTCTCGCCCTGCTGGAGGACGGCACAGTCTGGGCGTGGGGACGCGGCAGCCGGGGCCAGCGCGGGCAGGGGGACGGCGATCTCTCGGCCGACGCCGTGCCCCAGCCGGTCACCGGACTCGACGAGGAGGTGGCCCAGGTGGCCGCGGGCTGCCACCACGCTCTCGCCCGCACGGTGTCCGGGAAGGTCTACGCCTGGGGCGACAACCTGTACGGGCAGCTCGGCAACGGCACCACCACGGGCAGCGGAACGCCGGTACGGGTACGGCAGCTGTCCGGTGTCCGCACGGTAGTCGCGGGAGCGGACCACAACTTCGCGATCCTCAACGACAACACGGTCTACGGCTGGGGCGCGGGCGGCTCCGGGCAGTTCCTGGAGGACGACGCCGCCAACCACAACGCACCGGTTCCCGTCGACGCGCTGACCGGCGTCCAGGAGCTGGCGGCCGGCCGCGACCACGACCTCGCCCTGTTCGACCGCCGGGTGACCGCCTGGGGCGCGGGCGGTCACGGCCAGCTGGGCGACGGCACCAATGTCTCCCGCCGCCGTCCCGTGACCTCGGTGCGCGGCAGCTTCGAACACGTCGCGGTCCCGCTCGGCGGCGACAGCAGCTTCGCGTACTGACCCTCAACCCGCCCCGGCAGATCGGCACTTCCTCATGCGTACCGCATCCCTCGCCACCTTCGCCGTGCTCGTCTCGGCCGGCGTCACCGCCCTCGCCGCGGCACCGGCCACCTCCGCCGGCCCCGGCACCTCCGACCCCTGGGTCTACGCCTGGGGACACAACACCAGCGGCCAGCTGGGCAACGGCTCCACCACCGGTTCGCGCTCGCCCGGGGCCGTCCTCGGACTGGCCCGGCAGGACGTCAAGGCGGTGAGCACGGGCGGCTGGATGAACGACGGCAACTCCTTCACCGTCGCCCTGCTCAAGAACGGGACGCTCAAGTCCTGGGGCAACAGCCAGTTCGGGCAGCTCGGCAACGGCACCACCACCGCGCAGAGCGTGCCCGGCTCGGTCGTCGGCCTCACGGGTGTCCGGGCCCTGGACACCGGCTGCTACCACGGCGTCGCGCTGCGCGGCGGGCGGGTGTGGACCTGGGGCCGCAACAACTCGGGGCAGCTCGGCAACGGTGTCCCGTTCCCCGCGACCGGCGAACTGGCCGCCGCCACCGCGCCGGTGGAGGTGCAGAGCCTGGACCGGGTCAAGGCGGTCGCGGCGGGCTGCACCTTCACGATGGCCCTGCGCGAGGACGGCACCGTGTGGACCTGGGGCAACAACGGCAGCGGCCAGCTCGGCAACGGCACCACCACCAACGCGAACACCCCGCAGCAGGTGCCGGGGCTGAGCGATGTGGAGGCGATCGACGCCGGCGCCTTCCACGCCCTGGCCGTGACCCGGGACCACAAGGTGATGAGCTGGGGCCTCAACACGGAGGGGGAGCTCGGCATCGACTCCACCACCAACAGCAACAAGCCGGCCGAGGTCAAGCACCTGACGTCCGTCGACCGGATCTTCGCGGGCCCGTACAACACCTTCGCGCTGCTGGCCGACGGCACGGTGAAGGCATGGGGCTGGAACGACAAGGGCCAGCTCGGCGACAAGACCACCACCAACCGCACCACGCCGCATCCCGTGGCCGCCTTCACCGGGGCACGGGAGATCAGCTCCGGGCTCAAGCACACCCTGGCCGTCCTGGAGGACCAGTCGGTCATCGCGCTGGGCGCCAACGACCAGGGCCAGCTCGGCGACGGCACCACCACGGACAGCCCGGTGCCCCTCACCGTGCTGCCGGCCGGCAGCGGAGTCGGTCATGTGGCGGGTGGCTATGTCACCTCCGTCAGTTTCGCCTACTGAACCTCCCCGGCCCCAGGCCTTCGACCACCCCGAGAGGACACCTCCCGCCTCGTGAGAAGCAACCGTCACCGCAGGGCCTGTCTGCTCCTGCTGGCCGCCCTGGCCGTGGGGCCCGCCCCGCTCGCGGCCGTCGTCGCCACCGCCCGCCCGGCGGCCGCCGACTGCCCGCCGGACGACACCCAGTGCGAGGAGAACCAGAAGGACCAGAAGGAGACCGCCAAGGAACGCCAGGACGTGAACGACAGCGTCAAGGACGCCAAGAAGGACATCACCAAGGCGCAGAACCAGGTCGATGAGTGCCGGCCCGAGTCGGCCGACTGCATGAAGAAGCTGGCCGGTGACGGCGCCCACGAGAAGGAGGGCATCGCACGCACCGAACAGACGCTGGCCGACTTCCAGGGCGCGCCCACCGACAACGCCTCCGGTGCCGTCGCCAACTCCTGTGGCCTGTACGCCGATTCACTGCCCGTCTCGGGCCCCGACGCCGAGGAGCTGACCCGGCTGTGCGAGGTGACGTCCCGATGAGCGCCCCCACCCTGCGTACGGTGCTGGCGGCGGGCTCCGCCGCTCTCGCCCTCGTCCTGCCCGCCACCGCGTCCGCGGCCGGCGGCGACCCGGCGTCCGGCCCCGCCCAGCCGCCCGTCCCGACCGCGCGCGCCTACGACAGGGACGGCCGCGAGATGCGGTCCGTCAAGCCGGTGCTGGACTACTGCCGGTCCCAGCCCGGCGGCTGCCGGTTCGCGCTCGACGACAAGATCCTGCCGCTGCAGTTCTTCAGCACGGTGAGGTCCTTCGGCAACGCCGTCATCAACTGCACCCAGAGCGACATCACCGTGGACCGCAAGGTCGATCTGGAGACCGGCAGCCAGGACAACCTCGGCGGCGAGATCACCGGCAGTGTCGCGCTGGAGGGCCAGGTGAACGTGAGCGGCGAGGTCTCGGCCGGGGTCAGCGGCGAGGGCGGCATCACCTTCAAGACGCCCAACATGAAGGACGGCCCCATGTCCGAGACGAACGCCAAGGGCGGCGCCCAGGGCAGCGGCAAGCTCGGCGCCTCGCTCTCCGCCAAGGCCGCGTTCCAGGCCGCGTTCAAGGCCCAGTACCAGCACACCTGGACCGCCAGGCACACCG
The DNA here is from genome assembly GCF_040680495.1 of Streptomyces sp. NPDC052036. Lineage (NCBI taxonomy): Bacteria > Bacillati > Actinomycetota > Actinomycetes > Kitasatosporales > Streptomycetaceae > Streptomyces > Streptomyces sp. NPDC052036. The sequence goes on along the minus strand of NZ_JBFAWW010000056.1, from coordinate 6,667 downwards.
AGTCCACGGCCTATCACATGACGGTGAAGCAGGGTGACGCCCTGGTCTTCGCGGCCAGCGCGGCCATGCAGCGGATCGCCGGCACCCTGACCACGGACCGGGGCCAGGTCGTGCGCAACATCGTCGTGGAGAGTCCCTCCACGGTCAACACCTCCTCGTTCATCGCGAGCACCACCACGATGCCGGGCTCGACCTGCGACCGGCTGCGCCCCTCCGGCAACACGGCCGTGACGCCCTGACGACCTCGGGAGAAGACATGGGAACGACCCCGAAGACACCCGGGAACGCCGTCGGGCGCCGGGGGGCGGCCACCGCGGGCACGCTGCTGACGGCGCTCGCCGTGCTCGGCACGCTGTCCGTCGCGGTCCCCGGCACCACCGCCCTGGCCGCCCCGGCCCCGGCCGCCGCGGCGGCCGGCGATCCCGCGCCCGTCCAGGTCGCCGTGATCAACGGCGACTTCCGCGAGCCCGCGTTCACCGCCGACACCGACACCAGCCAGATCAAGGGCTGGACCGTCACCTACCCCTACCGCTACAACGGCAACGTCTCCGGCCACCCCGCCAAGGCACCGGCCCTTCTGCTGCGCAACCGCACCACCGACGACCACACCGTCGGCCAGCGGCTGCGCGGGGTACGTGCGGGGGCCCAGGTCACCGTCACCTTCGACGACAGCTTCGGCGGATCCGGGAGCTGCCCCGCGGACCAGATCTCCCAGGGCCAGCCCTACACCGTGCAGGGCGAGGGCGGCACCCGCCAGGACTACCGCACCGACGCCAAGGACCGCGGCTGGCACCTCGACCGTGTGTACACCTTCCGGGCCGCGGTCCACGAGCCCCTGCTCACCTTCGCCACGAACCGCTCCACCGGCAGCTGGACCTGTGGCCCGCTGATCGCCCGGGTACGCGCCACCCAGGTGCCGCCCCCGGTGGACAAGACCGTCACCAAGGACCGGCTGCCCGCGCCCGTCGCCTACTACGGCAACGAGACGACGACGCCGAAGAAGGTCGCCGAGCAGTGCGTGAGCGGCGCGGGGGCCTGCGTGTTCCAGCCCGACGACGCGTACTCCTACCGCTACTACGACACCGCCCGGACCGTCGGCGAGGCGTACATCAACTGCACCCGCAACACCGTCAAGCACGACCGGCCGGTGGTCTACGGCGACCGGACGCTGGACAGCCTCAGCCAGAGCGTGGGCGTCGACCGGCTCGCCAATCCCCAGGACAATCTGCGCCAGCAGTTCGTCCGGGCCACGGGCTGGCGCTGGACGTCCGCCTCGGACCGGAAAATCAACGAGACGATCGAGCCCGGTGAGGTCTCCTGGATCGAGGCCCAGGCGGGACGCCGGCGCACCGAGGGCTGGTTCGTGACCACCGGGGACGACCCCGACCGGCAGTACCGCATGCATGTCACGGTCGACGGCCCCTCCCCGTCCCTCCCGGACCGCATCTACCAGCGCACGGGCCCGATGACCGCGGCGGAGAAGTCCCGCTGCCGAGCCGACCGCCCGACCGACACCACCCCGAACGGCGCGGACGCCCCGGCCGACACCAACGAACGCACGCCCTGACCTGCCCTCGTCCTCGACCGACACGGCCCGCTCCCCCCGGGAGCGGGCCGTCGTCGTCAGCGCAGCAGTACTCCCGCCGCCTCCGCCAGTTCCTCCGAGGGCACCGTGAGCAGGCCCAGTTCCGCGCCCGAGGCCAGCAGGGGGTGGGCGGGCAGGATGCGTACGGTGTAGCCGAACGGGCCGGTGCGGTCCAGGGACAGCGGGCCCTCGTACAGCCAGCGGCCCTCCAGGTCCGGGCCGCCCGCCGGTTTCAGGGCCGTCGCCGTCGCGTCCGCGATGCGGTCGTCCGCGTCGACCCGGCCCGACACCGCCTGGACCTCCACGTCGTCGGGCGTCAGATCGCCGAGGCCCACCCGGACCCGCAGCGCGAGCGTCGCGCCCAGCTCCGCCGTCGCGGCCGTCGCCTCGACATGGCCGACCGTGACGGCCGGCCAGGCCGCCCGCACCCGCGCCTTCCAGTCCGCCAGCTGCCGCGCCGCGTTCGAGGTCATCGCCCGGTGCGCATGGGCCGCCGGGGTGTACAGCCGCTCCACGTACTCGCGCACCATCCGCCCGGCCAGCACCTTGGGGCCCAGGTTCATCAGGGTCTGGCGGACCATCTCGATCCACCGGTCGGGCAGCCCGCCCTGCCCGCGTTCGTAGAAGCGCGGGGTCACCCGCCGCTCCAGCAGGTCGTACAGCGCCGCCGCCTCCAGCTCGTCGCGGCGGTCCTCGTCCATGGCCGCGCCGTCCGCCGTGGGGATCGCCCACCCGAAGTCCGGCTGGAACCACTCGTCCCACCAGCCGTCCAGAACCGACAGGTTGAGGCAGCCGTTGAGCGCCGCCTTCATACCGCTGGTCCCGCACGCCTCCAGCGGGCGCAGGGGGTTGTTCAGCCACACGTCGCAGCCAGGGTAGAGCTTCTGCGCCATCGCCATGCCGTAGTCCGGGAGGAAGACGATGCGATGACGCACCCGGGGGTCATCCGCGAACCGGACCAGCTCCTGGATCAGCCGCTTCCCGCCGTCGTCCGCCGGGTGCGCCTTGCCCGCCACGACGATCTGGACCGGGCGCTCCGGGTGCAGCAACAGCTCCATCAGGCGGTCCCGGTCGCGCAGCATCAGGGTCAGCCGCTTGTACGACGGCACGCGGCGGGCGAAGCCGATCGTCAGCACATCGGGGTCGAGCACCCCCTCGATCCAGCCGAGCTCCGCCGTTCCCGCGCCGCGCTGCCGCCAGGAGGCGTAGAGCCGCTCCCGCACCTCCAGCACCAGTTGTTCGCGCAGCACCCGGCGCAGGTCCCAGATCTCCTGAGCCGGGATCTCCGCGATGCCGTCCCACCGCTCGCGCCCGCCGACCGTCATGGCGTCCTCGGTGCGCTCCGCGCCGATCTGCCGCGCCCCGAGGCGGAACACCTCCGGTGCCACCCAGGTCGGCGCGTGCACCCCGTTGGTCACGGACGTGATCGGCACCTCGTCGGGGTCGAAGCCCGGCCACAGACCGGAGAACATCTCCCGGCTGACGTTGCCGTGCAGCAGCGAGACGCCGTTGGCGCGCTGGCCGAGCCTGAGGCCCATCACGGCCATGTTGAACAGGTTGGGCTCGCCGCCCGGGTAGGTCTCCATGCCGAGCTGGAGGACCCGCTCCACCGTGATGCCCTCCAGCTCCGCGCCGGGTCCGAAGTGGCGGGCCACCAGCTCCCGGTCGAAGCGGTCGATCCCGGCCGGGACGGGGGTGTGGGTGGTGAAGACCGTGCCGGCCCGCACCGCCTCCAGGGCCGCGTCGAAGTCCAGGCCGTTCGCGCACAGTTCCGCGATCCGCTCCAGGCCGAGAAAGCCGGCGTGGCCCTCGTTGGTGTGGAACACCTCCGGTTCGGGGTGCCCGGTCAGCCGGCAGTACGTACGCACCGCGCGCACCCCGCCGATGCCCAGCAGCATCTCCTGGAGCAGCCGGTGCTCGCTGCCGCCGCCGTAGAGCCGGTCGGTGACGCCCCGTTCGCCGAGGTCGTTCTCCTCCACGTCCGAGTCGAGCATCAGCAGCGGCACCCGGCCCACCTGGGCGAGCCAGATCCGGGCCTGGAGCCGGCGGCCGCCGGGCAGCCCCAGGGACACCCGGGCGGGGGTGCCGTCCGGCTCGCGCAGGGGCGTCAGGGGCAGTTCGTTCGGGTCGAGCACCGGATAGTGCTCCTGCTGCCAGCCGTCCCGCGAGAGGGTCTGCCGGAAGTAGCCGTGCCGGTACAGCAGGCCCACGCCGATCAGCGGGACCCCGAGGTCGCTGGCCGCCTTCAGATGGTCGCCGGCGAGGATGCCGAGGCCGCCGGAGTACTGGGGCAGCGCGGCGGTGAGGCCGAACTCGGGGGAGAAGTAGGCGACGGCCGCGGGCAGATCGGACCCGGAGGAGTGCGTCTGGTACCAGCGCTCGCCGGTCATGTAGTCGGCCAGATCGCCGGCGGCCGCGGCGAGACGGCGCAGGAAGCGGCGGTCCTCGGCCAGCTCCGCCAGCCGTGCCGGCGGCACGCTCCCCAGCAGCCGCACCGGGTCGCCGTCCGAGGCGGCCCAGCGTTCAGGGTCGACGGACTGGAAGAGGTCGCGGGTCTCGGAGTGCCAGGACCAGCGCAGATTGCGCGCGAGATCGCTGAGCGGGTGAAGGGATTCGGGGAGGACGGGTCGGACGGTGAACCTGCGGATGGCCTTCACGAGTTCCACCTTCACGTAAGGGCGTACGCGGTGTGTCACCCCCGACGGTACGCCGCGTGGCAACGGTGCGTTCGGCTTACCGCCGGTTCGCGCGCGCCCCGCTCCGGGCCCCGCCCCCGGAAGCCGTGCGACCGATATGGCCGATTCCGCCCCGTCGGGCGGCCTTGTGGCGGTTCACACCGCACGAGAGGCTGCCCACCGGCGTACCGGCCGAGGGGGTTCGGGGGCGTGGAGAGTCCGTGGTCGCCGTACGCCGAGTGGAGGAGGGGAACGCACACCATGGCACGGAAGAGAACCGCGCGTCTGCGCTGGGCGGGCTGCCTCACCGCGGTCACCACGGTGGTGGCGCTCGCGGCCGCCGCCGAGCCCGCGCACGCCGCACCGGAAGGAATGGTGCTCGGCGCCGGGGCGCCCGGCTCCGTCCGCGACAGCTACATCGTGACGCTCAAGGGGGGAACGAGGGCCGCATCGGCGGCCGGCGAGAGCATCGTGGAGAGGTACGGGGCGAGAATCGGCCATATCTACGGGACGGCACTCAACGGGTACGCGATACGGGCCGACGAGCGCCAGGCCCGGCGTCTCGCGGCGGACTCCCGTGTGGCCTCGGTGGTCCAGGACAGCCGGGTCTCGCTCGACGCGACCCGGAAGAACCCGCCGTCCTGGGGCCTGGACCGCATCGACCAACCCCGTCTCCCGCTCGACGGCAGCTACTCCTCCCCCGGGCCCGAGGGCGCGGGCGTGACGGCGTACGTCATCGACACCGGCATCCGCATCTCGCACAAGGACTTCGGCGGGCGGGCGAGCTACGGCTGGGACTTCGTCGACGGCGACGGGACCGCCGCCGACGGCAACGGGCACGGCACACATGTGGCCGGAACCATCGCGGGCGCCGCGTACGGGGTCGCCGAGCGGGCGAAGGTGGTCTCGGTGCGGGTGCTGGACGACCACGGCTCCGGCACCACCGCCCAGGTCATCGCCGGCATCGACTGGGTCACCCGGCACGCGCACAAGCCCGCGGTCGCGAACCTCAGCCTGGGCGGCCGCGCCAGCGCCCAACTGGACGCCGCGGTACGTGCCTCCATCGCCTCCGGGGTCACCTATGTCGTCGCGGCGGGCAACGACGGGCTCCCGGCCGTCCGGTACTCCCCCGCCCGGGTCGCCGAGGCCGTGACGGTCGGCGCCGTCGACCGGACCGACACCCGGGCGCCGTTCTCCAACTGGGGTCCGGGCGTGGACCTGTTCGCCCCCGGTGTGGGGATCACCTCCGACGCGTACACGAGCGACACCGGCCATGCCACCCTCTCCGGTACGTCGATGGCGACCCCGCATGTCACGGGTGCGGCCGCGCTGTATCTGGCCCGTCATCCGAAGGCGACCCCGGCCCAGGTGGGCCGGGCGCTCGTCCGGCAGGCGTCGTCCGTGGACGTCACCGCGGCCGGCTCCGGCTCGCCCGGCAAACTTCTCCGGGTGGACAGCCCTTGAACTGCCGTTCACCGGGCACCCGTACTGTTACCGGCCTCGCCCCAGCGGGCGGGGCCGGTCCCTTTCCCTCGCCCGGATGCGGCCGGTCTTGAAGGTAGACATACGCGTGAGTAGTTAACAAAGTGCCGGAATGCCCACCCGTACATGGTGGGAAGGCTCCCCCGGTAGACCCGCCGGCCACCTTCCGACACCCTCATCCGCCACCGACGTTGACGCGGACAGGAGCGGTCATGCCCCCGACGCACCACTCGCCGACACCTACGGCACCGGGCACCGGCGCCTCACCCTCAAGGACCTCCGACGCCGGTCCCCCAGCCCCCCGGACACCCTCTACGGACCAAGGGCCCGCCCCGGGCCTCGCCCTCGGACGCATCCCCGTCCTCGACGTACGCCCCCTCGTCCTCCAGGGCCGCCGCCCCGCCAAGGCCGTGGTGGGCGAGGAGTTCGAGATCTCCGCCACCGTCTTCCGCGAGGGCCACGACGCCGTCGCCGCCCATGCCGTGCTCACCGATCCCCAGGGCCGTCCCGGTCCCCGGATCGCGATGCGCGAACTCGCCCCCGGCACCGACCGCTGGGGCGCCACCGTCTCCGTGCCCCGGGAGGGCAACTGGACCTACGCCGTGGAGGGGTGGGGCGATCCGGTGACCACCTGGCGGCACCATGCCACGATCAAGATCACGGCGGGGATCGACACCGAACTGGTCCTGGAGGAGGGCGCGAGACTGTACGAGCGCGCGGCCGCCGGAATCCCGGAGCACGAGGGCTCCGGTGACGTTCTGCTCGCCGCGGCCGACGCCCTGCGCGACACCGGCCGCCCGGCCGCCTCCCGGCTCGCGGCGGCGCTCACCCCCGAGGTGGTTGGGGTGTTGGGGCGGTTTCCGTTGCGGGAGTCGGTGACGTGTTCGGATGCGTTGCCGTTGCTGGTGGAGCGGGAGCGGGCGTT
>NZ_JBFAWW010000055.1:0-30786 GCF_040680495.1 Streptomyces sp. NPDC052036 | reverse complement strand
GCCTGCGGTGGTTTGGAGCCTCCCCCTGCAGAGCGACCCCGGAGGACCTGCCTCCATCTCCTGCACAGCACCGCTTCCGGAAGCTCCTACATCGACGCCTCCTTCAGCGTTCGTGACACACGACCAGCCAAAACGCCAACCTCAACTTCGGTACGACAACAGCCACTTACCACTGTTCACCGGATCATGGAGCTGTGCGTCACCGGAGGCCCTGGCGACCAAGGCGCCGATGTCGTAGCCAAGACCTACGTCGGAGGCGTCGGGGCGCACAAGTACGTAACCCAGGCCAAGCGATACCGCGCCACGAAGACCGTGGGCTTAACGGATATGGCACGGTTCGCCGTCACCTGCTTCCAGGCGCACGAGGCGGACACCGAAGTGAGGGTAACCACATCGACCTTCACCCCAAGTCGGCCCAGGAGCTCGCCGAGCGCGTAGGCATCGTCTCAGGCCGCACGCAAGTCCGTCGCAAGAGCCCGGTACAGCGCATGCAGGATGGTCGGTGGACCTCGGCCGGCGAGTCCGAGTCGACCATGCGGGCAGGCGGCTTCAGGCCACCCGGGAGAGGTTCCACGAATCCGGCCTTTGGCACGCATGTTGAGCACAACACCTCGCACCCCAAAGTCCGCGCCCGCGTAGAGCACGCCTTCGCCCGCACGGAGTCCTGGAAGATCCTGTGCGACTGCCGCATGAAAGGCGACGGCTCCATGACGCCGTACCCGGCATCGCTCGCCTGCACAACCTCACGCTGGCCGGGTGACGCAGGAACAAGCAGGTCTCTTCACCCGTCACTGCCGTTCGGCCGCATCACCCTGACGGGCGGTGGCGCCGCCTGCGTCAGCGTCGGTCTGGGGCAGTGCGGGCACCACGCTGAGACCGACCAACTGGCCGACCAGCGGAAACCACGTCCGGCGAACGCTTTCCCCGGCGCTGTCGACCAGTTCGTCCCACGACTCGGTCGAGCGCGCGGGGCGCCAGGTGGGGACGCGGTGGCGGCAGTCCCGTCCTCGGAACCGAATCGAGTGGGCACTGTGTGCGGCGCGGCGGTGTTCCGGACGCACCAGACGGACAGCACGCTCCCCGTCTGGGAACACGAACCGGCCGGGACGCTCGGCCGGCCGGGACAGGCGAGCGCTGCTCCCACGCAGGCGCGTACGTCCGCCCGCCGCCGTCGCCGCGCCCCCTGCCGGGGTCGGCGCTCCACTCTGCCTCGATCGACATGTTCCAAGTAATCGCAGGCCAACGGCATAGGGGTGGGGCTAGCCCCCCGGGAACCATGGGGAAATCCCACGCACGCACCCGGTGCCTGGCCCGCTTCCCCGGTCGGACGACGGTCCGCAGACTCTGTGACATGACGACTTCCACCGACCCATCCGTCGCAGCTCAGACGCTCACCACCCGTTCCGGTAGCGGCAGCGACTTCGCAAGGCTGTCCCAGCGCATAGCCGAGGCCGACCTGATGAAGCGGCGCCCCGCCTACTACACGGCGCGCCTCGGTCTGGTGACCGGGCTACTCGCGGCAGGCTGGGGCTGCTTCTTCGCGCTCGGCGACAGCTGGTGGCAGTTGGTGGTGGCCGCCTGTCTGGCGGTGGTCTTCGGGCAAATAGCCCTGGTGGCCCACGACCTGGCCCACCGGCAGGTGTTCCGGCGACGACGATCGAGCGAGATCGGCGGATGGTTGTTCGGCAATCTCGCCATCGGTATGAGCTACGGCTGGTGGATGAACAAGCACACCCGCCACCACGCCAACCCCAACCACGAGGAACTCGACCCGGATGTCGCCCCGGACATCCTGGTGTGGTCCACCGAACAGGCCCGCACCAGCCGTGGTCTGGCCCGCCTCCTCGGCGGTCACCAGGCGCTGCTGTTCTTCCCGCTGCTGACCCTGGAGGGCTTCAACCTGCACGTCGCGAGCCTGCGGGCGCTGCGCTCGCCGTCCATGAAGAACCGGCTGCTGGAGGGCACTCTGCTCCTCCTGCACATCGCAGGCTACCTGTCGGCCCTGCTACTGGTGCTCTCACCCGGCAAGGCGGTGACGTTCCTCGCCGTGAACCAGTGCCTGTTCGGCGTCTACCTCGGCTGCGCCTTCGCCCCCAACCACAAGGGCATGCCGACGCTCACCGGTGACGAGCGCCCCGACTTCCTCCGCCGCCAGGTACTGACCTCCCGCAACGTGCGCGGCGGCCGGCTCACCGACGTGATGCTCGGGGGGCTCAACTACCAGATCGAGCACCACCTGTTCCCGAGCATGCCCACCCTGAATTTGCGTCGGGCCCAGGTCATCGTGCGCGAGTACTGCGCAGAGACAGGCGTGCCGTACCACGAGACCGGACTGATCCAGTCCTACCGCGAGGCCCTGATCCACATGCATCGGGTTGGGGAGCCGATCAGGCGACAGCGCAAGGGGTGACACCGGCGGTACTCATGGCAGCACGGACGCCTGATCCCGGACGAGGCCGGGGACACAGGGGTTCGCGCTCCTTGGGCCGTAGTCCGGCCAGGACTAGGTTGGCTTCCCCTCTGAGCCACCGTCGCGTCCTACTTGACAGTGAGGAGTCCCTGCGTCCGAGACCGCAGCCGTCGGCCGGCGTCCTGCTGCCCTCGCGCGAGACCGCCCGACTCACCGAACGAGACGTCACCGTGGTGGTACCCGCGCGTGACCATGCCGAGGCCGTGGCCCGCCTGCTGCCGGCGGTTGGCGAGGTCGCCAAGGTCGTTGTTGTCGACGACGGTTCGGCCCGTCCCCTGCGGGCCGCCACGTTCAGTGAGAGGTAGAGAAGCCCCAGGTCAGATGGCGTTTCTTCGGCCCAGGAAGGGCGCGTCAGGGCCTCAGAGCGCAAACGAGCGTGAGGGCCGAGCCAGCGCGTCACCTCTGTGTTCCGGGCCGCCAGCCATTGCCGAACCCGAAGCTGCTGCACAGAAGCCGGTACATGCCGCCCAGGATCCAGCGGTAGGACCTGTCCAACAGCTTGGGCTTCGGCTCGCGCATGGCCTACTGGCCACACTCGCGGAACTTGAACGAGCCGGCGTTTGACGACGGCTGCGTGATGTTCTCCTCGCCGCGTTGAACGCGGCCTCCTGCCTGGACCGGCCCCGTTGGGCGGCCGCCCGCCTGGGGTGCAAAGCCCCAGAGTGCCGACTGCAGCCTCCGGGCAAGGAGATCCACGTCGTCTTGGACCACGGCTCCTCCCACACCGCCACGCGCACCAGGAAGTGGCTGGCCGAGCACCCGCGCTGGACCGTGCACTGGACCCCGCCGCATGCCTCCTGGCTCAACCAGATCGAGCTGTACTTCTCCGCGATGACCCGCCGGGTCCTGCGTCACGGCGACTTCTCCAGCCGCGACGACCTCATCGACAAGCTCGACACCAACGTCATCGGCCGCAACGAGAGCGCGAAACCGTACAGGTGGACCTACGACGGCACCCCCCTCAAGGTCACGTAGGCGATGATGAGCAACATGGGCACTGACGCGCAGCTTCCCGAGAGCCTGACCTTGATCGAGGCCTACCGCGCGGCCTACTACATGGTCGAGCAGTACATCGCGCTGGAAAAGCAGCCCGACGTGGGCCTGGTGCTACTCCAGCAGTACATGGAGTCAGACTCGGGGACTGGCGCGGTGGCTGCTGCTCCGTTTCCAGTCCCCGCCGCTTCACACCGGGCATGCGGTTCTCCCGCGCCCGGCTTTCCGACATCGTTCAGGACGTCGAACTCGTTGAGGGCGGACTTCCAGCGGTTGTGCCGGCGTCCACCGGCTGGCGTTTCGCGATCCGCGAAGTTTCACGGGGCGACGGGGAAGGTCCATTGCTGTCCGGGCCGGCCCTTGGTCATCCCGGTGATGCCGCCGTCGACGTCGGCCGTCAGGTAGGAGTCGTCCGTGGGCAACGGCCCGCCAGTGAAGGCGGACCAGATCATTCCCTTGTTGGTCTGGAAAGGGAATGTCCTGATGGGCCCGCTGGGTGCCTCCTTGCACCATGCCAGCGATAGGTTCCACCCGGGCGTCTTGCTGGCGGCCTGGGCGGTGCCCGGTTCCACGGGGGTGAGCAGATCCTTCTCGTCGGTGTTCAGCTTCTGCGGGCTTAGCGAGAGCAAGTGGTCTTCGAGGCTGAAGTAGCGGTTGAGTACGAGGCAGCGATCCCCGTCCACGCCGAGGCTTTCCAGGCGCTTGTGGGCGGCGTCGTACTTCCATGCCTGGTCCTTGGTGTTGCCGCACGGTCGGGGTCCGGCGGCCTGGATGTACCGTCCGGCATCGGGGTTGGAGGTGCCGTCCCCGAAAGTGTCGGATTCGTGGCCGAGGAAGGCCTGGATGCACTCACCGGTCTTGTCATTTTTGATCTTGAAGTGGCCGGTGGGGAAACCGCCGTTGGACGCCTTCGGGGCGCCATGCGCGGCGACGCCGATCCCGCTGACCACCGCCGCCACCGTGAGCGCCGTCGTGATCCACACCCTCTTGCCCATGCTGTCCGTCCTTCCCGACGAAACGAATTCCGCAGGGCCCAACTCGACTGATCCATTCTGGTAACGGGGTAGCGTCGATCGATCGCTCTGGCGTGCCGTCGGTAGCTTCCGAGCGAGGAGCGTTCGATGGCATCCGAGCTCGCCGACCTGGTCGTCACCCTGCGCGCCGAGGTTGCTCCGCTCCTGACCGGGGTGCGGAGTGCCGCCACCGAGGGTGAGGCGGCGGCAACGAGACCGCGAAGCCGTACAGGTGGACCTACGACGGCGCCCCGTTGAAGGCCGCACGATCAGCCCCAACACCCCTCCGCGAACTTCCGCGGAGCTGCACCAGACCTGAATGGCCGACAGCGGACGTCGCGCCCGGTGCCATCCCGGACGGCATAGGACCACGTCTCTCCCCGCTCGACCTGTTCTTCCAGAAGCGGGAACAGGAGTTCCGGCACCCGCGGCGACGAAGCCTTGTTGGTGTGCCGCACGGATCGGGCAGGTTCAAGCAGTTCGTTAAGGGGTGTCGAGCGGGCTCCGACTCCCCGGCCCAACGCGACCCAAAGTCACACGAGGCCCCAGACCTTCGGCTCGCTGGACACAGTGGGTACGTGGCGACTCCCCAGATCGTGGTGCAGCCAGATACTCAAGTGGCGCGTTCCAGATCGACCTGGAACGCGCTTGTTGACCCTCTTCGCCTTGCCCGCGACGCGAGCAGGACAGGCCATGCCGCATGCGGCATGGCCTCGGCCCGGCGTTCAAGTCGCGCGGGCAACTGATGCCTGTTGGGGGCATGACTGGGCAGTTCTAAAGCTGCAGCGTAGGAGCGCCGCCGCCCGGTCCGCTCGCGCTTGCCCCGGATTGGACCCTTGGGCGACCGCCGTCTGCGTAACCACCAACGAACATCACCTCCGGCGGAGACACCTGAAGCACGAACCGCAGATCGGCGGTCCACGTGGTCGCGCCACCGTGTTTGCCCAGGTCAGGGCACCCTTCCCCGCGGCTTCAGCGGTACAGACGGCAGTTCAGGTGCCGGCAGTGGAGCGCCGTCGTAGCCCTTCACCTCACCGAAGCGAGAGCCTGTCATCCAGTCGGTGCGGGCCTGCTCGATGTCCTCCTGCATGCGGCCGATGAAGTTCCACCACATGATCAGCTCCTCATCGAACGGCTCGCCGCCCAGGAGCATCAGGCCCGCGTCCGACTCCGCGCGCAGCGGGAGTTCGGTGCGGCCGCAGCCCAGGTAGAGCATCGAGCCCGGCAGGACCGGGACCCCGTCGACATGGGCCTCCCCGGACATCGACAGCACCGCGTACTCGAAGTCCGCCTCCAGGGGCAGTCGTACGTCCGCGCCGCGCGCCAGGGCCAGATCGGCACCGGCGATCGGGGTGAACGTCGTGCCGGGGGACCGTGTGCCGTCGATCTCGCCCAGGAGCAGGGTGGCCGTCAGGCCCGGGGTCGTGATCACGGGCAGTTCGGGGTGGTACTCGAAGCGCGGGTCGGTGTGCCGGTGGCTGTCCGGCAGGGCCACCCACAGCTGGGCGCCGTGCAGGAAGCGCGCATGGGGCCGGGGACTCTCCTCGGAGTGACTGATCGCCCGTCCCGAGGTCATCAGGCCCAACTCGCGTGGGCGGACGGTCTGGAGACTGCCCGTCGAGTCGCGGTGCAGGACCTCGCCCTCGTGCAGCCAGCTCACCGTCTGCAGGCCCATGTGCGGATGCGGGGGCACCTGCATGCCCGGCTCGTCCGCGATGTCGTCCGGACCGTAGTGGTCGACGAAACACCAGGCGCCCACCATGCGGCGGCCGAGGTTCGGCAGCAGTCGTCGGACCTGAGTCGACTCACCGAGCCGGACCTGGCGCGGGCTGAGGAGCTCGCGCACCGGTTCCGCCACCACGAACCCGCGGCCGCCGCACACGGCGGGCACCGCCTCGCGATCGAGATTGCTCATGCCGCCCAACCTAGACCCGGCGGTACATCCGCGTCAGGGCGGCGACCCGCCCGTCGATTCGCTCGTTCCGTCGAGCCGACCAGTCGGCCCAATCGGCACGGGCCCCCCGGCCGGTTCTCCCCGGCCGGTTCTCCCCGCCCGGCCGCCCGCCCTCGGTCGTGGAATATTCAATCAAACACTGGGGTTGTGGGGGCCATAAGGAGGTCAGAGTGGAAACGACGTACTACGACCACGGAACACCTGCGGAGCGCTGGGAGCGGGCCCGGATGTTCTTCGAGGCCAAGGACTACTCCGAGGCCGCGCAGGTCCTCAAGGCTCTGGTCGAGGAGGTGCCGGAGCAGACGGGACCGAGGCTGCTGCTGGCCCGCGCCTACTACCACTCGGCTCAGCTGCGGCGCGCCGAGGAGGAGTTGCGCGGCATCGTGGAGCGCGACCCGGTGGAGCACTACGCCCGGCTGATGCTCGGACGCACGCTCCAGCGTCAGGGGCGCGAGGCCGAGGCCGCACCGCATCTGCGGATCGCCGCGGCGCTCTCGGGTGACTTCGCCGAGGTGTGATCCCCGGACGGCCGGGGACTGACGGCCCGTGACCGGTTCCCCCGGTCACGGGCCGTCGTGCGGATCCGCGCTGCGGCTGCTCACGCTGTGCCCTGGCCGCCTCGTCGCCCTCCGAGGTCCGTGGAGCGGATCACGCGACCCGGCCGCCGTAGCTGCGCCTGCCGCGACGGTGGTCGATCTCGCCGAGGACGACGTCCACGGCGACGAAGGCCGCGAGCGGGATGCCGAGCAGCGGCACGAAGTAGCCGAGGACCGCGACGGCCGCCAGGCCGGGGACGAGGATCTGCGGCGGGACCTGCTGCCAGGCGCCGCGTGGCACGGGCCGCCCGAACGCGCCTGCCCGGCCGCGCTGCCACCACATGCGGTAGCCCCACACGATCAGCAGGACGAGGGACAGGGCGAGGGCCATCAGGGCGAGCTGGTTGATGATCCCGAAGAGGACGCCGGTGTGCAGGTCGATGCCCCAGCGGGTGAGTTTCGCGAGCACCGGATAGTCGGCGAAGCGCAGCACGTCGGTGACCTCGCCGGTGGCCGGGTCGACGGCGACCGAGTCCTGCTTCTCGGGCCAGCTGCGCTGGATCTGCCGGACGACGTAGGCGGAGGACGCGTGGGCGGGCGGCACGATCTCCACGGGATCGGTCAGGCCCTCGGCCCGGGCGGCGGCGAGGACCTTGTCGAGGCCGACGCCGTGCGCGCCGCCGCCGGCGGTCGCGGAGCCATGGCCGGCGTGCTCGCCGCCCGCGGCGGCCGAGACCGACGGGGTGGCCTGGTGGAGGGAGGTGCGCAGTTCGTCGATGTTGGCCCCGGCGTACGTGGACCAGGTCAGTCCGGTCACGGAGAGGAAGAAGAACCCGGCCGCGGCCCAGACACCGACCGTGCCGTGCAGGCCGAGGGTGCGACGGCGGCCGCTGGCGCCGCGCAGCTTGCGCTGGGTGCGCCGGCGCGCGAACCACAGGACGACCCCTCCGCCCGCGATCACCCACAGCCAGCTGGCGGCGAGTTCGCTGTAGAGGCGGCCGTTCTCACCGAGGTGGAGGTCGCGATGGAACTCGTCGATCCAGGTCCGCAGCGGCAGGGCGCCGGTGGAGCCGTACTGCTCCAGGGCGCCGCGCACCGTGCCGGTGTACGGGTCGACGAACACGGCCAGAGTGTGGTCCTTGCCGACGCCGGGGACCCCGGACAGCAGCACCCGGGTGGCGGCGTCCTTCGCCGGGGAAGGGCGTACGGCCGACAGCGTGCCCTCGGGGTGGGCCTTGCGGGCGGCGGCGATCTGAGCGGCGATCGGCAGCTCGGTGTCCCCGACCGGAACGGTCAGCTCATGCGCGTAGACGATCCTCTCCACCTGGAACGAGGCCGCGTACAGAAAGCCGGTGACCGCCGCGACCAGCAGGAACGGGGCGACGAGGACCCCGGCGTAGAAGTGCAGGCGCAGCACCAGGGGACGCAGCGGCGCCCATCCGGAGGGCTTGGCCGCGACGGGCCCTGGGGCGTCGTCCGTCGCGGTCGGGGAAGTGGTGGTCATCGGCGGCCTGCTCCGGGGATCGGGGACGGACTGCGGCCACGCGCCGGGGAGTTGGGCGTGATGGTCCGGTAGTCGGAGGGCCGTACGGGTGAGTTCCCGGCCGATCCCGTGACGTGGGCCACATCCCCTGGGGCCTCAACCGGGTCCGAGCACCGGTGACATGTGCCACAGGCGGGCCGCGCCGCCGCGTCCGCCGCCGGATCCTCCTGTCATGCTGGCGCGATGGCATCCGACGTCGCCCGCGCCAACCCCCGCGGTCTCCCTCTCGCCGACCAGGTCGAGCAACTCCTCGCCGTCGGCGGCCCGTTGCCGATCGTCGCGGCGGGTGATCCGGTGCTGCGCCGTGGCATCGAGCCCTTCGACGGCCAGCTCGACCCGGCACTCCTCGCGCGCTTCGTGACCGCCCTGCGCGAGACGATGCACGCGGCGCCCGGTGTGGGGCTCGCGGCGCCGCAGGTCGGGGTGGCGTTGCGGATCGCGGTCATCGAGGACCCCGCGCCGGTCCCGGAGGAGATCCGGGTGGCGCGCGGGCGGACGCCCCAGCCGTTCCGGGTGCTGGTCAACCCGTCATACGAGGCGCTCGGCACCGAACGGGCCGCCTTCTTCGAGGGCTGTCTCAGCGTGCCGGGCTGGCAGGCCGTGGTGGCCCGGCACGCCCGGGTGCGGCTGCGGGCGCTGGACGAGCACGGGGTGCCGGTGGACGAGGAGTTCGCGGGCTGGCCGGCCCGGATCGTCCAGCACGAGACGGACCATCTGGACGGCATGCTCTATCTGGACCGGGCGGAGCCGCGCTCGTTCTCGTCGAACGAGGCGATGGCCGGCCGATGGACCCAGCCGACGCCGGAACGGGCCGCCGCGGAGCTGGGGTTCACGCTGCCGTTCACGCTGCCGGGCTGAGAGCTCCGAACACGATGGGCGCCCGGCGGGCGCGGTGCGGGAAGGCGAGGGGAGCCGGGCCCCGCGCACGGGTGTGTGCGGGGCCCGGGATCCCTGGGTGCGATGCGCCCGGGGTCAGCCCCGGTACGCCTCCAGCAGGCGCAGCCAGACCTCGCTGATGGTCGGGTACGAGGGCACCGCGTGCCACAGGCGGTCGATCGGGACCTCGCCCGCGACGGCGATGGTGGCGGAGTGGATCAGTTCCCCGACGGCGGGGCCGACGAACGTGACGCCCAGCAGGGTCTCGCTGTCCAGGTCGACCACCATGCGGGCGCGGCCCCGGTAGCCGTCGGCGTACAGGCCGGCCCCCGCGACCGATCTCAGATCGACGTCCACGGCGCGGACCCGGCGGCCCGCCTGCTCCGCCTCCGCCAGGGAGAGACCCACGGCCGCCGCCTCCGGGTCGGTGAACACCACCTGCGGAACGGCCGCGTGGTCGGCGGTGGCGGAATGGGCGCCCCACGGATCCGTCTCCAGGAGCGGGACGCCCGCCGCGCGGGCCCCGATCGCCGCGCCCGCGACACGCGCCTGGTACTTGCCCTGGTGGGTGAGGAGCGCACGGTGGTTGACGTCGCCGACCGCGTACAGCCACTCGCTGCCCGTCACCCGCATGCTGTCGTCGACCGACAGCCAGGAGCCGGGCTCCAGGCCGACCGTGTCCAGGCCGATGTCTTCGGTGCGGGGTGCCCGGCCGGTGGCGAAGAGGATCTCGTCCGCCTCGATGCGGTCGCCCGCGTCCGTGACGACCACGACGGTGCCGCCCTCGCGCCGGACCGACTCGACCGAAGTACCGGTGCGCACCTCCACGCCCGACTCCGCGAGGGCCTCCCCTACCAGTTCCCCGGCGAAGGGCTCCATGCGCGACAGCAGACCCTTGCCCCGTACGAGCATGGTGACCTGCGAGCCCAGGGCTCCCCAGGCGGTGGCCATCTCGGTGGCCACCACGCCGCCGCCCACCACGACCAGCCGTGCGGGCACGGCCTTCGCGCTCGTCGCCTCCCGGCTGGTCCAGGGGCGCACCTCGGCGATCCCCGGCAGGTCGGGCAGCAGGGCCCCGCTGCCGGTGCACACGGCCACCGCGTGCCGGGCGGTGAGCACCTGCTCACCGTCGGGGCCGCTCACCGTGACCTTGCGGGGTCCGGCCAGCCGTCCCTGGCCCCGGTAGAGGTCGGCGCCGACGCTGTTCAGCCAGGCGACCTGGCCGTCGTCCTTCCAGTCCGACACCTCGTAGTCGCGATGGGCCAGGACCGCGGGCACGTCGAGCCGTCCCTGCGCCAGATGGGCGAGGCCGGGGACGCGGCGTGCGTCTGCACGGGCGATCACCGGGCGCAGCAGTGCCTTGCTGGGCATACATGCCCAGTACGAGCACTCGCCGCCGACCAGCTCGCTCTCGACGATCGCGGTGGAGAGTCCGGCGGCCCGGGTACGGTCGGCGACGTTCTCGCCCACGGGCCCCGCACCCAGCACCACGACGTCGTACGCGATGGATTCCGTTTCCGTCATGGGCCCAGTCTGGTTGTTGGTGTGCTCGCTCCGCCACACGGGTACGCGCGCGGAATACATGACCCCGACGTGCCGTTGTCGACAGCGGCCGAGCCCCGACACCAGGAAGAGGGAACCAGCATGAGCAACACCTTCGAGCTCACCAAGGAGAACTTCGACCAGACGGTCAAGGACAACGAATTCGTCCTGATCGACTTCTGGGCGTCCTGGTGCGGGCCGTGCCGTCAGTTCGCCCCGGTCTACGAGAAGGCCGCGGAGGAGAACCCGGACCTGGTTTTCGGCAAGGTGGACACCGAGGCGCAGCCGGAGCTGGCGGCGGCCTTCGGTATCCAGTCGATCCCGACGCTGATGATCGTCCGGGACCAGGTCGCCATCTTCGCTCAGCCGGGCGCCCTGCCGCAGTCCGCCCTCGACGACGTGATCGGCCAAGCCCGCAAGCTCGACATGGACGAGGTCCGCAAGGCCGTCGCCGCGCAGCAGGAGAAGGCCGGGCAGAACGGCGAGTGACGCCGCTCCGCCGCGCTTCGGGGCTGCTTCCGCGCGGCGTGACGCCGCGCGGAACGCGGCGGGGGTCAGCTCGATTCGCGGTGCACGAGGCGCGCGCCGAGGACCTGGTGCACCTCCGGTACGCCACCGGGGTCGCGCACCACACGGTCGACCAGTTCCGCCAGCTCACGTCCGGACGGCAGTTCGATATGGACGGTGCTCAGCCTCGGCCGCAGCAGCCGGCCGAGCATCAGGTCGTCGGCACCGACCACGGCCGTCTCCCGCGGGATGTCCACGCCCTCGTCTTGCAGGGCGCGCATCAGCAGCATCGCGTATTCGTCGTTGTACGCGAAGACGGCGTCCAGGCCGAGTGAGCGCCAGCGCGCCGCGAGCCGGGCGGCGGACCCCTCCTGGTAGTCGAGGGGGAGCTCGGTGACGGTGGCGCCGGTACCGCGCAGGGCGCGCCGTACGCCTTCCAGCCGGGGCCTGGAGTAGAGCGCGAGGCCGGCCTCCAGCGGCAGGACGACGCCGACATTGCGACGGCCCCGGGCCAGCAGGTGCGCCCCGGCGCTGTGCCCCACTCCGTCGTGGTCCAGGAGCAGCGTGTGGGCGCCCTCGACCCGTTCGGGGCCCAGCGTGAGGACGGCGCGCGCGCCGGAGCGTTTGAGGACGTGCACGCCCTGCGGGCCGAGCCCGGCGCCGGGCACCAGGACCGCGACCGGCCGCAACTCCGCCCAGGCGCGGGCGGCTTCGTCGCCCTCCAGGCCGATACCGCCGTACTGCACGACGGTGTAGTCCAAACGGCTCAGGGCCCACTGGAGTTCGTTGATGAACTGGCTGTAGAGCGCACCCACCGGCACGTTCGGGGCGGGCATCAGCACCATACGGCTGTGCCCGGCGCGCAGGCTGCGGGCGGCGGCGTGCGGGACGTACCCGAGTTCCTCGGCGGCCTCGTGGACACGGCGCCGGGTGGGTTCGCTGATGCGTACCGCGCGGGTGTTGTTGAGGACGTACGAGACGGTCGCGCGCGAGACACCGGCCAGACGGGCCACATCGGCACTCGTCGGCACGGCGGGGGGTGCGGGAGACGAAGGGACGGGCTGTTTCGGTAGCTGCACCATGACGTACCGCATCTTGGCAGAACGGCCGCGCGGGCCGTCCTCCAGGGTGCGATCCCGGCCACAACCATCCTTTTCCCAGAGGAAGTTGGGCTACGGGTGCCCCATGACGGGATCACCGGTTACCGTGCGGTAGTCGACGTGCCCGCGGAGGTGTCCCCATGGTGTCGGACCGGATCGACGGGGCGGCCGAGTGCGCCCGCGCGCTCGCCGCCGGCGAGGTGACCTCCCGTGCGCTCGTCGAGCGCGCCCTGGCCCGGATCGAGGCGGCCCAGCCCTCGCTGAACGCGTTCCGGGTGGTGCGCGCCGAGGCCGCGCTCGCCGAGGCGGAGGCCGCCGACCGGGAACTCGCGGCCGGGGTGCGCAGGCCGCTGCTCGGGGTTCCGGTGGCCGTCAAGGACGACATGAACGTGGCGGGCGAACCCACCGCGTTCGGCTGCCCAGGCGCGTTCCCCCCGGTGGCCGAGGACAGCGAGGCGGTACGGCGGCTGCGGGCGGCCGGGGCCGTGATCGTCGGCAAGACCAACACCTGCGAGCTGGGGCAGTGGCCGTTCACCGAGGGACCCGCCTTCGGCGCCACCCGCAACCCCTGGCATCCGGACCACACCCCGGGCGGCTCCTCCGGCGGATCCGCGGCGGCGGTCGCCGCGGGCCTGGTGCCGGCCGCACTGGGCTCGGACGGCGCGGGTTCCATCCGCATCCCGGCCGGCTGGACCCATCTGATCGGCATCAAGCCGCAGCGGGGCCGGATCTCGACCTGGCCGCGCCCTGAGTCCTTCCAGGGGATCACAGTCAACGGCACGCTCGCCCGGACGGTCGCGGACGCGGCACTGCTCCTGGACGCGGTGAGCGGCAACCACCCTGGCGATCTGCACCGCCCGCCCGCGCTCGACGTCTCGACGGCAGTGGGCCGGGACCCGGGCCGGCTGCGGATCGCGCTCTCGCTGAAGCCGCCGTTCACCGCGGTGCCCGCCCGGCTCGACCCCCGGGTCCGGGCGCGCGTCCTCGCGCTCGCCGAGCGGCTGGCCGCGCTCGGGCACACGGTGGAGGAGGCGGAACCGCGGTACGGGCAGATCGGGCTGGCCTTTCTGCCGCGCGCGACCGCGGGGCTGGCCGAATGGGTGCGCGAGGCCCCCTTCCCGGAGTTGCTCGACCGGCGCACCCGCGACGCCGCGCGGCTGGGCCGCCTCCTCGGCGGGGCGCCGCTGCGTGCGGCGCGCCGGGCTGAGGCGGTGCTGCACCGGCGGGTGGGGGCGCTGTTCGCGTCGTACGACGTCGTCCTCGCGCCGACGACGGCCGCTCCCCCGCCGCGTATCGGGACGCTCGTGCACATGAACGGCTGGAACACCGATCGCGCGATGATCGCCGCCTGTCCGTACGCATGGCCGTGGAACGTGCTGGGCTGGCCGGGGGTCAATGTCCCCGCGGGCTTCGTGGGGGAAGGGCTCCCGGTGGGCGCCCAGTTGCTGGGCCCGGCGCACAGCGAGCCGCTTCTGGTGTCGCTGGCGGCCCAGTTGGAGGCGGATGTGCGGTGGTACGAGCGCCGTCCGCCGCGCCCGTCGGCCACCGATGCGCGGGCCGCGTAGGCGCGTTCGGGCCGTACCCTGTGACCATGGACGATGCGTCGATGGTGGGCCTGATGGGACGTGTCACCGGCTCCGTCGGACCCGGACTGGTCGGCGAAGTGATCGTTCGCGTGCGTGGCGGCGCCGAGCACTTCCTCGCGTATCCCGCGGACGGGCGGAGCCGGATGGAGCGGGGCACGGTGGTGATGGTGGTGGAGCACCTGCCGCCGCGGACCGTGTACGTCGAGGCGGTGTACGGCAGTTGAGCCCGTGAGCGCGCAGGTGAGAGCGCTCGCGTCAAGATTGCAACAAGGATCCGTCAGCGTCTTCACCCGGGTCTTGCGCGGGCGCACACTCCCTTCGTTCGGTGCCGACCCGGCACCAGGCAAAGGGGGCGTTTGCCGATGGTCATCGGCGTCGTCGCGGGGGCTGTTGTCCTCGCACTGGTCTTCATCGTTGTGGTCTTCAAGCTGATGTGGCGTGTCGCGGAGCCCAACGAAGCACTGATCATCTCCGGTTCGAAGCATCGGACCGAGGGTCTCGAGGAAGGCATGGGCTTCCGCATCGTCACGGGGCGCGGCACGTTGGTGCTGCCGGGTGTGCAGGCGGTGCGCAAGCTCTCGCTCGACCTCAACGAGACCGAACTGCAGGTGGACTGCGTGACCCACCAGGGCATTCCGCTGAAGGTGCGGGGCGTGGTCATCTTCAAGGTGGGCGACGACTTCGTGTCGATCGCCAACGCGGGCCGCCGCTTCCTCGACCAGCAGAGGCTGATGTCGGAGCGCGTGCACAACGTGTTCGCGGGTCATCTGCGGTCGATCGTCGGCGGTCTGACGGTCGAGGACATGATCCGCGACCGGGAGAAGCTCACCGGCCAGACCCGTGCCGCGTGCGGCACGGAGATGGAGAAACTGGGCCTGATCGTGGACTCGTTGCAGATCCACGAGATCGAGGACCCGACGGGCTACATCCAGAACCTCTCCATGCCGCACGCGGCGGCGGTGCAGCGGGACGCACGGATCGCGCAGGCGGAGGCGAATCGTCTCGCCACCGAGGCGGAGCAGCAGTCATACGCGCGGATGGCGCAGGCGACCCGGGACAGCGAGATCCTGCAGGCCGGCTATCAGGCAGAGCGCGACAAGGCGGGCGCGGCCGCCCGTCAGGCCGGTCCGCTCGCCGATGCGGCGGCCCGGCAGGAGGTCGTGGTCCAGGAGACCCGCGTCGCGGAGCTGGAGGCGCACCGGCGCGAACAGCAGCTCCAGGCGGACGTCCGCAAGCCCGCGGACGCCAAGGCGTACGAGAAGCGCACGCTGGCCGAGGCCGAGCGCGACGCGCGGATCTCGGCCGCGCAGGCCAAGGCGAAGGAGACCGAGCTGGCGGCGGCGGCCGAGGCGACCCGGGTGAAGGCGGCCGCGGGCGCCGAGGCGGAGGCGACCAAGACGCGTGGCGCCGCCGCGGCGCAGGCGACCCGTGCCACCGGTGAGGCGGAGGCGGCGGCAGCGCAGGCGAAGGGTCTCGCCGAGGCCGAGGCGACCCGCGCCCAGGGTCTGGCGGAGGCGGAGGCCATCAAGGCACGTGCCGCGGCCCTCGCCGAGAACCAGGAGGCCGTGGTCGCGCAGCAGCTGGCCGAGAAGTGGCCGGAGATCGTCCAGGCGGGTGCGTCCGCCTTCGGCAATGTCGACAACATGGTGTTGCTCAACGGCGCCGACGGCATGGCCGACGTGTTCGCCAAGGCCCTGACGATGGGCGGCACCGGCCTGGGGCTCGCCCGCCGGCTGCTGTCGTCGATGAACGACGGGGCGGCCGCGAACGGCGCTCCCGCGCCCACGCCCGCCGGACTCAACGGGTTCACCCCGCCGCGGCCGGAGAAGGTCACGGTGGAGGGGGACGAGGGCTGAGCCCGGGAGGCATCGGCCGGTAGGGCACCTCAAGGCCCGGGGCGTACGGCGATCGCTCGCCGTACGCCCCGGGCATGCAGGGGGCCCGGCGCCCGGCCCCCGGCGGGCAGTGCTGCCGCACCACCCCGCATCACCAGCTGGGTGCCGGACAGGCGCCATCGGTCCCTGCCAGGGCACCCGAAGGGCCGCCGCATACCGCCGCCCGTTGTCGCATCACAAGGCCCGGGCAAGCAAGCCGGGCCCGCCGTGCCGGCCGCCGGTCACGGGCCCCTCCAGATGTTGTCGAAGGCCGCCTTCTCGATGGCCCGCCGCTGTCGTACGGCGGTCAGTTCCGTCACCGCATCGTCGACGGCGGCCAGCACGGTCCCCGTCGAGCCCTCGGTGACCTCCGGGCCCTCCTCCGCCAGGGCGTCACGAATGCCGATGGTCGCCGCGAGCGTGGCGAGCACGGGCTCCCCGGCGGCCCATCGGTCCGCCGCCTGCCGGCGGGCCGGGGAGTCGGCCGGCGTGGCTTCGCCGGTGAAGGCGGGCAGCCAGCGGCGGCGCTGCCGGACGAGCAGGCCTTCCTCCTCGAACACGGCCAGATAGACCGAGGACAGTCCCTGGCCGCGGCGCCACAGCCAGTCCTCGACCGACTCGTACGGCGGTTGCCGCGACAGCGCCGCCGCGGCCTCCCGCAACAGGCGGTCGTCCGTCACCGGCGGGTCGCTCGGCGCGATGAGCACGCCGTCGAGGGTGAGGGCCCGTAGGTCCATCAGGTCCAACAGCTCGGCGCCCGCGAGTCCGAGCGACAGGTCACCCGGTTCGGCACGACGGCCGGGCGCGGCGTCCAGCGCGACGGTCAACAGGTCCCGTGCAGTGGCCATATGTGCCTCCACGACGCTTGCTCGACGATCTCCTGGACGGCCATCATGCCCGCGTTCTCGGGGTGGGGTGCCCCGCTCATCCCATCGCGCGTCCACGACCGCCGCATCCCGGCACCGCCGATCGGTCCCCCGGCCCGCGCCGTCCGGCGACGACCGGCCGCTGCGCCGCCCGTGCCGCAGCGGATGCACCCTCGGCGCGGCACGCCGATGCTGGAGGGAGGGGGAAGATCGGCAAGGAGGCCACGATGTCCATGATGGACAAGCTCAAGCAGATGCTGAAGGGGCACGGAGAGCGCATCGGCCAGGGACAGGACCGAGTCGGCCAAGCCGCCGACGACGCGATGTCCAACCGCCCCGCCGGACAGGCCGACAAGGGCCCGGACGCGCTCCGGGACCAGTTCCAGCCCCCGCGGGACCGGGACAACCCGCCGCAGTCGTAGCACGGTCGTAGCACGGGACGACCCACGCCAGTCGTCGCGCGGGGCAGCACGCCGCGGTCACCGCGCGCGGCGGGCGCGCGGCGGACGATCCCGATGTGGCCGCGCGGTCCCTGCCACCGGAGCGGCCCCGAGGCCCGGCTGACGGTGTCTCAGGTCGCCGTACCCGGTGGGAGCCCGCCCGCGGCCAGGCTCTACCGTGAGCCGCGTGACTGCCTCTACCGATGAAGACGTCCCCGGCCGCTACGGCCCCTCCGCGACCACCGAGGCCGACCCCCGGGCCGTGGGCCGGGTGCGGACCGAGTACTCCCCCGCGCACGACGGTGACCCCGACCCGGGGGAGATCGTCTGGACCTGGGTGCCGTTCGAGGAGAACGACGGGCGCGGCAAGGACCGCCCGGTGCTCGTGGTCGCCAGGGAGCCGGGCGGCACGCTGCTCGCCGTGCAGCTGTCCAGCAAGCGGCACGACGGCGACCGGGAGTGGGTGCCGATAGGCAGCGGCCCCTGGGACCGCTCGGGGCGTGACTCCTGGGCGGACGTGGACCGGGTGCTGCGGCTGCACGAGGACGGGATGCGGCGGGAGGCGTGCGCGCTGGACCGGATGCGCTTCAACCTCGTGGTGCACCGCCTGCGGGAGCGCTACGGCTGGTCCTGAGGTGCCGGGTCGGGCGGCAGGGGCCGGGTCAGGCCGCGCATACATCCGCGAATGTCCGTTCGAAAGCGGACCGTGTCGTCGTGCCGGGCGTGCGGTCCAGCACGGCGAAGACCACCTCGTCGAAGGAGCCCTCGAACCGTCCGGCGACCAGCAGTGCGTGGAACGCCCCGGCCACCTGCGCCGGTTCGTTGCGGAACACTCCGCAGCCCCATGCGCCCAGCACCAGGCGCCGGTAGCCGCAGGCCGCCGCCGTCTCCAGGACGCGCTCGGCACGGGTCGCCAGGGCGCGGGGCAGTTCGGCCGCGCGCTCCGGCGTCCGGCGCAGCACCACGCCCGCGTTCGGCGCGGCGGCGGTCAGGAAGCCCACCTGGTACGGCTCCTCAAGCAGTCGTCCACGGTCGTCGCGGAAGACCGGCACGGCCGGTGAATGGATCACGCGGTCCGTGTAGAAGAGGTCACGATCGGTGCGGTGGTGATCGTAGAACTCCCGGACCTCGCGGACGCACGCATACAGCGCGGAGGCGCGGCACAGGGCCTCCTCCTGGGCCTGCGCGCCGTTCAGGAACCCGCCGCCCGGATTCCTGGCGGAGGCGAAGTTGAGGACGGCCACCGGTTCACCCCAACGGTCCAGCAGGCGCCGGGCGGCTTCCAGACTGCTCTCCCCCGTCACCCCGAACGCCGTGGCCACCGGGCGCACCGGCGGCGTCTCCACCGGCCCCGGACCGTACATCCTCGTGCCGGCGCGGGCCGCCTCCGACGCCGCCGCGATGGCCACCGTACGTCCCTCCGACGTGCGGTAGGCACCCCGCTCGACGATCTCCTGTGTCTGCTGTGCGATCCCCCGCAGCCGCGTGCTCACGGCGCCACCCCCGTGGGCGCCGCGAGCACCTGGCGCGCGGTCGCCAGTGGCGCCGCGCCGATCTCCCCCGTCGTGCTCATGAACGCATGGTGAGCGATGCTGGTCCTACGTCGCAACAGAGTTTCCCGGCCCTCGGAACCACCGCTCCGGGCCTGCGAAACTGGGAGGAAGCAGTCCGCAAAGCTCCGCTGGGCACCCTTGTGCGAATGCACATGAGGGTCTTGGGTGGGACGAGCGACGCCGACCCGGTCTACCCGAATCCGGGCCGGCGGCATGGTGGAATCTCAGGAGGATCCCGACATGTCCGATTCGGTGAGTGACTGTACGGAGCCCCGCTCCGCGGTCACCGAAGCCGAGGTGGAGGCGCTGGTCCGCGGCATCTGTTTCAAGACCGGACCGCCTCGTACGCTCGGTGTCGAAGTGGAATGGTTCGTCCACGAGCTGCGCAGACCGTGGCTCCCGGCACCACCCGAACGTCTTCGCGCGGTGTACACCGCGCTGCGGACCCTGCCCCTGCGTTCGGCCCTCACTGTCGAACCGGGCGGGCAGCTGGAGCTCAGCTCCGCCCCCGCCGCCTCCCTCATGGAGTGCATAGGGTCCGTCTCCGCCGACCTCGATGCGGTCCGCGCCCTGCTGGCCGAGGCGGATCTCGCTCTCAGCGGTTACGGCCACGAGCCCTGGAACCCTCCGCGCCGCTTTCTGCGCGAGCCCCGCTACGACGCCATGGAGTGCTACCTCGACCGCACCGGTCCCGAGGGGCGGTCGATGATGTGCTCGTCGGCCTCCGTCCAGGTGTGCCTGGACGCGGGGTACGAGGAGCCCGGCCCCCTGGGGCACGGACGGCGCTGGTGGCTGGCGCACCAGCTGGGCGCGGTGCTGGTCGCCGCGTTCGCGCACTCACCGCTGTCCCGGGGCCGGCCGACGGGCTGGCGCTCGACACGGCAGTCCCTGTGGGCCGCCATGGATCCGGGACGCTCGGGCGCACCGCCCCTCGTGGGCGATGCCAGGGCCGCCTGGACCCGGCATGTGATGGACGCGCCCGTGATGTGCGTCCGCGGCGGGCCCGGCCCCTGGCATGTACCGGACGGCCTGACGTTCCGGGACTGGACCCGGTCCCAGGACCCCCCGGACCGCAGCGATCTCGACTACCACCTCACAACCCTGTTCCCTCCGATCCGGCCCCGCGGACATCTCGAACTCCGCATGATCGACGCACAGCCCGGCGACGACGGGTGGATCGTGCCGCTCGCCGTCACGACGGCGCTGTTCGACGATCCGGAGGCCGCCGAGACCGCGTACCGGATCGTCAAACCGCTGGCCGAGCGGGCGGGCTCGCAGCCGCCGCCGTGCAACACGCTGTGGGTGACCGCCGCGCGGGAGGGGCTGGCCGATCCGGAGCTGCACGAGGCCGCCGTCGCCTGCTTCGCGGCCGCGGCCGACGCGCTGCCCAGGCTCGGCGCCACCGACGACGTTCAGGAGGCCGTCGCGGAGTTCACCGACCGCTATGTGGCCCGGGGCCGCTGCCCCGCCGACGATCTGCTGCTCCGGTTCCAGGGGAAGGACACCCGTTCCGACGGGGACGACACCCTGTTCCACGGGAAGGACACGCACTCATGACCGACGCCCGGTCACCGATCGACCCCGGCACGCTGCGGGAACGCGCACTGGACGCACTGACCGCGGCGCGCGACCGCACCGCGCTCCTGACCACCTGTGTGGACGACCCCGAGCTCACCGCCCAGCACTCCCCGCTGATGTCGCCGCTGGTCTGGGACCTCGCGCACATCGGCAACCAGGAGGAGCTGTGGCTGCTGCGCGCGGTCGCCGGTCGCGAGGCCATGCGACCTGAGATAGACGGGCTGTACGACGCCTTCGAGCATCCGCGTGCCGAGCGGCCCTCGCTGCCGCTGCTGCCGCCCGACGAGGCCCGCCGCTATGCCTCGGAGGTGCGGGGAAGGGCCCTGGACGTACTGGAGAGCACGCCCTTCGAGGGACACCGGCTGACGGAGGCGGGCTTCGCCTTCGGCATGATCGCCCAGCACGAACAGCAGCACGACGAGACCATGTTGATCACCCATCAGTTGCGCCGGGGCCCGCAGGCGCTCACCGCCCCGGACCCGGCCCCCGCGCCGCCGTACACGGGCCCGTCCGAAGTCCTCGTGCCGGCCGGGCCGTTCACCATGGGCACCTCGGCCGAGCCCTGGGCGCTGGACAACGAACGGCCCGCGCACCAGCGGGAGGTGGCGGCGTTCTTCATCGACGTCCTGCCCGTGACGAACGCCGCGTACGAGGCGTTCATCGAGGACGGGGGCTACGGCGACGAGCGCTGGTGGACGCCCGAGGGCTGGGCCCATGTGCGCACCCATGACCTGAAGGCGCCGCTGTTCTGGCACCGCGAGGGCGGCCAGTGGCTGCGGCGGCGCTTCGGCGTCACCGAGGTCGTACCGCCCGACGAGCCCGTTCTGCATGTGTGCTGGTACGAGGCGGACGCGTACGCGCGCTGGGCGGGGCGTCGGCTGCCCACCGAGGCCGAGTGGGAGAAGGCGGCCCGCCACGACCCGGCCTCTGGCCGCTCCCGGCGCTACCCGTGGGGCGACGCCGACCCGACGCCCGAGCACGCGAACCTCGGGCAGCGCCATCTGCGTCCGGCACCGGTCGGCAGCTATCCGGCGGGCGCGTCCGCGTTCGGCGTACGGCAGTTGATCGGGGACGTGTGGGAGTGGACGTCGAGCGACTTCGCGCCCTACCCGGGGTTCACGGCGTTCCCGTACAAGGAGTACTCGGAGGTGTTCTTCGGTCCCGAGTACAAGGTGCTGCGGGGCGGTTCGTTCGCCGTGGACGCGGTGGCCTGCCGGGGTACGTTCCGCAACTGGGACCACCCGGTCCGGCGGCAGATCTTCTCGGGCTTCCGCACCGCCAGGGACGCGTGATGTGCCGTCATCTCGCCTGTCTGGGACCCGAGGAGCCGCTCGGGCAGGTCCTCATGGAGCCCCCGCACAGCCTGTACCGGCAGGCGTGGGAACCACGGCGGCAGCAGCACGGGTGCGTCAACGCCGACGGGTTCGGGGTCGGCTGGTACGCCGCGGGCGACCCCGTGCCGGCGCGCTATCGCAGGGCCGGTCCCATCTGGGCGGACGCCTCCCTCGACGATCTGGCGCGGGTCGTGCGCTCCGGTGCGGTCCTGGCCGCGGTGCGCGACGCGACCCGGAGCGACCCCGATCTGGAGGCCGCGGCGGCGCCGTACGCCGGGGACAGATGGCTGTTCAGCCACAACGGGGCCGTCGGCGGATGGCCGGACTCGATGGCCCGACTCGCCGGTTCACTGCCGCCGGTGGAGCTGCTCTCCCTGGAGGCGCGCTGCGACTCGGCGTTCGTGTGGGCGCTGCTGCTGAACCGGCTGCGCGCCGGTATCGAGGACGGTAAGGCGATGGCGGACACCGTGCTGGAGGTCGCCTCGGCGGCGCCCGGTTCCCGTCTGAATCTGCTGATCACCGACGGCGCGTCGATCACCGCGACCGCGTGGGGCGACACGCTGTGGTATCTCACCGGACCTGGCGACCGCGTCGTCGTGGCCTCCGAATCGTACGACGACGATCCGCGCTGGCGGGAGGTGCCCGACCGCACCCTGCTGTCGGCCACCCGCACCGACGTTCTGCTGATCCCGCTCAAGGACCCGCGCGACGACATGGCGCCCGCACCATCCGAGGAGTCCCGCTCGTGAGCCCGTTCCTTGTCACCCGCACCCTGCCCGAGGACGCCACCGAGGCCGCGCTGCGCGCCGATGTGCTGCACGGGCTGACGAACACGCCGAAGACACTCCCGCCGAAGTGGTTCTACGACGCGCACGGCAGCGAGTTGTTCGAAAAGATCACCGAGTTGCCGGAGTACTATCCGACGCGCGCCGAGCGGGAGATCCTGATCGCCCGCTCCGCGGAGATCGCGGCCGCGACCGGCGCCCGGACGCTGGTCGAGCTGGGCTCCGGCTCCTCCGAGAAGACCCGCCATCTGCTCGACGCGCTGACCCGACTGCGCACCTATGTGCCGGTGGACGTCAGCGAGAGCGCGCTGACCCAGGCGGGACACGCGCTGATCGCGGAGCGGCCCCGGCTCGACGTCCACGCCCTGATCGCCGACTTCACCGCGGAGTTCAGCCTGCCGGACACGCCCGGGCCGCGGCTCGTGGCGTTCCTGGGCGGCACGGTCGGCAATCTGCTGCCCGCCGAACGGGCGGCGTTCCTCGGCTCCGTACGGGCGCTGCTGTCGCCCGGGGACGCGCTGCTGCTCGGCACCGATCTGGTGAAGGACGAGTCGGTGCTGGTCGCGGCATACGACGACGCGGCCGGCGTGACCGCCGAGTTCAACAAGAACGTGCTGGCCGTGGTCGACCGAGAACTGGGCGCCGACTTCGACCCGGACGCGTTCGACCATGTGGCCCTGTGGGACGCCGACCACGAGTGGATCGAGATGCGGCTGCGCGCGCGGACGGCCCAGACCGTGAAGATCCCCGCGCTGGACCTGGCGGTGGTCTTCGCGGACGGGGAGGACCTGCGCACCGAGGTGTCGGCGAAGTTCCGCGAGGACGGTGTCCGGCGTGAACTCTCCTCGGCCGGACTTGAGTTGACGCACTGGTGGACGGACACGGAGGGGAGGTTCGCCCTCTCGTTGAGCGTGGCGCGCTGACGCCGACGACCCCATGCGATGCGGCCCCCTCGCCTCTTGGGCGAGGGGGCCGCGGGGGATGCGGGGGTGTCGCGCCCCGGTGGGCGGGTCCTAGGCGCGGTGGTACTGCACCGGGGAAGCGACCTCGCCACCGAGCTCCTGGGCGGCGTGGCGCGCCCAGTACGGGTTGCGGAGGAGTTCACGGGCCAGCAGAACGGCGTCCGCCT
The DNA here is from genome assembly GCF_040680495.1 of Streptomyces sp. NPDC052036. Classification (NCBI taxonomy): domain Bacteria; kingdom Bacillati; phylum Actinomycetota; class Actinomycetes; order Kitasatosporales; family Streptomycetaceae; genus Streptomyces; species Streptomyces sp. NPDC052036. The sequence continues at coordinate 7,107 of NZ_JBFAWW010000055.1, read as the reverse complement.
TGCCCGAGGCGATGATCTCCTGGGCCTGGGCGGGCTCGGTGATCATGCCCACGGCCGCGACCGGCAGCTCGGTCTCACTGCGGACCCGGTCGGCGAAGGGGACCTGATAGCCGGGGCCGGTCACGATCTTCGCGTCGGGGACGTTGCCGCCGGTGGAGACATCCAGCAGGTCCACGCCACGGGCGTGGAGTTCCTTGGCGAACCGGACGGTGTCGTCGGCGGTCCAGCCCTCCCGGTCGTCCTCGGGGTTCTCCGTGAGCCAGTCGGTGGCGGAGATCCGGAAGAAGAGCGGCAGCTCCTCGGGCCACACGGCGCGCACGGCGTCGACGACTTCGAGGGCGAAGCGGGTACGGCCCTCGAACGAGCCGCCGTACTCGTCGGTGCGGTGGTTGCTGTGGGGCGAGAGGAACTGGTGGATCAGGTAGCCGTGGGCGCCATGGATCTCGGCGATCTCGAAGCCGGCCGCGCGCGCCCGCTCGGCGGCGTCGGCGAACTCCTGGACGATGCCACGGATGCCGTCCGCGGTGAGTTCGTCGGGGGTCGTCGACGTCTCGCCGAAGGGAAGAGCACTGGGACCGACCGGGGTCCAGCCGTGGGGCTCGTCGGGCGCGATCGGGCGGCCACGGTCCACCCAGGTACGTTCGGTGGACGCCTTCCGACCGGCGTGGGCCAGCTGGATACCGGAAACAGTGCCCTGCGTCTTCAGGAACGCGGTGATGCGCCGGAAGGCGTCGACCTGCGTGTCGTTCCAGATGCCCAGGTCATAGGGAGAGATGCGACCGTCGGGGCTGACGGCCGTGGCCTCGGTGATGATCAGGCCGGTTCCACCGGAGGCACGCGCGGCAAGGTGAGTGAAGTGCCAGTCCGTCGGGACGCCCGCCGCTGCGCCCTCCGGCGCCGCACTGTACTGGCACATCGCCGCCATCCAGATGCGGTTGGGGATGGTCAGTGACCTGACGCTGTAGGGGGTGAAGAGGGAGGTCAACGCGAAAACTCCTCGTTGCGTGGCCCGGAATGGGTCGCCGTGTGGACGACACCCATAATTGCATGCGCACGCATTTTATTCCCTCTGCCACTAACCGCGCATGCAACTAATTGCAGGCGTCCGGCATCGCGGACCGGCACTCGGTGCGGCACGGTGGAGTGACGTGTGACACCCGTCACTCGGAGAGGAGCACCCGCATGACCAACAACACCTACCGGGTCACCGAGATCGTCGGCAGCTCGCCCGAGGGCGTGGACCAGGCCGTACGCAACGCCATCTCCCGCGCCTCACAGACCCTGCGCAACCTGGACTGGTTCGAGGTCACGCAGGTCAGGGGCCGGATCGAGAACGGGCAGATCGAGCACTACCAGGTCGGTCTGAAGGTGGGCTTCCGCCTGGACGGCGGCGAGTAGCCCGGCCCCTCTCACGTACGCCCCTCCCGCTCCTGAGCGTCCCTCAGCGCGGCGGAAGGGGATGCCCAGCGGGCACGTACGACCGTGAAGCCCGCCCGTTCGGCGTCCTGGCAGACGAGCTCGTCGTCATCGACAAGCATCCGGACCTCGCGCCCCTGGGCCAGCCCACGGAGCGCTTCCAGCTTGGTGACACGGGCGGGCCTGCGGTCACCGTCGGCCCGCATGTACAGCCGCCCTTCGGGCAGTCCGTGAGCGGCGAGCCAGTCGAGCGTGTCACGCCGGCAGCGCGCGGGCCGTCCGGTCAGATAGACCAGCTCGCACTCCTCGGCGGTCCGCAGCGCGAGAGTGACGCCCTCGGCCAGCGGCGGATCCTGCGGCGCGGCGGCGAAGAACGCCGCCCAGTCACGCGGCCTCCGCTCCAGGAAGCGCTGCCGGTGCGCGGTGTCGGCGAGGGTGTTGTCGAGATCGAAGACGGCGACCGGCCCGCTGCTGTTCGTCACCGGCCCACTCTACGAAGACCCCCACGGCGCCGGAGCACACGCCCCCGCGGCCGACCGGCGGGGATGCCAGGGGGCACACACCGAGGGCGCGCACGCCCCCCAAGTCCGCGTGCACAGCGGCCGTATGCCCCGGATGGCGCAGTGCGGGCGCGAGCCGTTCCGCGAGGCTCCACTCACCTGGTTCAGCACTAGGTCACGACAGATTCTCGTACAGCAGTGGTATATGACCCAGCTATGGCCAAACCTCACGTTGCGGACCGTATGCCGATAACGCAGGGTCAAGGTGTGAGCGCACTCTCGCCCGCCCCCGCCGCCGACACCCGGGCGGGGGGCACAGACCGTCGCGTCCGCCTTCCCTTCCGAACCCGGCTACTGCCCGGTGCCGCACCGGCTCTCGCCCTGTTCGCCGCCATCCGTCTCACGGGGCTCGCGGCGATCGCGCTGGCGAACCACTACATGGGCCATCCGCTGCTCAAGGGGCTGGCGCACTCGTGGGACTCCCGCTGGTATCTGCACATCGCCCAGCACGGCTACGGCACCCAGACCCATGTCCTGGCCACCACCGGCGCCGTGCAACGCGACTGGGCGTTCTTCCCGCTGTACCCAGCACTCATCCGAGTCGTGTACACCGTCCTGCCCCTCACTCCGGGCGCCGCCGCCCTGCTGGTCGCCTGGAGCGCCGCGGCGGTGGCCGCGTACGGCATCTACACGATCGGCTACCGCCTGTACGGCCGCGCGGTCGCCACCGCGCTCGTCGGCGTGTGGGCCGCGATGCCCCACTCCGTCGTCCTCGACATCGCCTACACGGAGCCCCTGCTCACCGCGCTCGCCGCCTGGTCCCTGTACGCGGTGCTCACCAGACGCTGGCTGTGGGCCGGTGTGCTGGCCGCGCTGGCCGGGCTGTCGCGGCCCACGGGGTTCGCCGTGGCCGCGGCGGTGGGTGCCGTGGCGATCCAGGAGATCGTCAGACGGCGCGGCCGGGTGCCCGTCGGACTGTGGGTCGGCACCGCGATCGCGCCCCTCGGCTGGGTGGGCTTCGTCCTGTGGGTAGGTGCTCATACGGGTGATCTGTTCGGCGGCTACTTCACGGTGCAGCGGGCCTGGGACTCCCGCTTCGACTTCGGTGTCGGCTCCCTGCACTTCCTCAAGGGGCTGCTCGCACACGGCGGCCGGGCCGTCTACCCGCTGGCTCTGGTCATCGTCGTGGCGGCCGTCCTGCTGTTCTGTCTGCTGTGCCTCGACGGCGCCCCGCTGGCGCTGATCGTCTTCGCGGGCGTGCTCGTACTGATCACGATCGGCGGCTCGGGCCCGTACGCCTCGAAGCCGCGCTTCCTGCTGCCCGCCTTCCCCCTGCTCATCCCGCTCGCACGCGGCCTCGCGCGCAGCTGGCGGCTGCGCCCGAAACACGCCCTGCTGATCGGTGCCACCCTCGCCGTCGCCTCCGTGGCCTACGGCACCTATCTGCTGACCGCCGGCCACACTCCGCTGTGAGCCCGGGGCCCCTGGCCTGGGCGTGACGGCGACCGCACCCGGGCGGGGAACTCTCCCGTCGCCGTCTCGGGCCGGTCAGGACGGGTACTCGGGCGGAGCCGCTACTCCCTGAGGAGATGACTCGGATGCTGTTCCTCGGACTGCTTCTTCTCGCGGCCACCGTCGCCTTCACCGCTCTGGCGATCGCAGGCAATCTCACCGGCGGCCCCGACTACACCGTGTCCGTGCTGGATCATCACATCGCCACCCTCAACGTCCTCGCCGTGTTCGCCTCCGGCCTCGCCCTGGCCCTTCTGTTCTGCCTGGGCCTGGCCACCGCGGTGACCGCGGCGACGCACCGGCACGGCACACGGCCGCCGCGAATACGGCGTGGCGGCGCGATCGACGAGCGAACCGGACCCGACACCCGGCTGTGAGGCGCCGGCCTCAGCAGTTCGGTTCGGCCCTGCTGATGTCCGCGAGGGCGGACCTCGGATCCTCCGTGGCGGCGAGGTCGCCGAGGCTGACGATGCCGACCGGGCACCCGCCGCTCTCGACGACGGGGAGCCTGCGCACGGCGTGCCGGCGCATCAGCTCGACCGCGTGGTCGGTGGTGTCGTCGGGCGAGAGGGTGATCACGGGTGGACGGGTGCACACCGAGCCCGCGGTCACCGTGTCCGGGTCGCGGTCCCCGGCGACGGCCCGGACCACGATGTCGCGGTCGGTGAGCACGCCGAACAGATCGCGGTCGTAGGTCACCAGGACATCGCCGACGTCCTGCTCGCGCATCAGGCGGGCCACCCGGGCCACCGAGGTCATCGGCTCGACGGCGACCGCGCCACGGGACATCACGTCACGTACCTGCCTGCTCATGGGAACCTCCCGGATCGTCTTGTCTGCCTACGCCGGTTCCTCACCCGGCGGGGCCCGGCTCGGCGGCGGCACGCCAGCCGGTCCAGCGCCGGACGGCGACCACGACCACCGGTCCGTCCGGCGGCATCTCCCGGTACTGGGGGTACTTCCGGGTCAGCAGAGCCAGGGCCGCCGCGTACTCCTCACAGTCCTGCGCCGCGGGCGCACCGGGCGGCAGTATCCGCGCGCCTCCGTCGGCCCGTACCCACCACAGCCGCTCCCAGTCCTCGTCGTACGCGTCCGCGAGCAGACAGACGGCCGGCTGGACCGCGATGTTGTGCAGCCGCTTCAACCGCTGGGACTGTTTGGGCTTGTGGTCGACCGCCATGACGATGCCGTCGTCGCCGCGCCGTGCGAACACCACCGGTACGAGATGGGGCCGTCCCGAGGAGTCCACGGTCGCAAGACGCGCCACCCGGGCGTCCGTGAACCGGCGCCGTGCCTCGTCCTCGGGCATGCTGGGCACCGTCCGGCCCTCCTTCCCCGTACATCGGTGGCCGATGTCCCCGGGTACCCGGCGTCCGCTTTCCTACACGATCACCGTGCCCTCCGGCCCGCCGCCGCCCGGTCCGGATGTCGGGCCCGGGGCCGCGGGGCAGACTGGGGGCAGCGTGGAAGGACAGATCCGTGCTTCACGGGCCGCCCGGCAAGGAGGCCGTCGTGGAATGCGACGTGATCGTGGAGATCCCGCAGGGGTCGCGCAACAAGTACGAGATGGACCACGTACTGCACCGCCTCCGCCTGGACCGGATGCTGTTCACCTCCACGTAGTATCCGGCCGACTACGGCAACATCGACCACACCCTGGGCCGGGACGGCGACCCGCTCGACGCCCTCGTCCTGGTCGGCGACCCCACCTTCCCCGGCTGTGTGATCGAGTGCCGTGCCGTCGGCATGTTCGTGATGAAGGACGAGAAGGGACCCGACGAGAAGGTCCTCTGCGTCCCGGCGCACGATCCGCGCTACGCCTCCGTACAGGACATCGGCGACGTACCCACCTTCGACCGGCTGGAGATCACCCACTTCTTCGAGGTCTACAAGGACCTGGAGCCCGGCAAGTCGGTGGAGGGTTCCCACTGGGAGGGGCGCGACCGGACGTATGCGGAGATCGACGCCGCCCGGCGGCGCGCCACCGAGCGGGGAGGGACGACACCCTGAGGGCCGATCCCCCCTCCGTCTCCGGGACGCGCGCCCACACCTGGGACTTGCCGGGCGGCAGCACGTCGTCTAACGCCGCGTCCGTAGGCGGTGGTTCAGCCGCAGGCGCCCTGCCGTGCACGGGGAAGCACCGTGACACGACGGAAGTTGCAGTCCTCGCGAGGAAGGCCTTCCGGCAGGGGGCGGGCCTGGTGGGCATGCAGCGCCGCGCTGACCAGGCTCAACAGCAGGTCGACATCGGTGTCACAGTCCAGGCGGACGGTCACCCAGCGCGAGCCGGGCACCATGCGGATGGCCGTCGACCCGGCGAGGTCACCGGAGAAGCGCCGCAGGGCGCCGCTGGTCAGGTGCAGGTCCGCCTCATGGTCCGTGTGGAAGTGGACGATCTCGCTGTGCCGGGAGCGGAGTGCCCGCCCGGTGCCGCAACTGGCCGGCTCCGCCGTAAGGTCGGGCCAGACCGTGAGTCGCTCCAGGGCGCGCTGGGCCAGAGTCATGTGCCCATCGTCGCCTTCTCATTCCCCGTCCACCAGAGGTTGAGGGTTCCGTAACCGGGACGTGAGGTTACCTACCGAGACGGCGCTGTCCTCTGACGCGCGAAAGGGGCTGATGGCCCCGGCCTGACGCGGGGAGGCGGACCGGGGCTCCCGACCGACGCTACGCCGGTCCACACCGCCCTTCGGAGACTTGGTGACGCGACGTTGACGGCGATACGGCCGATGCTGACGCGTTGTTGACGCGTCCGTGCGGGCGCGTCAGCGGGGCGGAGATCACTGCTCGAAGCGATAGCCCATCCCGGGCTCGGTGATGAGGTGGCGGGGGTGCGAGGGGTCGCGCTCCAGTTTGCGCCGCAGTTGGGCCAGGTAGACCCGCAGGTAGTTGGTCTTGTTGCTGCCCGTCACCCCCCAGACCTCCTGCAGCAGATACCTCTGGGTGACCAGCCGCCCCGGGTTGGTGACCAGGATCTCCAGCAGATGCCACTCGGTCGGGGTGAGCCGCACTTCACGGCCGTCCCGTACCGCCTTCTTGGCCAGCAGATCGATGGTGAAGTCCTCGGTCGTGACCCGGTCCGTCCGGGGGGCGGGCAGACCCTGGTCCGAGCGGCGGACGGCGGCCCGCAGCCGGGCCAGCAACTCGTCCATGCCGAACGGCTTGGTGATGTAGTCGTCGGCGCCCGCGTCGAGTGCGGCCACCTTCTCGCCTGAGGCCTGACGGGCCGACAGCACCAGGATCGGCACCCGGGTCCAGCCGCGCAGCGCCCTGATGACGTCGACGCCCTCCATGTCGGGCAGCCCGAGATCGAGCAGGACCGCATCGGGCCGGTGGACCGCGGCCAGGCTCAGGGCGGTCGCGCCGTCGGGGGCCGCGTGCACTTCGTACCGGCGGGCCTGCAAGTTGATGACGAGGGCACGGACGATGTGGGGGTCGTCCTCCACCACCAGCACCCGGCTCATGGGCCTGCGCCTCTCCTTTCGTACGGGATCACCGATACCGGCGGCGGTCGACCGGTACGACGAAGGCGGGAGCCGGCGGCTCCGGAGCATCTCCGGGCCGCCGACTCCCGTAGGGGCCATGCGCCCTCAGTGCTTGGCTGTGAGGTCCTTGAGTGCGATGTTGAGCTCCAGGACGTTGACGCGGGGTTCGCCGATGAAGCCGAGGGTGCGGCTGGCCG
>NZ_JBFAWW010000054.1:26820-32828 GCF_040680495.1 Streptomyces sp. NPDC052036 | reverse complement strand
GGTGGCCGTCCGTACGGCCACCACCCCGGCCCTGCTACCGATCCGTGGGTCCCGCGGAACCCGCCGCCCGTCAGAACGGCTCGAAGTCCTCGAACTCCTGGAGCGCCTCGTCCCGCTCGGCCTGCCGGTCCCTGCGCCGCTGCGCGGCGGGCCGCGCCTCCTCGAGCCGGTGGTCCTCACCCCGTCGGCCGAGCATCTCCGCACCCGCCGTGACCGTCGGCTCCCAGTCGAAGACGACCGCGTTGTCCTCGGGTCCGATGGCGACGCCGTCGCCGGACCGGGCGCCCGCCTTCATCAGCTCCGCCTCGACACCGAGGCGGTTGAGGCGGTCGGCGAGGTAGCCGACGGCCTCGTCGTTGTTGAAGTCGGTCTGCCGCACCCAGCGCTCGGGCTTCTCGCCGCGCACCCGGAACAGCCCGTCGTCCTCGCGCGTCACCGTGAAGCCCGCGTCGTCCACGGCCTTCGGCCGGATCACGATCCGGGTGGCCTCCTCCTTCGGCTTGGCGGCGCGGGCCCTCGCAACCAGGTCGGCGAGGGCGAACGACAGCTCCTTGAGCCCGAGATGGGCCACGGCGGACACCTCGAAGACGCGGTAACCGCGCGCCTCCAGGTCCGGCCGCACCATCTCGGCCAGGTCCTTGCCGTCCGGTACGTCGGTCTTGTTGAGGACGACGATCCGCGGCCGGCCGTCCAGGCCGCCGTACTGCCGCAGCTCCTCCTCGATGATGTCGAGGTCGGAGACGGGATCGCGGTCGGACTCCAGGGCGGCCGTGTCCAGCACATGCACGAGCACGCTGCACCGCTCGACGTGCCGCAGGAACTCCAGGCCGAGCCCCTTGCCCTGGCTGGCGCCCGGGATGAGCCCTGGTACGTCGGCGATCGTGTAGACCGTCTCGCCCGCGGTGACCACGCCCAGGTTCGGGACGAGGGTGGTGAACGGATAGTCGGCGATCTTCGGCTTGGCCGCGGACAGCACGGAGATCAGCGAGGACTTGCCCGCGCTCGGGTAGCCGACGAGGGCCACGTCCGCGACCGTCTTCAGCTCCAGCACGATGTCCTGCAGATCGCCGGGCTCACCGAGCAGCGCGAAGCCGGGCGCCTTGCGGCGGGCCGAGGCCAGCGACGCGTTGCCGAGGCCGCCGCGACCGCCCTGGGCGGCGACGTACGACGTCCCGTGCCCGACCAGGTCGGCCAGCACATTGCCCGCCTTGTCGAGCACGACGGTGCCGTCCGGCACCGGCAGGACCAGGTCCTGGCCGTCCTTGCCGGAGCGGAAGCCGCCCTCGCCGGGCTTGGCGTTGGTGGCCTTGCGGTGCGGGGAGTGGTGATAGTCGAGAAGCGTGGTGACGGACTGGTCGACGGTGAGGATCACATCGCCGCCCCTGCCGCCGTTGCCCCCGTCGGGGCCGCCGAGCGGCTTGAACTTCTCGCGGTGTACGGAGGCACAGCCGTGGCCTCCGTTACCCGCGGCGACATGGAGTTCGACGCGGTCCACGAAGGTGGTCATGGTTCAGTGCCTCCAGAAGGTACGGGGTGTGCTGTGTGTAACAAGCGAAAGGCGGACCCGCCTTCCCGACCGGGAAGTGAGGTCCGCCTCACGCAACGCTCCGGGGCGCCTGAGCCCGATAGGGGCTGTCTCAGGCGACCGGGACGATGTTCACGACCTTGCGGCCGCGGTGGGTACCGAACTCCACCGCACCGGTCTGCAGCGCGAACAGCGTGTCGTCGCCGCCGCGGCCGACGCCCGAGCCCGGGTGGAAGTGGGTGCCGCGCTGGCGGACCAGGATCTCACCCGCGTTCACGACCTGACCGCCGAAGCGCTTCACACCGAGCCGCTGGGCGTTGGAGTCGCGACCGTTCCGGGTGGACGATGCGCCCTTCTTGTGTGCCATCTCTTCTCAGTCCCTTACTTCGCAGCCGTGGGGATCGACGTGACCTTGATCGCCGTGTACTGCTGGCGGTGGCCCTGCCGACGGCGGTAGCCGGTCTTGTTCTTGTAGCGCAGAATGTCGATCTTCTGGCCCTTGTGGTGGTCCACAACCTCGGCCTGGACCTTGATACCGGCCAGCACCCACGGGTCGCTGGTCACGGCGTCGCCGTCGACCACGAGCAGGGTCGAGAGCTCGACCGTGTCGCCAACCTGGGCAGTGGAAATCTTGTCAACCTCAACGATGTCGCCGACAGCAACCTTGTGCTGGCGACCACCGCTGCGCACGATGGCGTACACGCGGATCTCACTCTCATCACTCGGGAAACGGCACCCCCGCAGTCCAGCCGACCGCACCGCAGACGGCCTCTCCCGAGGCGCCCGGCGCCCGGAAGGAAGAGGTTTACGGGGATGTGGCGCATCAGTGGACACGCCGACGGTCCAGGTTACGGGGGCGGGCCTGGCGGGTCAAACCGGGCTCGGCCTGTCGACATACGAAGCGGCCCGGCGACGGCAGCGACTCCTCGGGGATCGCGGCAGCAGCCGCGCTGACGGCGCATCGCGCACGGCGGCGGCCCGCCCCGGGAGATACCGGGGCGGGCCGCCGCCGTGCGATGCCGTGACCGTGGAACGGTCGGTGGAGTCAGTCCTCCGTGGTCACCGAGACCGTCGGCTGAGCCGGCTGCTCGGCGGCAGCCGTCTTCTTGGCGACCGTCTTCTTGGCCGCCGCCTTCTTCGCGGTGGTCTTCTTCGCGACGGTCTTCTTGGCAGCCGTCTTCTTGGCCGTCGTCTTCTTCGTGGCGGCCTTCTTCGCCGTCGCCGTCTTGGCGGTCTTGCGGGCCGCCTTCTTGGCGGGCGCGGACTCCTCCGCCTCGGCCTCGGCCGCCCCGGCCGGAGCCGGTTCCTCGGCCGCCGACGGGACGACCACGACGGCCGTCTCCTCGGAGGAGGTGGGCGCGGTGGCCTTGCGCACGGCGCGACGGCGCGGACGGGCCGGTGCCGCGGCCTCGACGGGCGCCTCGGCCGTCTCGACCGCCTCGGCGGCCACGACGGTCGCCACAGGCGTCTCGCCGGGGGCCTCGGCCTGCGGAGCGGCCTCGCCGACCGTCACCACGGCCTCCGTGGGCGAACCGGCGGGCGCCGACGCCCTGCGGGTCGCGCGGCGGCGCGTACGGCCCTTGGGCGCGGCCTCCTCCTCGGCCGGCGCGGGCGCCTCGACGACCGGGTCCTCGACCGCCGCCGGCTCCGCCTCGGCGTCCTGCCGCGACTTCGGAGCGCGCTCGTCCTTACGGGACCTCGGCGCCCGCTCCTCGCTGCGCGGGGCACCCGCGGGCGCCGACGCCCGACGGGTCACCCGGCGCCGCGAACGGCCCCGGGAAGCCGCGGCCTCCGCCTCGGCGACGCTGCTGTACAGCTCCTCGTCCGGGGCGAACGCCGGCTCCGGCAGGGCGGCCGGGGCCGCGATCTCGGCGGCCACCTCGGCTTCGATCTGCGCGGGGGCAGGAGCCGCCTCGACGGCCTCCTCGACCTCCGCGGCCACGGCCTCGTGCGTCTCGGGCTCGGCCTCGGCACCGCCCCGGCCGCGCTTCTTGCGCTTGCCGCCGGTGGCGGACGGCTGGTCCATGTGCACGATCACGCCACGGCCGTTGCAGTGGACACAGGTCTCGGAGAAGGACTCCAGCAGACCCTGGCCGACCCGCTTACGGGTCATCTGCACGAGGCCGAGCGAGGTCACCTCGGCGACCTGGTGCTTCGTACGGTCCCGGCCCAGGCACTCCAGCAGGCGCCGCAGCACCAGGTCGCGGTTGGACTCCAGGACCATGTCGATGAAGTCGATGACGACGATGCCACCGAGGTCGCGCAGCCGCAGCTGACGCACGATCTCCTCGGCCGCCTCCAGGTTGTTCCTGGTCACGGTCTCTTCGAGGTTGCCGCCCTGGCCGGTGAACTTGCCGGTGTTGACATCGATCACGACCATGGCCTCGGTCTTGTCGATCACCAGCGAACCACCGCTGGGCAGCCAGACCTTGCGGTCCAGCGCCTTGGCGAGCTGCTCGTCGATCCGGTACGTGGCGAAGACGTCGACCTCGCTGGTCCACCGCTGTAGACGGTCGGCCAGGTCCGGCGCGACGTGCGCGACGTATCCGTGGACGGTCTCCCATGCCTCGTCACCGCTGACGATGACCTTGGAGAAGTCCTCGTTGAAGATGTCGCGCACGACCCGGACGGTCATGTCCGGCTCGCCGTACAGCAGCGTCGGTGCGTTGCCGTTCTTCGACTTCTTCTGGATGTCCTCCCACTGCGCCTGCAGCCGCTCGACGTCCCGGCGCAGCTCCTCCTCGCTCGCGCCCTCGGCGGCGGTGCGCACGATGACGCCCGCGTCCTCGGGGACGATCTTCTTGAGGATGGTCTTCAGCCGGGCCCGCTCGGTGTCGGGCAGCTTGCGGCTGATGCCGGTCATCGAGCCTTCGGGGACGTACACCAGGTAGCGGCCCGGGAGGGAGACCTGGCTGGTCAGACGGGCGCCCTTGTGTCCGATGGGGTCCTTGGTGACCTGCACGAGGACCGACTGCCCGGACTTGAGGGCGCTCTCGATGCGGCGCGGGCCGCTGGCGAGCCCGAGCGCCTCGAAGTTGACCTCACCGGCGTACAGGACGGCGTTCCGGCCCTTGCCGATGTCGATGAAGGCGGCCTCCATCGACGGCAGCACGTTCTGCACCTTGCCGAGGTAGACGTTGCCGACGTACGAGGTCGACTGCTCCTTGTTGACGTAGTGCTCGACGAGCACGCCGTCCTCCAGGACGCCGATCTGCGTACGCTCACCGCTCTGCCGCACGACCATCACGCGCTCGACGGCCTCGCGCCGGGCCAGGAACTCGGCCTCGGTGATGATCGGCACACGGCGACGGCCCTGCTCGCGTCCCTCGCGGCGACGCTGCTTCTTGGCCTCGAGACGGGTCGAGCCCTTGATGGACTGCACCTCGTCGGCGGCGTCACCGGAGCGCTCGTCCTTCTTACGGGGCTCGCGCACCTTGACGACCGTGCGCTCCGGGTCGTCCGTCGACGCCTCGCCGTCGACGCCGGTGTCACCGGCCCGGCGGCGGCGCCGACGACGGCGACGGCTGCTGCTGGAGCCGCCGGCCGACGACTCCTCGCCGTGCTCCTCGGACGTGTCCTCGGCGTCCTCGTCCAGTTGCTCGGCGGTGTCCTCGGCATCCTGCGCGGCCTGCTCGGCGGCGAGCTCCTCGGCGTCCTCGCCTTCGGCGGACTCGCCACGACGACGGCGACGGCCACCACGGCGGCGGCGGCGGCGCGAACCGCTCTCCTCCGCCTCTTCGGCCTCTTCGGCCTCGGCGGACTCCTCCGGCTCCTCGGGCTCTTCGGGCTCCTCCGCCTCGTCGACGGCCTCGGGCGTCACGACCACCGGCTCCTCGTCACCACCGCGGCGACGACGGCGACGGCGCTGGCCTGCCGGCTCCTCCTCGACGGTCTCCTGCTGCTCCGCGGCCTCGGCGGCGGCAGCGGCGGCGGCCCGCTCCGGGGTCTGGAACATCGGCTCGGTGAACACCGGCGCCTGGAAGACGGCCACGGCGGGGCGCGCGGGGCGCTGCCCGGCCTCGGGCGACTCGTCGGCGGCGGACCGCGCGGGCTCGGAGAACCCAGTGGCGGCCTTGCGCACGACGCGACGGCGGGAGCGGCGCGGCGCGGCCTCCTCGGCGACCGGCTCCGCCTGCGACGGAGCTGCTGCCGCTGCCTCGGGGGGCTCGGCGGCGGTCACGGGCGCCTCCTCGGGCGCCGCGGCGGTCTCGTCCGCGGGCGCCGACACCCGACGGGTGGCACGCCGACGGGCACGACGGGGGGATTCCTCGGCGGCGGGAGCCTCGGGGGCGGTTTCCTCTGCGGCCGACGGTGCCTCGGGGGCGGCTTCCTCGGCGGCGGGAGCCTCGACGATCTCGGCGGACGCGGGCGCACCAGCCGGCGCGGACGCACGACGCGACGCACGACGACGCGTACGCGCCGGAGCGACTTCCTCGGCAGCCGGGGGCTCAACCGCAGACACAGGCGCCTCAGCACCCTCCGC
>NZ_JBFAWW010000054.1:0-26724 GCF_040680495.1 Streptomyces sp. NPDC052036 | reverse complement strand
CACCGTCTCGTCAGACGCAGACGCGGGCGCACCAGCCGGCGCAGACGCACGACGCGACGCACGACGACGCGTACGCGCCGGAGCGACTTCCTCGGCAGCCGGGGGCTCAACCGCAGACACAGGCGCCTCAGCACCCTCCGCACCAGCCGCCACCACAACCTCCACCGTCTCGTCAGACGCAGACGCGGGCGCACCAGCCGGCGCAGACGCACGACGCGACGCACGACGACGCGTACGCGCCGGAGCGACTTCCTCGGCCACCGGTTCCATCGGCTCGGCCTCACCAGCGGTCGCGGCCGCCGCCTCGGTCTCTTCGTTCTCTTCTGCCCCAGTGGCCTCTACGGCCTCCGCTGCCGTGGCGGCCTCGGCGGGCTGCCCGGTCTCTGCGGTCGGTATGGCCGATGTCGTCCCGGTCACGATCTCGGTCGTCGTGGCCTCGGGGGTCGCGGTGTCGGCTGCGGCCGTCGGCGGGCCCGCCGGGCGCGACGCTGCACGGCGCCGACGGCGCGGCGGCAGGGTGTCGCTGGGGGTGTTGTTGTTCTCGGAGCCCTCGATGGGCTCGGTCGGTTCGAGCATGCGGGCGTTTCTCCCGTCAGGCTCCCGGGCGCCGCGCCTGGTCCGGCATCGCCGGTGACGTCCGCGGCTCGCGCGTTGCGCGGTGCCGCCGTCCGGGGCGCGGGCGCCGCACGGGAGCTCTCTGTGTCTTGTCTCGCCGGTTCCGTACGCCCATGTGCGCACGGCCTGGCGAAAGTCTTCTGGTCGATGCGCTGCCCGACCCAGGTGGCTCCCGAGTACGAGGGCGGCGCTACGACGTCCGTCCCTACGCGGGACCTTCCTTACGCCGACGCCGTCGCGGCGGCAGTCGCACCGGCCGTGACCGGCTCGGTCGCTGCTGCCTCGCGGTCGGGCGCGAGCGGGTCGGTCACCGTGCCGGTCTCTTCATCGAGCAGCCCCTGCGCCAGCCTGGTCACCGCTGCGGGGACCGGCGGCGCCAGGTCGGCCACGGCGCGGAGACCGGACAGGACGTCGTCGGGTCGTACGGCAGGCGTCACGTGCCGAACAACCAGCCGCAGTATCGCACAGGGCTGGTCGGTCGGCCTATCGGCATGCGAACTGTGTGTGTCCACGCTGTCCAGGCTCACGACCGCGGATCGGGCGTCGAAGGTGCGCACACCGTTCTTGGTCATGCGCTGGACCTCGACGGTGCCGGCCTCGTTGAAGGCCGCGACCGCACGCTCGGCGTCCGCGGGGTCCACGCCGTTCAGGCGCAGCTCCCACACCGATGCCGTGAGCCGGTCGGCGAGACCGGAGGTGTGGGCCTCGACCGCCTCGATGACATCGAGCCCGGCGGGCAGCGACTCGTCGAGGAGCTCACGCAGCTTGTCCGGGTCGCGCGCCTCGGTGAGCGCGACCTCCAGGTACTCCGCCTCGCTGCCCGTGCCGGTGGGTGCGGCATTGGCGTACGACACCTTCGGATGCGGCGTGAACCCCGCCGAGTACGCCATCGGCACCTCGGCACGGCGCAACGCACGCTCGAAGGCGCGCTGGAAGTCACGGTGGCTGGTGAACCGGAGGCGGCCGCGCTTGGTGTAGCGCAGTCGGATGCGCTGCACCGCGGGCGCGGGCGGCGGGCCTTCGGGCTGTCGCTTGCCCAGTGTCGTTCAGTCCTTCGTGAGAGCGGTCGTCCTGCTACCAAGAGTACGTGTCTCCCCGGCCATCGGTTCCCGGAGGGAGATCCTCCGGGAACTGCGGGATTCACCGAAGAGCGCGCGGCGCAGATCGGCACGGGTCTGCCGGGCGGTCTCGCGCGCGACGGCCAGCATCTGCCGCGCGGCCCGACCCACGCTGCGGGCGGCCTCGGCGGCGGGGCGCAGGACCGTGTCCCGGACGATGTGCCCGACGGGCGTCAGCACGGTCCGGTACACCCATCGCCCCGGCTCCAGGAAGATCCACCGGAAGAGGGTCCCGAGGAACCGCCCCACGGCGAGGGAGACATACCCGGCGACGCGCCAGGCGTGGCCGAACGCGGCGCCGATCTCCCGCCCGACGACCACGAGGACACGCCCGACCGGGGCCAGGACCCACCGCCACAGGGCCGTTGCGGGCACCACCAGCAGAACCCGCAGCAGCCACAGGAGGCCGGCTGCGCATCCGGTGGCCGCGACGAAGACGAGTCCGGCGAGACCGCGCGCCAGCCGGGCGATCCCGTGCCCGACCGGCGTCAGGACACTCCGGTGCAGCCACCGGGCCGGCACGGCCACCAGATACCGACCGAGCCACGCCACCACCGCGTACGCCCCGCCTCCGACGGCGACGAGGACGTATCCGATGCCCTTGAACAGCAGGGCCAGGACGTGTCCCACGGGGGCCAGCAGGCGTGCGGACACCCAGCCGAGCCCCGCACCGATGTCGCGCAGCACCCGGGCCGCGCCCCGTCCGAGGGGCCTCAGCACGGTCCGGTACACCCACTCGGCCGGTACGGCGACAAGGACCCGGCCCAACCAGGCGAACCCCGCCCCCAGCGGCACGAGCGCGTACCGCCACAGCGTCACCCACGGCCACACCAGCAACGCCCACGCCGCCCACAGCAGCGCTCGCCCCGCCGGCCGCAGTACGGCCCTGTGCAGGAACCGTCCACCGGCGACGAGCGCCTCCCACGCAATGCGCACCGGCACGACCAGGACGAGCACGACGATGCGCACCGGCATGCGGATCGCGACGGTGAGGCACCCCTCGGCGGGATCGGGCGACGGCGGCTTCTCCATGTCCATGCCGTGGTGGACGCTCCAGCGGCCCGCACGGATGCGTCGACTGACGCCGACGGCGCACATCACACCTCTCCCATCCGCAGTGATTCCCCGTCAGGAGGGACTGCGGCCCGGGCAGACAGAGCGAGGAGCGCACCTCCTATGCGCAGCGGATGTCCCCGTCGGGTCGCTCCCCTGTCGCCAGGAATCGGGAGACGGTGGCGTCGCCGCAGGCGTTTCCATTGGCGAGGTAGGAACCGTGGCCGGTGGAGTCCACGATCACCAGGACGGCGCGGGCACCGAGAGCGTCGCGCAGTTTCAGGGCGCCGCTCAGCGGGGTGGCGACATCGCGTTCGTTCTGCACGAGCAGGATGTCGGACGGCCCCCTCTCGGTGATCCGTATGGGCGCGTGCTCGGGCGGATACGGCCAGGCGGCGCACACCATCGCATTCCGGGGCATGCCCGCCGTCAACGGGTGTTCCTCGCGGCTCCGGGCGACCGCCCCTCGGTACTCGGCCGCCGACGTGGGCCACGCCACGTCGTTGCAGATGGTCGTGGCGGCGACCGCTGCGACGTTCTGCTGCGCCGCGTCCGAAGGCGCCGCGGGTGCGGGCGGCGCGGTGCCCTGCTGAGCCGCCAGCATCAGTCTCGCCAGAGTGGGGAAGCGACTGGGTGAGTAGAGGCTGTCCAGCATGGTCTGGCGCAGCACGTTGCCGTCCAGTTCCTCGGGGTTGGCGCCGGGCCAGGGGATCGGCGCCCGGTCGAGGTGCGCGGCGAGGTGCAGGAACAGGGGCCGTACCTCGGCGGCCGACGCGGCCACCCGGTCCGGATTGCCGGGCGCCGAGGCCCATTGGGCGAACTCGGGGAAAGTGTCCTCGACGCCCGTCTCGTACGCGGCGAGCCAGCCCCGGGCGACCCGGGTGGGATCGGGATCGTCGTTGCTGTCGAGCACGATGCGGTCGGTGCGCTGCGGGTACAACTGGCTGTAGACGGCGCCGACATACGTGCCGTACGAGACGCCCCAGGCGGAGAGTCTGCGCTCGCCGAGCGCCGCCCGGATGCGGTCGATGTCACGGGCCTCGTCGACCGTGCTGATGTGCCGTATCAGCTCACCGCCGTTGTGCACGCAGGCGGCTGTCATCCGTCGGGCGGTGACCACGTTCTGTCCGATGGACCCGTCCGGGGCGGGCCAGGGCCGCAGCTTGGAGACGGCGAGGTCGCCGTGGTCGAGGCCGCAGCTGACGGAGGTGGAGGGCGCGAGGCCGCGGGGGGCGAAGCCGATCAGGTCGTAGGCGTCCCGTGCGGACTGCGGCAGCTTCTGTCCCTTTCCCGAGGGGTCGTCGAGGCTGGAACCACCGGGGCCGCCGGGGATCAGCAGCAGCGCGCCCCGGCGGGCGACCGGCTTCTCGCTGGGGATCCGGGAGATGACGACGTCGATCTTCCGGCCGCCCGGGTGCGTGTAGTCCATCGGCACCTTCACCGACGCGCACTCCTGACGCGGATCGAGCCCGGTGCCCGTGCAGCGGGTCCAGTGCGGGGAGGAAGCCGGGGCGGGAGCCGCCGCGGACGCGGGTGCGGACATGGATAAGGGGGCGGCGAAGCCGAGGACGACGGCCGAGACGACCGTCCAGGCGGCCCTTGTGCGGGTGGTCTGCTTCATGCACACGAGCCTCGCGGATCGCGCCCGCCCTTCCCATCCGGCCAACGCCCTTGTCCCCACGGGGGTTTCCCCCAGCTCGCAGCCGGCTCCGCGCCAGGACCGTGCGCGGAGCAGAACGGCAGGTCCGGCGGCAGCGACAGGAAGGACGCGCCGCCGAGCCCCTCACCATCACGGAGGGGGCTCGGCGGTACGCCGTGCTCTGCGCTCCAGTCGAGCCAGCGGTCGCGGACCAGACATACCTGGATGGGGCCGCCGAAGTAGCGGACGGCGCCGGTGACCGGTTCGCTGACGATGACCTCGCCGGGGTTGGCGACCGATGAGTTCCGGAGCCCGGTGGGGTCTGCCTCTGCACAAGCGCAAGCTGCGCACGAGCTCTGTGAGGGGACCATGACCACCCACGCACTACCACCCGTCGTCGACGCCGCGACCTGGGAACGCCGGCTCGAAGCACTGCGTGCCCGGGAGAAGGCGGCGACGCGGGAGCTTGACGCCGTCGCCGCCGAGCGTCGTCGCCTGCCGATGATCGAGATGCCCGACTACACCCTCAAGGGCGAGGACGGCCTCGTTCGGCTGGCGGACGTCTTCGAAGGCAAGAGGCAACTCATCGTCTACAACCACATGTGGTTCGCCGGCCAGGAATGGCAGTGCCCGGGCTGCACGGGGTTCACCTCGCAGTACACCCGCCTGGAGTTCCTGGAGAACTACGATGCGCGATTCGTCATCGTCACCCAGGGCCCGATCGAAGAGGCACTCGCCTACAAGCGGCGGGTGGGTAACCAGATGACGTGGTACTCGACCGCCGACAGCTCGTTCGGGGCCGACGTCGGCGCACCGCGCGGCGGAGGATTCGCGGTCAATGTGTTCCTGCGCGACGGCGACACCGTCTATCGCACCTGGCACACCGACGGTCGGGGTACCGAGCAGCTCAGTCACACCTTCGCGCTGATCGACGTCCTGCCGTACGGACGGCAGGAGGAAGGGCAGGACTCCCCCGAGGGCTGGCCTCAGTCGCCCACCTACAGCCGATGGACGACATCCAAGGACATCGCTGCGCTCTATGGCTCGGGAACCCCCTGAGCACCTCCCGACCCTTCGTTCGCACGAGCCCGACCACCTCATGCGCCACCCGTCCACCGAATCCATGCCGACGGGCCCCTCCCATCGGGAAGGGGCCCGCTCACCTCAGTGCCCGTGACC
Source organism: Streptomyces sp. NPDC052036 (assembly GCF_040680495.1). Classification (NCBI taxonomy): domain Bacteria; kingdom Bacillati; phylum Actinomycetota; class Actinomycetes; order Kitasatosporales; family Streptomycetaceae; genus Streptomyces; species Streptomyces sp. NPDC052036. The sequence goes on along the minus strand of NZ_JBFAWW010000054.1, from coordinate 21,120 downwards.
GCTCGAAGCGGGCTCCGGCGCCGCGTTCTTGACCGTCGGAGGCAGAAACGCCTCTTGATCCGTCGCGCTGTGCAAACCGGTAGTTGGAGGCCCGATCGGTCGGGCCAGGCCCAAGGCTGCACTTCCCTGTTGCACTGCTTGCAAGGGGACCAGCAACAAGGATTGTCGTGTCAGCGCGGGCGCCCGCGCTGCCGACGATGGGGGCTCCGCGAAACCGGGGTCAGCTCACGGACTCCCCGACGGATTCCTCGAGGTGCGAACTTCAGTCCAGGTCCGAGCCGAAGGTCAGTTCGCCGAGATCACCATCGACGACGATATTGACCGTGCCGTTGATGATTACGCTCTCATTGTCGTCGCCGATCTGACAGGTGACGTCAGCGGCCTCATCGTCATCGCACGCGCTCAGCGCGTCTGAGCCGATCTCCGAGTCTGAGTATGCGCTGGCGGTTGAGGCGCCACCGAACAGGGCCATTACCGCAATCGCCGTTGTGACTCCAAGCTTGACGGATCGATACATTTAAGTCTCCTTCATCTTCACCCCCTAACTGACAGGTCGATTATCACTGAGCCGCGGTAGCGCCCCGTCGGCACCCACGCTACGCATTCGAGTGAAATTCGTATTATCTGACTGCTGTGGACAGGGAGAGAAAGGGACCGGGGTAGCCGCGGGTGGCGAGGATCTTCCAGACCGGCACCAGCCGGGCTACTCCACCTCGATACCGTAGTCCTGAACGAGCTGCTCCAGGCCCCCCGTGTAGCCCTTTCCGCCCAGCACGAAGTCCCAGTCGCCACCTGATCTGCGCCGGAAGGAACCGAGCACCAGCGCCGTTTCGCCGACGCGGCCGTCGGAGACCTCAAGCCGGTCGAGGTCGCTCATCGACGGGTCGAGCAGGCGGATGGAGGCATCGGTGAAACCGGAAAGATCGGCGTCCGGATTGATCTCCGGATCCACGGCCGCGACCAGGACGAACCGGTCGGCGCCCTGCGGCAGCGCGTCGAAGGAGACCCTGATCGCCGCCTTGTCCGGCGACGCGGCCGGCAGCGTACGTACCGAACCGTCCGGCGTCCGAGGGTTGTTGAAGAAGACGAAGTGGTCCTCGCTGAGGACCTGGTTGCCCCGGCAGACGAGTGCACAGACGTCCAGCGCGACATTGCCGGACCACGTCATGCCGAGCACGTTGTAGTCATCGGGCGGAGTCGCGGGATCGGACGGCTCCGGCTGCGCGGGAGCCGGACGGCCCCCTTCTCCCAGGCGTCCGCGGAGCCCATGGCGGTGCAGCAGGTCGACGAGTTCGCCGCCCTCGATCAGCTCCAGCGGCTTTCCGCGGGCGAACGTACGCGAACCGGGGCCAAATCCCGACGTGGTCACCAGAACACCCTTGTTGGCGCCCGCATCCTGGACCGTGCCGTACAGGTCGCGCACCGCGGTGGGCGGCACGGTGTTGCGGTAGCGCTTCACCTGAACGACGATCTTGCCGCCCCGGATGGGAGTCGGGTCCAGCGCGTCCACATCCACGCCACCGTCGTTCGAACGCTGCGTCGTCACTGCCTGCATACCCATGGCGCGGAACAGGTCGGCGACGAGGGACTCGAAGGCGATCGGGTCCATGTCGTACAGGTCCGGCTCCTCGCCACCACCGCCATGGGTGACGACCTGGTCCCCGACCTCCTCAGGCTGCCGGCTCGGCCGCACGGAGGCGAGTTGGTCGGGACGGGGCGTGAGCTGCCCACGCAGCGCTTCCGTCAGGCAGCTGGTCGCATCCACCTGTTCCAAGTGGAAGTCCGTGAAGGCTGCCCGCTGGGCCATGACGGTGGCCAGGAAGATATGGGACTGCCTGCCCGTCGCGGGGTCGGGGGCGTCCACGAAGCCGTTCAATGCCACCGAATCCAGAATGCAGTGCTCGTCCGCGGCGAAGAGCTGGTGCAGCACCAGCAGCACGCTCTGCGCCAGCACCTCTCGGTACAGTGCACGGCGCTGCGTCACGGGACGCGCCGTCTCCTTGTCCTGGTCCTGGGCCGGTACGTACCTCACCGACTTGGCCTCCGGGACGACGTCGTACCCGGGCAACTCCCAGTCCAGCACCAACTGCCTGGCCGCCGGGTCGAAGGCGGCCGTCAGTCGCCGGGGGAAGCCTTCAGGCCAGGCAGTCGACGCGTAGAGGGCGGCGGAGAAGTACTCGACCACGAGTTCAGGGTCGCCCTGTCTGACGCCTGCGGTCACCTCCGCGATGCCCGCGTTGTGCCGTCGTACCTCCGCTCGTTGCGCCTCGACTCTCTGCTCATGGTCCCGCCGGAAGGCGGCCAGTTGCTGCTGCCGCTGCGCCTCGGCGGCCTGCGCCTGCTGCCAGTCGTGCTCGAAACGAGCCCGCGCCTCGGCCTCCGCCTGTGCACGCCGGTTGGCTGTCCAGCCGCCCTGCGCCCGGTACTGGTTCGGATCCGGCATGCGTACGGGCCATGCGAGCCCGCCCGGGTCGAACGGTGGGATGCCTTCCACACGCAGCAAAGACGTCGCCCTGAAAGCCGGGGCCCGACAGCCTTCGGTCAGAAGTCCCTGCAAGGTCGCCACCTGCGCGTCCAGCTCCGCCGTCCGTCGCCTGGCCTCCGCCTGCCGGTACTCCCGGTGCCCCTGAGCCGCACGTCGCTGGAGGTCCCGCGCCAGTCGAGCCTCCTCTCGTCGCCGCCTCTGCTCGGCCTCGATCTGGCGCTGATGCGCGCGCTGCGCCTCAGCCCACGTGTTGACGAAACCAGCAGAGCGACGACTCATGCGCTCAGGCCCTCCCCAGGACGTCGGCAGCGCCGACCCAACTTTGGTTGCCCCCGCAACCAGTCGCGACAATCCGACTTTATCCAGCAATCACCGGCCCGGACATCCACTTGTCACGGCCGACCGAAATCGGCGGTCCGCGCAGGTCCCAGCGCGCGCACGGCACCGCGGTGCCGTGTCGACGCGGCCGGTCGGCCGGTCACGCCCCACACGCCTCCGTCGGACGACACGATCCAGCCGACACCTGTCAGCCATGCCCCGGGACACGTGCAGGTCGCGATCCGCACGGAGCTGTGGCTTGCCGGCGGCCGGCTCACGGAGCAGCTCACGTGTTACCCGCCCGCGGCGGAGTCCGGACCTCCGGCTCTCCCCAGTGAGTTGACGCATGGCCTTCAATTTTTATTTCCCAGACATTCCCGACGAACGCGCGCCATACAGGGATCCCGTGGTAGTTTTGGCCCAGTTGCGGTTTGATACCCACGAAACTCAGTGTGCGCCTGACGATATGTGATCCTTCAGGCGCCTTTTGTTTTCCCGCGCTCCGGGTGGGTCATTTCGGCAACCAGGGTTTGCACACACAGCGACCCCAAACCACCCATGTAAGGGGAAAAGGCATGGCCATCGGCACCGTGAAGTGGTTCAGCGCGGAAAAAGGCTTCGGATTCATCCAGCAGGACGGCGGCGACACCGACGTCTTCGCGCACTACTCGAAGATCGCTGCCCAGGGCTACCGCGAACTGCAAGAGGGCCAGCGAGTCAGCTTCGACGTCAACAGTGGCCCGAAGGGCCCTCAAGCGGAGAACATCCGGCCCGCCTGACGGACTCACCCCCGCAACGCCATCAACCGCGGCTTCCGCATTCCTGGTCCTACGCCTCCGCGAGCGTCGGACCAGGAATCTCTCGTCATTTCCCAGCCTGCGCAACAGCCCACCATATCGCCGTCCCTCGCTCGTCCCGACGACACCGCAGTACCCTGACCATGCCGAGAGCATTTCGCGCAGCGCAGCCACGGCGGTGCCGTTCCCGGCCGACAACGAAAACGGGCATTCGAAAGTCGCCCGGGACGGGATCGCGGGATGGCCGACGGCAAAACGTCCGCGGAAAGCGCATCGCCGAGTGGAGCACGCACATATCAGATGCCTCTGCCCCGGCTGACCCTCAGGCCGGACGTCAGCCACGGCCTGTTGGACGGGGCCTGGTGGCCGCGCTGCGGCGTGCTGGAGCTGGAGCTGCCCGCGCTGGTCGGCTCGCTCGACCCGGGATTCGGCACCGTCACGCGTGTCACCGTCGACACCGCCGCTTGGCCTGACGCGCCTCGTAGCGTCATGACGCCTGGCCACGCGATCGAGGTGGCCCTTACCGACGGCGATATCATGGCCCACGCAATCACCTTGGACGTCGGCCCTGTGCATCGATGGCAACTGCTGGTCGTCCCGCCCGCCCAGCCGCTCGGAACGGCCGTCTGGCTGCTGAGCGCTGTCGCCGACCCCGAGATCCGCCTGACAGCCCCGGAGATGTTGGCTCTCGCGGAAAACAGGGAATCATGTGGAAGGCCTGCTGCGGGCGGGCGACCGGGTCAGAACGGTCCACACGACCGTCGCCGCATGCCGCTTCGGCCCGAGTGACGCAAACCTCCACCGGACGCCACCGCCCGAGTACGGAGCCTGGAGAGCAGCGACGACAGACGCGGGCATACGCTTCAGGAAGGGGCGCACGTGGAGGCGCAGCAGACACCCGGCCCCCGGGCTTCGGCGTCCGCTTGCACGCCTCCACGCGCCCGCAGGAGGTACGCCATGGACCATGACCCTCTGCCCTCCGCAGACCATGCCGAGGTGCGCATCGTCGCAGCCACGCCGGAGGCCGCCCGTCGCGTCGCACAGGTGCTGCGTCGTTGTTTCGCCTCGACCGAGCAGCGCAGCTACCCGGCCGGCCCCGAAGGGGCGACCCGCCTCCATCTCACCATCGACACCGCTCACACCGCGCAGCCCGCACAGTCCTGGCTCGCGTCCAGCGAATCGTCCTTCGCGGAGGGCGATCCCGACGACGAGGTGTGACCAGACGGTGACCGCAAGCCCGCCACCCGATCATCGCCCGCACCGTCGGCCGCAAGCCCTGGAGCGACAGCAATGACGACACTCCGTGAACGCAAGACCTACCGCAGAGCGGTTCTCCAATCTCTGTACGGAGCGGTCGAATGCAATCGTCCGGACGTCAGCGGAGCAACACTCCGCGACGAGCTGCACGTGCCCGACGAAGACCTCACCGCGGCCTGCGCCTTCCTCGTCGGCGAAGGTCTGATCACGGTCGAGTGGACATCGCACAAGACCCCTGCCACCGTCTCGCTGACTCATGACGGCATCCGGTTCATGGAAGAGGAAGAGGAGGCGGGAGCGGCCGCTCAGGGCGACCACAGGAAAGATCGCCCTTGAGGCTCCGCCTCGGAAACGGTCGCGGGTCGCCCCAGGGCCCGGCAGCGGCGCCCGTGCCGAGACCGACGGCGCCGACGGGCAGGGGCGCGGAGGACCCACCGCGGCCGGCGCAGTGGCCGCTTCGTCCTCACTCACCCCCGCCAGGGCCCCGATCACCCCGTCGAGCGCCCCGCTCGCCTCAGTGCACGTGACCGCTCGTAGCAGGTACGGGCGCAGCGTTCTTGACCGTCAGAGGGAGCAGCTTCTTGCCGGTCGGGCCGATCTGGATCTGCGTGTCCATCTGGAGACGAACCAGAACGCAGACCGCAGCGGAGCAGAAGCAGTACGCCGTTGAGGCCGAGTGGACGGCGGCGGACCATGCCCTCTTAGAGGAGCTGAAGAAGGCGGAGGCCCTGTTACCGGACGATGCCCCGCGGGCCCTGTTGTCCGTCCGGCTGTCCGTCCTCACCGAGGACACGACGTCGCCAGTCCGGCAGGAACTCGATCTGCGCATGCTGGCCAGGGAGCGCGGCTACCGCGTCGTCGGCGTCGCCAGCGACCTGAACGTGTCTGCGACCAAGGTCCCGCCGTGGAAGCGCAAAGAGCTCGGCGACTGGCTCAACAACCGGGCGCCGGAGTTTGACGTACTGCTCTTCTGGAAGCTGGACCGCTTCGTACGACGACTCACCGACCTCAGCACCATGATCGATTGGTGCCTGAAGTACGGGAAGAACCTGGTTTCCAAGAACGACTCGATCGACCTGACTACCACGGCCGGGAAGATCATGGTCACGATCATCGGCGGTATCGCCGAGATCGAGGCAGCCAACACGAGCACGCGCGTGGCGAGCCTCTGGGACTACACCAAGACCCAGAGTGAGTGGCTCGTAGGCAAACCCACGTACGGCTACGAGACGGCACAGAACGAGAACGGGAAGGCCGTCCTCGTCATCGACGAGGAGGCGTACAGGGCACTTCATTGGTGCCGCAACGCTGCCATGAGAGCGAAGCCCGCATCCGCCCGGCGCATGGTCAGGGTCCTCGTACGTGCCGGACTCTGCGGGCCGGGCCTGACCACGTCGACTCTGATCCGTCGGCTCAGGAATCCGGCTCTCATGGGATACCGGGTAGAGGAGGACAAGAACGGAGGGGTACGCCGCTCGAAGATCGTGCTGGGCAGCGATGCGAAGCCCATCCGCGTAGCGGACCCGATCTTCACCGAGGATGAGTTCAGCAGTCTTCAGAAGGCATTGGATCAACGCCGGCGGGACCAGCCTCCGCGCAAGCCCGACGGGGCCACGAAGTTCCTCCGAGCCCTCATCTGCGATGACTGCGGCACCAACATGAGGGTGCACAAGACCGGCTACAACGGCAGGTCGTACGCCTACCTGCGGTGCTACGAATGCAAAAGCGGCGGCCAGGGCGCACCTCACCCGGAGGACATCTACAGGAAGCTCGTGGACGACGTCCTGAAGGTTCTCGGAGACGAGCCGGTGATGACGCGCGAGTATCGGCAGGGAGCCGAGGCCCGTAAGGAACAGCAGCGTCTCGAACAGTCCATCAGCTACTACATGACTGGCCTTGAGCCAGGAGGACGATTCACGAAGACACGGTTCACCAAGGAGCAGGCTGAGAAGGCGCTGGACGACCTCATCAAGCAGTTGGAGGCCATCGACCCTGAGACCACTCAGAACCGATGGGTAGCCGTGCACAACGGCAAGTCGTTCCGGGAACGGTGGGAGGAAGGCGGCATGGAAGCCATGGCTGCCGACCTCCTCCGGGTAGGCGTTAAGTGCAAGATCAAACGGTCCAAGGTGAAGGGGGTACGCGCACCGCACATCCATATGAAGCTCATGATCCCCAAGGACGTGCGGGACCGTCTGATACTCAAAGAAGACGACTTCGCCAAGGCCTTCTGACTGAGCCCAGGCAGATGAGCGCAGCCGCCTCCCCAATGCGTACAGGGAGGCGGCTTCTCGTTTCACGAGAACCACGATGCGGGGTCAAACGGCTCTTCTGCGCCGTCATCGTCAACGATCACGATCTCGCTCTCGATCAGGGTCACGGGTCTGCCGTCGTCGGTCCTAGCCAGCGACGAGTGCCGAGGCGGACGATGTTCACGTTCGGTCGGAGCAGCTATCGGCACCACTCCCCCTCATGCCTCCTTTCCAGGCCGAGCCGTCGAGACTCGGCAAGGTCTTCGGCGATGCCGGCGGCGATGAGTGCAGCGCCGGGTGTGTGGCCTGAGCCGACATAGCGCCAGTGCCGTTCAGTGAGCGCGTCGGGTAGGTCGGCGTGCCCCTGGTACTCGGCGCGTTCAGCGCGGAGTGCTGCGTACGTGGTGGAGTAGGCCCGGGATTTGGTGAGGATGTGACCCCGGTAGCCGAGGGTGTGGACCCAGGCGCGTAGGCGGAGAGGCGCGTACTCGGGAAGGCCGCCCAGCCGCCAGCAGGTCCGCATGAGTGCACGGGCGTGTTCGCTCACGGGCGCCGACTCGACGTCGCCCCAGGTCGAGAGCGGGTAGTCAGTGCCGGCGCCTGTGTCGCTCGCGCCCTTGGTGACGTACTTGGCGATGTAGGCGGCGACCGCGTCATCGTCAGGGCCGTCACCGTCGGTCCGCAGGGGCCGGGCGTCGGTCTGGGCGCCCCAGCGTAGGTTCAACTCGCCCACGGCGGGGCTGTAGGGCGTGCGGACCAGGACCTGCCGGGCGGAGGCGCGTACGGCATCGATGAGGAGTTCGGCCGTGCCCCAGGCCGGGGGTTCGACGTCCGGCCCGGCCGGACCGTCGAGGCGGACGACGGCATGGACGTGGACAGCCGCCCGCTTCTGGTATTCGCCGACGCGGGCGAAGGACAGTCGGGCGTGCTGAGCGAAGTGGGATTGCACCAGGCCTATGGAGGAGGCCAGGCGTCGCCGGACGTCGATGACGAAGCGGTCCCACAGCTTGGAGGCGTGTGCGTGCCACAGGACGTGGGCGGTGTAGTCGTAGCAGTCGGGGCAGAGCGGTTGGCCGATGCTCAATGCACCGGGCGCGTGGACGAGGCCGCAGCCGAGGGGAAGGCCATGTTCGCAGGTGCCGCCGTCGCGGCGGGGATGGCACAGCTTCGATGACTGGTGCACCGGGCCGAACGACGGAGCGGTGAGGGTGACGAACAGCCGCGGGCGATGGCGGACGGCATCGGGGACGTTTTTCCCGCCGAGGAGGCCGGCGCGGACGAGGTGGTAGGTGTCTCCGGCGTGGAGGCGGGAGCAGGCCGGGCAGATGGTTGCGCGGCGGTTGCGGCAGCGGACGAGGAGCCGTTCACCCGGTTCGTTGCGGGTGTCGTAGTGGTGGAGGATCTCGCCGGTTGTGCCGTCCACTGTGGTGGTGGAGCCGGAGAGGTGGACGGGGTGGGAGCAGCCGCCGGTGGCGGTGATCTGCTCCAGGAGGCGGGGGAACTTCGGGTCTTGTGCGAGGCGGATTGCGTCGCGGTCTGCTTCGGGGAGCTGACGCAGGCGCGCCGCGCGGTCGAGGGAGGCGCGCCGGTCAGCCGGAGTGAAGTCCGGGGTGATGGTGGTGACCTTCCGGGGTGGGCCGCCGAGGCGGCAGGGGCATGGACGGCTGGTGGTGCGGCGTGGGTCATGGGGATCACCTCCGTGTCGGGGCGGGTGGGTGGTCAGCGGATGGTTCCGGTGCCCCGGCAGACGCGGCAGCGGCGCGTGCGTCCAGTCCAGGTTTTGCGGGCTCCGTCGCCCTTGCAGTGGGGGCACCTCACGCGAGGCATGGGCATGGCTGTGTCCCTTCGGGTCAGTGGTGAGCGAAGCCGCTGATGAGCCAGGTCACGAGGCCGTGGACGGTGAAGACCACCGGGGTCTGGCCGAGGTAGAGGCCGAAGAGGCCGACGCAGACCGCTTCCCAGGCGCGCATGTCGCGGGAGCGGACGAGGAGGACGGTGATGATCCCGAAGATCACCGAGAACGTGAACGCCGTACCTTCGCTGATCACTTGTCGTCTCCTTCCGGCACCTCAAGGGCGCGGTTCAGGGCAGGCAGTTCCGGGGCCGTCGCGGCGTACTTCCGCGCCGTGGAGACGGCTTCTTCGGTCGGGGTGAGGTGGGAGCGGGCGCGGCTCCAGCCGCCGTCAGGGCCGGTGCAGACGGCCACGCCGCGTTCCTCCGCAGTGATCAACTGGGCGACCGCCACGGCGTCCTTGTTCAGGTCGCCCAGGGTCATTTCGGCCGTGGCAGGGTCGTTGACGCGGTGGCAGATCCGGCCGCCGAGCTGAGCCCGCAACGCGGTGACGCCGACGCCGAGGTCGGAGCCGACGCGTTGGCCGGCGACGTCCAGGTGCAGGCCGAGCGCGGCGCCGAGCTGCCCGATCCGGAGCAGGAGGGTGGAGCACTGTTCGGCTTCCGCCTTGCTCTCACGGGTGCCGTCGGACAGGTACAGTTCGGCGATCTCGTCCACGATCACGACGACCGGCACCGGCCGGAGCTTGTCCGGCAGTTCCCAGATGGAGCGCACCCCGGCCGACCGGCAGGCGCTCATGCGGGCCTGCATGTCGATCACGAGCGCGGAGAGCACGGCGACCGCTTCGCGTCGGCAGGTGGCCAGCGCGCTGAGCCGGTCGGCGAACAGGCCCAGCTCCATGCCGCCCTTGCAATCGATGCCGACCAGGGCGACCGGCTGAGGGGCGAGCTGGGTGATCAGCCGGGCCAGCAGCGTGGACTTACCCGAACGGGTGGCACCGGCAATGAGCCAGTGCGGGACCAAGCGCAGGTTCATCACCCAGGCGCCGCCGCTCTCCAGGACCCCGATGAGCGCCGAAAGCAACTCGGTCGGAGCAGACGCTAAGCCGGGCCGCTCAAGCGGATCGGTGGCCGTCGCCGTCAGCAGGATTAGCCCGCGTTCGGGCGAGGTGACCCGGACCGCGTGGACCTTCCACGTGTGCACGAACGCGTCAGTGGCCTTCAGGAAGGTCGCCGGGGTCTGTCCGGCATGGAGCCGGACCAGCACCGTCAACCCCATACGTGTGGCGCGCGGGAAGGATCCGCGGGGCCACCGGCCGCAGCGGGTCACCCTTGACGACCAGGTCGCCGAGCAGCCCGCGCGGCGGATGCTTGGACACGGCGAGGTCGTTGAGCATCGCCACCTTGCGCCAGGTGAACACGACCCGGCAGGCGGTAACCGGGTAGCCGATCAGGTACCAGTGCCAGATGGGGCGGTGCCGGCGGAGCAGGTCACCGACGGCGAGCACCCACGCCAGCACGGCCAAGCCGAGGGCGAGCAGGAGCGGTCCCATCAGGCGTCACCGCCCTTGGCGTGCGCCAGACCGGTCACGGGGGTGATCGCATCGGCGCGGAAGCTGACGCTGAGCGAGACATACGGGTGCCAGCTCGTTCGTCGCATGGCATCGTCGTGGCTGACTGTCTGTGGCTGAGGCATCAAGCAGGGGAGTCGCCGACCTCACGCAGACTTCACCAGCTGAAGCACCCCTCACGCTGCACCGTCATCGCTGTCCGCGTGTGCGTCCAGGAGCTGAGCGAGCCGGTCCACGACGGCCGGCCAGCCCGTCAGTCGCACCACTCCGCGTCCGTCCTCGTTCGTGGAGGCGACGGCCCGCACGGCGGACAGGTCCAAGCCCGCGCCGAGGAGTGCGCGATTTAGCCGGTCAGCTGCCTCACGCGCCTCACGCCAACCGGAGATGTAGTCCACCCGGGACACCCAGAGACCGGAGTCCGTCCCCGACAGATCGAGACCATCGTTCAGCCAGCCCTCTCCCGAGCCAGTCACCTTGCCACCTCTGCCCTGATCTAGGTAACAGATCATCAACTTCCTTGGACCGGGGCTAAAACGCAGCACGGCGGCCCCGGTACCATCAGGCACCGGGAACCGCCGTGTTCCCAGCCGGGCCACCCTTCGCTTTCCAGGGCTGACGGGGTGGCCCGGCCTATATGGGGATGTGAAGCGCGGACTCTCGCTCGGGAGGGGAGCCCCCGGGCCGTCCGAGAGACCGCGCCCCTTCGGCCGGAGTGGTCAGGCTCGGGCCGGTGACCGGGCCGGCGCCCCGCTCCCGATCGCGAGGGAGCAGAGCAGGGGTGGCGACCCGGCGTCTGTCAGGCCGACGACTCGAACCAGTCGGCCCGGACGCGATCAAGGTCGACCGGCACCACACTGACTTGCCAGCGCCCTTGAGTCCCGGCGACCACCACACCGCATCGGCCAGGCGCTGAACGATCATCAGCCCGCGCCCCCGGTCCGGTACGAGCGCTTCGACGAAGTCGCCAGCCAGGTCCGGCGAGAGGAACTCACCCGCCGGGAGGTCGGGAGGATTCGAGTCCTCGTCCAAGACACCGATCCCCAGCAGCCCCGGCCAGTTGATCAGCCACACGTCGATGCGCCTCTTCGCGCCCGGCATCGACAGGCGCTCATCCGGTACGGCGTGGTGGACGACGTTCCCCACGAGTTCCGATACGACGAGCTTCGCGTCATCGACCACGTACCCCAGGCCCCAGGTCGTGAGGTAGGAGCCGACCATGTCCCGCGCGGCCTTCACGCAGTCCGGGTCCTCTGCGTAGACCGTCAGCGCCCGGAAGTGGCCGCTAGAGGGGTCGTGCCACGAGCGGTGCGAAGCGCCCACCGTCGGGGCGTTCGCTGTGTGTTTGCTCTGCCGCGCTTCCACCGCGTTCCCTCCCGTGCACTGGCGAGCCCTTTGGCCTACCGAACTGTGGTGACCAGTGAACGGCGCGGCAGGCTTGGCCGGGAGCGTTCATCGGGGGGTTCACGTGAACACCGGCAAATACGAAGGGGGTTCAGCAATGAACCCCCCAACGCGACACTGCTGTGACACGATGAACACTCGCCGTAATCCTCGGGTTGGCAGGGGAGCATGAGCCGAGAACCGAACGCTCAGTTGATCGCGTTCATGGACGAGGCGAGGGTCTCCAACAAGGGGCTGGCCAAGCGGATGAAGGACGCTGCCGCCCAGCGAGGCATCAGTCTCGGAACGACACACATCGCTGTGCAGCGCTGGCGAGACGGCGTCGGCATCAAACCGGAGACGGCAGCGATCATGGCCGACGTCCTCAGTGTCAAGCTGGGCCGCCGCATCACACCGGGCGATCTCGGTTTCTTTGACCACACCCGGCCAACCACCCCTGAGCCGATCAGCTATCCGAGCACACTTCCCGACGCCCTGTCCATGCTGGACGGCCTCGCGCAGGAGTCGGCCGACGCCCCCGCCTCAGACCAGCTGATCATTGCGGACGCCGACCTCAGCTCAGCTGTCCTGTCATGGATGATCGCGCGGCCTGGCGGCGTCCAGGCCGACAAGCCTGCGCACCAACGAGTCGGCATGCGTGACGTACGCGCGGTCAGGGATGCAGCCTCGATGTTCATGCAGCTCGATTTCAAGTACGGCGGAGGCCACGGCCACAAGGCATTACGCCACTACTTCCGTCATGAGGTGCTTCCCCTGCTGAACGCCAGCTACAGCGAGAAGGTAGGCACAGCGCTGTTCGGGGCCGCCGCCGAGGTCTCGCAGTTGCTCGCATGGACCGCATACGACGTCGGCAACCACCGGCTTGCCCACCGCTACCTGACCTCCACACTGCGCCTGTCCCAGGTCATCAACGACCGGATGTTCGGGGCCCGCATCCTGGGCAACCTCAGCCACCAGGCCAACTACTTGGGCAACCACACCCAAGCCATCCAGCTTGTCCGCGCAGCCGTCGAGGGCGCCAAAGGCCAAGCCACCCCGCGAGCCATGGCGAACTACTGGGCGATGGAGGCCCGCGCACTCTCGAACGCCGGCGACCGGGCCGGAGCCGCCGAGGCGATGAACCAAGCGGAACGACACTTCGAGCGCGCCGAAAGCGCCGATGACCCGGCATGGCTGAGCTACTTCGATGACGCCGAACTCCTGGGCGAATTCTGCCACTGCTTCCGGGACTTGAAGATGCGACGGGAAGCCGTCGAGCACGCACAGCGCGCCGTCGACACCACCGATCCGCAATACGCCCGCACATTGGGCTTCTGCCGCATGGTGCTCGCCCAGAGCCAGCTACTGAACGGTGAACTGGAAGCCGCCGTCACCACCGCAAGCCTTGCCGTGGACGGCGGCGACTCCCTCCAGTCCTCCCGCTTCCAGCGCTACGTCACCGACTTCCAGGCCGCGGTCAGCGCACACGCCGCGCACCCCGCCGTTGCTGCCTTCAACGAGCAGGTAAGCGAAGCGCTCGCCCGTCTGGACGACGAGGACGAGTAGCAGCTACCAGGGACGCCAATCCCGCGGAGCATCGTCGTTACGCAACCCAGCGATGCGCCGGCGGTACTCGGCCGCTGTCTCCTCGTTCTCCTGGACGTTCTGCATGAGCCACGTCGTCATGCCGAACTCTTGGAGCCGCCGGAGCGTGTCGTAGCCGTGCCAGTCGTACAGGTCCCGCCCATACGCCCCCACGAAGTCCGCGTACTGCTCATCGGTCTGCCACCCAAGGCTGTGATGCTCGACCGCCGTGACCATCAGGTCCCACTCCGGGTGATCGAAGCAGAAGGCCTCGAAGTCGATCAGGATCACCTCATCCCGGTCGTTCACCATGAGGTTCTGCACGTGAGCATCACCGTGCACAGGCCCCTTCGGAGTCTCGAACCTCAACTCCTCGAACTGACCGCGCAGCTCCTGCCACCGCTTGCGGAGGAAGATCCGGTCATCGTCCGGGATCGGCGCCTTACTGATCCGCAGCTCTTGCTTGTCGAAGGGGTCGAAGGCCGGCAGCTCAAGACTGGCGGGCACCGTCATGGAGTGCAGGTCTCTCAGGATGCCGCCCAGTTCGTCGTACGTGGCCTTACGGTCGCCCTCGGCAATGAGGCGCCAGAAGGTCACCGGGTAGCCGTCGACAAGGAAGGGCTGTTCCAGGCCGTCAACGAGTCGGGACGCCGGGAACCCCTCTGCGGCTAGCCACCTCGCAACAGCAACCTCGACACGAGCCTTCGGCAACCACGGTTCGCCCCGAGCCACTCGAACGATCACCGGCGCCGTGGCCAGTCGGAACAGAGCGTTCTCTCCCAGCCGGATCAGCTCAGCGCCTCTGTCATCGAGCCCCGCAGCCCGACACGCGGCACTCATCACCCGCGTAGCCCTAGCCGACGTGAACCCCTCTTCCGATCGAGCAGCGTCAACCGCCATGCCCGTACCAGCTCCCCTAGTCGCGCGCGATCAACCAGTGCGGGCCTCGGGTGACCAACCCAACGCGCACCGGACACACGAGCACGACGGTACCCACGAACAGACGGTCTCACCGAGGGCGGGAGCTCTCAGCTTGGGAAGCTGTGTCGGCGACTACCTGGTCAAGCCCTTCAGCCTCACCGTTCTGCTGGCCCGCCTCCGCGCCCACCTGCGCCGACAGACCAGCACGTCGCAGCCGCAGCCCCCACTACGGCTCGGCGACCTGGTCATCGACATCACGTCCCGCCGCTGCACCCTTCACGACACGGACGTCCCGCTGCGGCCGAAGGAATTCGACCTCCTCGCTCTGCTCGCCCGGAATCCCGGCACCGCCGTCTCGCGCGAAACGCTGATGGCACAGGTGTGGGACGAGAACTGGTTCGGCCCCACCAAGACCCTGGACGTCACCATGGCCGACCTGCGTCGCCGTCTCACCCAGGCCGCCGAGGAGTCCGCCCGCCCTTGCCGGTTGCCTCACATCACCACGCTCCGAGGGCATGGCTACCGCCTCGAGCGCTGCGGCTGGAGCGATGGGGCCGAGACGGAGAGTTGACTGGCCCTCGCGTGTTCGCGCAATAGGGTCTGCACTCATTCGGCCGACGCCATCCGGTCAGCGACCGCCCCACGAGAGTCTGCGGACATGCACCGGCCGCCTGCGGCGTCCGCGGCTCGCCAACGTGGGCCGGGGCGGCGCGGTTCTCCGCGCCGCCCCGGCCCACTGAGCCTGCCCGGCCGGGTGGGCCAGCCGGGCGCTGTGCGGTCTGTCAGCCCATGTCCGTCAGGAGGGCGTTCAGTTCCTTCTCCTGCTGCGCAGGCGACATCGGCGGGTTCGAGTGATCGATGCCGAAGGTCTTGAGCACCTTGTCCATCTGGGCGTCGATGGAGGTCCAGCCGGTCTGGTCCAGCGGCTGCAGCGAGGCCTGGTCGGCGTCCCACAGGTCACGCAGCTTCTGGGCGGCCGCGTGCGCGCCGGTCGCGTTCCCCGAGCGTGCGTCCTTGAGCGAGGTGGACGCGAGGGTCTTCAGCGCGGCGACCTTGGCGGGCGGGAACTTCTTCACCGCCTGGCCGGGAGCCATCTGGACGGCGGAGGTGTTGTCCTCCTCCGGCGCCGGGCCGACGTGCGGCTGGCTGTGGGCCCAGACCAGCAGGCCCACGGTGGCGACGGCGAGCAGTCCGAAGCCGGCCAGCGCGGTGCGCTCCTTGCGCGGGTTGCTAGTGGCCGGTGCCGCGTGGGTCGCCTCGTGGGTCTCGGTCACGTCCGAGCGCGTCACCGTCAGGTAGACCACCGTCGCCAGGATCAGGCCGAGGAAGATCAGGCTGGTGGTGAATGTGCCCAGGTCGAGACCGGTCGGGTCGCCCGGGTTCTGGGCGACCTTGGGGGAGGCGAGCCAGTCGCCGATGTTCGCGCCGAGCGGGCGGGTCAGGATGTAGGCGAGCCAGAAGGACAGCACCGGGTTCGCGCCGACCTTCCACAGCGCCGTGATCGCCGCGATGAGGCCGAGCGGCAGCAGGACCGACACGCCCGGGCTCCAGCCGGTGAGCTCGAGGGTCCAGTCGCCGGTCGCGGTGCCGAGCGCGAAGGTGACGAGAACGGCGAGCCAGTAGAACGACTCACGCGGCAGCGTCGTGACCGAGTGGATCGACAGCGTGCGCTCACGCAGCCACCAGACACCGAAGACCACCGCGAGCAGTACCGAGAAGACCGCAGAACTGATCCACAGCGGCACGTTCAGCTGGTCGGTCAGGATGTCGGTGTACAGGGTGCCCGTGACGCTGACAACGACCACGGTCAGCCAGTAGGGGAACGGGACGTACCGCTTCAGCCGCAGCTGGACGGCCAGCACCACCACGAACACCGCGGTGAAGATCCAGGCCGTGTTCACCAGGCCGACGCCCAGCTTCATGTTGATCCAGTCGGCGAAGCTCTCACCGACGGTCGTGCACAGGATCTTGATCACCCAGAACCAGATGGTGACCTCGGGAACCTTGTTGAGCATGAGCCGCCCGCTGCGCGCGCGTGCTTCCGTTGTCGTTGTCATGCAGGGAGGTTTACGCGGGGAATCTGCACATAACCTGACTACGCGGTTGCACGGGCGGCCGGGAGCGTCACCTCGACGTGACCGCGGCCGTCCGCGATCGCGCGGACCTCCGCACCGGCCGAGGCGGCGATGCGCCGGACCACCGGCAGCCCCAGCCCGTACCCGTCGCCGCCGGTCACACCCGCTTCGAAGACCCGGTCGACCTCCGTGGGGTCGAATCCGGGCCCGTCGTCAAGGACATCGACCACGATGGCCTCGCCCTGGTCGCGGGCGGTGATCCACACCCGGGACTTCGCATGCCGCAGGCCGTTGTCCAGCAGGGGTGACAGCAGCGACACGGCGACGTCGGCTGCCACGGCGACCTCGACCTTCGAGGGAAAGGCGACCTCGACCGCGCGGCCGGCGATCGCCTGCCGTGCGGCGGAGCGCAGGTCGCACCGGGTTCCCTTGTCCGTCCGTGCGCGCGCGGCGCGCAGAAGCGTCGTGATCGCCGCATCGAGGCGGTCGACCTCGCTCAGCACCGCCTCCAGCGGCACCGGCCCGCCGGACAGCTGCGCCAGCTGCGCCTCGGCCCGCAGGACCGTGAGCGGTGTCCGCAGCTCGTGGGCGATCTCATCGGTGAGCTGGCGCTCGTCCGCCAGCGCGTTGTCGACGCGCTCCAGGAGATGGTCCAGGGTCCGCCCCAGTTCCCCGAACTCGTCACGGGGGACCCCGAGGTTGAAGCGGCGCCCGGGTTCGTGATGGCCCCAGTCGTCGGCGAGGGCGGCCATCTCGTGCACGACCCGCAGCGCGCGGCGCACCACGAGGTGGGCGACACCGCCGGCGAGGAGGATTGAGAGCCCGCCCAGTATCAGCGACAAGGTCAGGCTGCGCTGCTCGGATGTCTCGTAGGGCGTGAGGTCCACCCGGACGATTACCATGACGTGGTGGCCGTGGATCGGGACCTGCCGCGCGTACAGGAGGTAATCGCCGACCGACGCGGTCTGCGATCGCCCCGAGTCCGCCAGCTCCTCGACGCGATCGACCACGCTCGGCGGCACGTTCCCGTCGATCAGGCGGCCGTCGGCATACACCCAGGCGACCTCGTCCAACGCCTCGCTGCCGTTCTCGGTCAGTACGACACGGCCGCCTTTGGCGGTGACGTTCGCCGCGACCGCCTCGGCGCGAGTACGTGCCAGATCGTGCGCGTCGGCGTCCGTCACCCGACTCAGCAGCACGTGCGAGACCACGACCAGGATCGCCACCACGGCGGTGGCGATCAGCACAGTGAGCGCGACGACCCGCTTACGGAATCCCGTCACTGCCATCGGTAGCCCACGCCGCGGACGGTCACCAGACGCTCGGCCACACCCAGCGGACCGAGCTTGGCCCGCAGCCTGCGCACATAGGAGTCGAGGGTGTTGCCGCTGACCTGCGCCCCGTGCGGCCAGCCGGCAGCGATGAGGGCGTGGCGGCGTACCGCGTCGCCCGGCGAGGCGATCAGGCGGCCCAGCAGCCGGAACTCGGTCGGGGTCAGGCTCATGCTCACCGAATCGTAGGTCACCACGTGCTTCGCCGGATCGAGGACGACCTCGCGCGGTGCGGGCGCGACAGTGGCCCGGCGCAGCAGCGCTCGGACGCGGACCAGCAGTTCCGGGATGTCGAAGGGTTTGGTCATGTAGTCGTCGGCGCCGGCCTCGAAACCGCCCACCTTGTGATGCAGGCCGTCGAAGGCGGTGAGCATCAAAACCGGCGCGTCGACGCCGCGAGCCCGCAGGGCCAGGCAGACGTCGCGGCCGTCGGCGTCCGGGAGCCCGAGATCCAGGACGATCAGGTGGAGCTCCGGTGCGAGCTGCCGCAGCAGGCTGTCGGCCGTGGCGGCGACGGAGACGGTGTGGCCGTCGTGCTCCAGGGCGCGCTTGAGCACGCCGCGGACCGCCGCGTCGTCTTCGCACACCATGATGAAAGCCACGTGCTGACCCTAGATACTCCCGTCCCAGTTCTCCATCTTCCCTGGTCAGGCACCTGACGGCCGGGAGCGACCGGGGACCCGGTGCGGTTCCGGCGGGCGATGGTGCTGCCGGCACGGCAGGGAACCAGGTTCCGGTGATCGCGAACTGCTGCAGGCGGACGAGGCCGCCGTCCGGGGCGTGATCCACAGGCCCAACGAGATCGGCCTAGTTAGGCCGTGCAGCCCGCGCTCGCCGAGCAGGGTGCGCGACTTCGCCGAGTCGTAGCCCGGCACGCTGACAAGGCTGTCGGCGTTTCCCGAGCAGGTCGGCCGTTTCTGCAGCGGTGATCTCACGGTGCTCAGGTCGCTCGCAAGCGAGGTAGCCGCTCACGTCGTAGCGACGTGAGCGGCTACCTCGCTTGCTTGGTACCTGCCAAAACAAGACCAGTCGCCGCGATCTAGTCGTTTCCGTTCTCAGGTTCGTGGCCGATATCCATCGGCATCGCCCTCGACATCGAACTCGGTGTCCAATCCCGCCTGTCTGACCCGGGTGGTAGCTGTTCAAGATCAGCTGACAGGCGGGGCAGCTGAAGTGATCGGCGCCGACAGACATGGCCAGAAACGACTAGCCAGGTGACGCCCTCGGCCACTCGCATGCCCCCTGTTCGTGGGGAGAGGTCCTGTTGGCCGGGGCCGGAGTGTCAACCGGCGAGGCCGGTGGCCGCCCACGGCACGGGGTTCGCAATCTCGTCAACGCGGATGACGCGCCCGTTGGCGATCTCCAGCCGGAAGACGTAGACGTTGTGGTACGGGAGGTTGGTTCGGGTGATCATGTCGCCGCGAGCGTGAAGGTGGACGTATCGCGCGTCGTGTGACACCGACCACTCCCGATCGACCAGACGCAACTGGGGGAGGTTGGACATGGCCAGTTGCAGGTAGCCCATCGCCTTCTCGATCCCGTCGAACACGGCCCAAGGCTCGGGTGTGCCCTCGATCGACATTGGGAAGATGATGGTGGTCTCGTCGGTCAGCAGTTCACGCATCCCGGCTGCGTCATGCGCCTCCCACCGTTCAAAGTACTGCTTCGCGGTGGTGAGTGCGTTCTCATGCTCGATTGCCATGACAGTTCCATTCGCTTGGAGGGTAGTGCGTCCAAGGACGACACACCCAGCATCCGGCCACGAGCCCGTGGTTCCCGAGCCTCCTCGTCCCTAGCACTGGTAGTACCAGGCACTCCCGCGAGGCAGGGGTGACACTGGTGAGATGACTGCTCAGGATCTGCTCGCCTTCGGAACGCGTCTTCGCGAATGGCGTGACCGCACCGCGCCCGAAGAACTGGGACTCCCGGCCGGACCCCGGCGCAAGGTTCCCGGGCTTCGCCGCGAGGAGCTGGCCGCGTTCGCCGATCTTTCCGTTGACTATCTGATCCGCTTGGAGCAGGGCAACGCGGTACATCCGTCGTCCGAGGTCATCGCCGCACTGGGCCGCGCGCTGCGCCTTCCCCGCGCCGAGATCGACCTGCTCCATCAGCTCGCTGGCCTCGTGCCACCCACGGACCTTGAGGTGCCCATTCATCTGTCGCCCGGCACGCAACGCCTGCTCGATCGCCTCGGCGATGTGCCGGTAGCCGCTTACGACGCAACCTGGACCCTCATCGCCGCCAACTCGATGTGGCGACAGTTGCTCGGCACTGCCGACAGCACACCAGGGGTGAATCTCGTCCATACGACATTCACCGACACGCCGACGCGTGTGAGGACCACCCCCGAGTATCGCGACCGGCTGCGCCGTTCCCTGGTCGCCGATCTTCGTTCCAGCAGCGTCCGCTACCCGGCCGATCGCCGCCTGCAGGCGCTCCTGCGGGACCTGATCGACCACAATGTGGCCTTCGCCGCGGCATGGTCCGACCGACGCGCTGAGCCGTTCACCGCGGAGACGAAGCAAGTCGAGCACCCCGACTTCGGCAACCTCTGGTTCGACTGCGATGTCCTAAACGCAGCAGACGGCGACACGCGCGTCGTCGCCTACACAGCGCCGCGCGGGTCTCTCAGCGCAGAAGCGCTGACTGCGCTCCGCACCTCATCACCACACCAACTGGCCTGCAACGCCACCTTGTGACGCTCGCGCCGATCTCGCGTCCGCCCTCGACGGTTGCGGTGACCCCACCTCGGGACTCCCTCTCAGAAGCGTGAAGCCGCTGGGTCATGCGAAGTTCGCCTTCTCCTTGCGTGGGAGGAAGGCGACCGGGCTGCCACGCGTCCCTTTGCTGCCCAGCTCGCTCAGGGGCGCGGGAGGCGGGTGGCGGTCTCCAGGTAGAAGGCGTCGATGCTCTGGACGGCGCGTTCGAAGTCGTCCAGGTTGACCGGCTTGGTCACGTAGGCGTTGGCGTGTTTGCGGTAGGCGCCGGTGACGTCTTCGGGGGCCGAGGAGGTGGTGAGGACGACGACCGGGATGGTGCGCAGGTCTTCGTCCTCCTTGATGACGGCGAGGAGTTCCCGGCCGTTCATGCGCGGCATGTTGAGGTCCAGGACGATCAGGTCGAGGCGGGGGTTGGCCCGGTCGCGGAGGTATTCGAGGCCAGCTACGCCGTCCTGGACCTGGGTGAGTTGCCGGGCTCCGCGTGCCTGGAGGGCGTCCTCGATGAGCAGTGCGTCGGCCTCGTCGTCCTCGACGAGCAGGACGCACCGGCACCGCGGGCAGGACCGAGAACTCCCAGATCGGGACTTTCCTGGCCTACGCCTCCTCGAAGGGCCGCGCGCTGATCGACCGCGAGCTGT
>NZ_JBFAWW010000053.1:0-39098 GCF_040680495.1 Streptomyces sp. NPDC052036 | reverse complement strand
GCGCCTTCGTATGTGACCTGCACCCTGTGCGGGCCCTCACATGAGGAGCGAGCGAATGTCACACCGAGTCGCGAACGCAAACTCCCTGTAGGCATCTTCCCGATTGGACCCCACGCTGCAATCACAACCGGCACGGTGCGGACCCAACACCCCCAGGCCAAGGCTCCCTCGTAGTCGGGTGGCGTCCGATCCACGCTCAAGCAAAGGCCAACTTCTACAAGATCAAGACAGTTCGCGCGACGCTATGCCGTGAGGGGGCGGCGGCGTCCGCCGCGACACGAAACCGCCACCCACCCTCCGCCTCACCCTTGCTTCACCTATCGACATTCGATAGATTCCCATCGCGAATCGATGGAAGGGTGAGTCATGGGAAAGCTGACAGTGGGTGCGTTGCGCGCCGTGCTCGCGGTGGTGCTCGCCGGCACCGTGTTCGTACAGGCAGGGATGGTGTGGGCGTTGGTCAGCGGGAGCGACCCGGAGGACGGATCGCTCCCGCTGACCTCGCTGCGCGTGATCACGATCCTGGGCATGATGTCGGCCCAGGTCGCCCTGGTCTGCGTATGGCGGCTGGTGACGATGGTGCGACGTGGAACCGTGTTCTCCCACGCCGCCTTCCGGTACGTGGACGTTGTGATCGGCGCGATCGTGGCGGCTGCCCTCGTGTGGTTCGCGGTCACGGTCCTCAATGCGCCGGGCCAGCGGGCCGACCCGGGCGTCACCGTCATCATGGGCGGGGTTGGCGTGGCCATTCTGGGGGTCGCGCTCATCGTGCTCGTGCTGCGGATGCTGCTCGCCCAGGCCGTCGCGCGCGACGTCGAAGCGGCGCAGATGCAGGCCGAGTTGGACGAGGTGATCTGATGCCGATCGCCGTCGACATCGACGTGATGCTGGCCAGGCGGAAGATGTCCGTGGGCGAGCTCGCGGACCGGGTGGGGATCACACCCGCCAACCTGGCGGTACTCAAGAACGGCCGCGCCAAGGCGGTGCGCTTCGCGACGCTCGCCGCCCTCTGCGAGGTGCTCGAGTGCCAGCCGGGCGACCTGCTGCGCTGGGAGGCCGAGGACGCCGCGGGCGGATGACGTGCCCCAGGGCGGGCATGAAAACGCCTGGCACCACCGGCCCGTGACACGGCACGTGGACTGCATGGACGTAGATCGCCGATCACCCACAGCACCGTCCCGCCCGACCCCGCTGAGTGGATTCCGGTTGACCTGCACCGCACCGTCCTGGTCGTCGATCGCGATCTGCGAACGTGACCTCCCCACCGCAAACCCCCGCCGCAGCCAGGGCTTCGCCGTAGTCGCTTGACGCCGGTTCTGGGAACGTCACGGGCACGGGCTTCCAAGATCAAGGAGTTCGCGACGCTCCGTAATCCGAGTGGAAGACCGTGCCTGCCGACGCGAGCATTCCGGGGCCGTGCCCGAGGAGATCCCGGGCCTGCTGGAGCGACTGGCCGAGGTGCCCGACCCTCGCGATCCGGGCGGAGAGCACCGTCGCCGGCCCCGTAGTTGTGGTGGTAGAGCTGTCGACAGCCTGCTTGTAATGGCTGAGGGCAACCCGGAAGCCGACGGCGTCGAGCTGCGCCTCCAGCGCGCCGATCTCCCCCGCCATCTCGGTGCCCAGCGCTCCAGCCGGCCGGATGCGACACACGGCAGGCCCCTTGCCGACCTCGCCCCAGCCATCGAAGCCGACCCCCCTCCGGACAGTCGCGTCGTCCCGCTGCGCCGGGGACACCCTCCAATGCGTCCGTGAGCATGCGCGAGACCAGTCCGCCGCGGCGTCCGGCCGCCCGGCCCGTAGTCGGCAGTCCCTGCCCGGCGCCGGCCGGCGTCAGGACGCGGCTCGGGCCAGCGCTGCCAGGGTGTCGAAGTCCCACGTGAGCGCACCCGAGCGGAGGTCTGTCGTGACCGCGTCGAGCCAGTCCAGCTCCGCGGTCAGTACGGCGCGCCGGTACTCGTCCTCCAGCACGGTGATCCGGGGCAGTGCCAGTTGGCGAGACTGTTCGGCAGAAGCCTCCAACTCGGCCAATTGCGTCCTGACTTGGGTGGCTCGAGCGGCGAGGTCGACCTCCACCTCCTGCGGCAGCAGCATCATGGTGAACGAGAGCGCGGCGGGGAACTCCGGGTACTCCGACCGCGTCGCGGCCAGCATCTCCCGCAGCCACGCGCGCGTCGTCGTACGCCCCGCGTCGGTCACCTCGTACACCGTGCGCTCCGGGTACTGCTGGTCCCGGCTGGTCTCGCGCACCGCGATCAGCCCGGCGTCGAGCAACCGGTCGATGGTCCGGTACAGGCTCGCCCGCTGGCTGACGTTGACGACCTGATCCTTCCCCCACTGCTTGATCAGCCGCTGGATGCCGTACGGGTGCAGCGGCTGCATGTGCAGCAGCGAGAGGACGGTGAGGCCGAGAGGGGAGCTGCGCATGTCTGGAGCCTACCGAACCAATCCCAGGAGAACTAGTTGACATGAGACTAGTTGCATTGCAACTATCGATCCATGACGACAGCGATCCCGCTCGCGTCCGCCGAGCGCATCCACGCGGACCACACCACCGTGAAGCACCTCGGTCACTGGACCGAGGCCACCGAGTTCGACGTGCGCGCCCGTCGCGCCACCGTCGTGCTGGACCTCCGCTCCCCGCGGATCAGCTGGGACGAGCCGGTCACCGCGGACCTGGAACTCGCCTCCGCCGCGCTCACCCTGCTGCTGCCCGACGCGGTCACCGTGGACAGCTGGGACCTCGCCTTCTCCGGCCGCGGCCGGGTGAAGGACGCGCAGCCCGGCACCGGACGGGCCCGGCTGCGGCTGGCCGGAGCGGTCACCGACGGCGAGATCCGCCTCCGCCGCGGCGGCGTCGCCCAGCTCACCGCCATGTGCTCGCGCGCCTACCTGGACGATCTGCGCCGTGCCCACGGCGACGGCGCCCTGCCCACCGTCGACGACCCCACCCGTAGGAGGCCCCGCTGACATGATCCGCACCCGCACCGCGATCGTGGTGGGTGGCGGCATCGCCGGCCCGGCGCAGCCCTCGCACTGCGCCGGGCCGGGATCACGGCCACCGTGCACGAGTCCCACGTCACCACCGCCGACGGCATCGGCGGAGCCCTCGGCGTCGCTACCAACGTCCACCACGGCACGAACTGGTCGACGTCCGCGAGAGCGCCACCGGCATCCGGGCGGGCTTCGCCGACGGAACCTTTAGCGAGGAGGCCGATGTCCTGATCGGCACGGACGGCCTGCGCTCCACCATGCGCAACCCCGGCGAACACCGTAAATGCCAAACCCGCGGACCGG
This sequence comes from Streptomyces sp. NPDC052036, assembly GCF_040680495.1. NCBI lineage: Bacteria > Bacillati > Actinomycetota > Actinomycetes > Kitasatosporales > Streptomycetaceae > Streptomyces > Streptomyces sp. NPDC052036. Next base: position 35,804 of record NZ_JBFAWW010000053.1, on the reverse strand, counting down.
TGCATCGCGTCGCCCCGCGTCCAGATCGGCCACCTCGCCGGCGGGCTAGGCGCCGCGGCGCGCGGCCGGTGTCGGCTCGCGCTGCTCGGAGAGGGCGGAAGCCGACCGGGGCGCCCTTTGCTCCTACAGCCCCATCCTCCCGCCGCGGAGGCTGGGCCGCGCCATGCCACCGACAGTGGGACGGGGAAGGGAAGCCATGAGGGAACTGGCGGAGCTCGAGGAATGGGTCGCAGTGATCGATGCGTGCATCGAGCCCATCGCGACGAGGCCGGTGGATCTCACCGACCCCGAGTCGTGTCAGCGGGCCGGCACCGGCCGCCGCCCTGGCGAGTGGCGTTCCGGCCCTGACGATGACCGTCGGGGTCTGGGCGCGCCGCACGCTGCCCAGCAGGCTCCGGGTTGCCGCGAACACGTGTGGGAGCTTGGTGCCGAGGGTGCCCGGCTGGCCAAGGACGGCTTCCAGAGGAAACCCGCCAGCAGCGTCCACAGCGCCACATGCCGTCTCTTCGGGGCGGTCATGGCCGCAGGCGGTGCGGCAGCGGCCCAGGCCGGAGTACCCGCCACGTGGCTCAGCCCAGGCGTGGGCGTCACCGTGCAAGCGCGGGTCGCCCGCCTCGCAAGGCGAGGACACCTCTAACACCGTGGCGAGGTTGTCCTCGGCCAAGGCGTGCAGGGGCAGACCTTCCGGTGCGGTCGTCGTGCTGATCTCCTTCGGGCTTCGACACCTCGGAGATCATCCGGTGGCCGTTCGTCTATGCGAATCTCACCCCGGCGCCGGAGCAAACTCCCGGACCAGGTTGAACCCGTTCACCACTTCCAAGGACGCAACCACCTGCGGCAGAGTCCCTTGGTATGGTGCGCCGATGTCAGCGATAAGGAAGTTCCAAGTCACCTTTGACTGCGCAGAACCTGAGCGCCTCGCTCGCTTCTGGTGCGAGGTATTGGGGTACGTCGTACCGCCGCCACCGGAGGGGTTTGCCACGTGGGACGATTTCAAGCGCTCGCAGCCACCTGAGCAGCGGGATTCATGGTTCGCCTGCAGTGATCCCTCAGGTGTGGGCCCGCGACTGTACTTCCAGCGCGTTCCCGAGGGCAAGGCCGCCAAGAACCGGGTGCATCTTGACGTGCGGGTCGGCACCGGCCTTGTGGGTAAGGAGCGCCTCGCCGCACTTGAGGCCGAATGCGCACGGCTGGTCCCGCTCGGCGCGGTCTACGTGCGAACGCTGTATGACGGCAATGATTCGTGCATCCCGATGCTGGACATCGAGGGCAACGAGTTCTGTATCGACTGAGCATGCTCCGAGCCGGCGAGGTGGGGAGCCACCTCCCTTAGTGGGCGGTTCGTACGTTGATGTCCCTTTCGAAGTGAGGCTTGGGGCAGGGGTGCTGGCCGCGGTGCCGGTTACTGCTGCCGGGCGAAGCCGCCGGTGTCGGCTTCGGCGAGGATGCCCAGTTTGACCAGACGCTTCAGGTTGGCCCGGGTGCCTTCGATGTTCTTCGGTAGCAGTTCGTGGCCGAGGGCCTGGCAGACGTCCTTTGGCCCGCAGGGGGCCGGGCGACTCGTTGAAGGCGGCGAGGATGTGCGGGTAGTCCGGGTGCTCGGGCAGCTCGGCTCGGGATGCGGGGAGGCGGTCGGCGAGGTCGGTGACCGTCTTGCGGGTGATCGCGAGGTGCTCGAGGTGTGTCTCGGCCTCCCGTAGCCGGGTCTGCAGGGCGTCGATCTGCGCGCGCAGATCGTCGGCCAGGGCCCGGGCGGCGTCCTCTTTCAGGTCCAGTGCCTGAAGGAGGGGACGGATGCTCATGCGCTCACCGCCTCTTCGCGCCAGGCGGAGGTGCTCGCGCCGGTCAGGCGGCGGATCATGACGTGGGACATCGCCCAGTCGACGCGGGAGGCGGACGAGGCGGTGCGGTGCTCGTAGTCACGGACCAGACGCCGGTGCAATATCAGGATCCCGTAGATCTGCTCGGCCCTCCACCGCTTCGGCTGCGGCAGGAATCCCCGGTACCCGGGGTCGCGTTCGACGATCTCGACGTCGATGCCCAGTCCGGCGCCGTCGTCGACGACCTGATTCCTGAAGCCCTGGTCGGCCAGGGCTTTGCGGACGCTGTCGCCCGTGTACTCGGCGACCTGGTCCAGCAGGACGATGCCCGCGGTGTTGTCGTGGATGTTCGCGGCAAGAACAACAACCGCGATGACCAGGCCGAGGACGTCCACCGCCAGGCCGCACTTGCGGCCCGGCACCCGCTTGGCCGGATCGTGGCCGGTCGTGGCAGCGGGGACCCAGACGGCCACATGGACACTCTGGGTGTCCAGCACCACCAGGGTCGGGTCCTCTGATCGTCGGGCGCGTTCACGGACCTGGCAGCGCAGGAGTTCATAGATGACCTGGTCGGTTCCGTCGTCCCGCCAGGCGGCGAAGTAGTAGTACGTCGCACTCTTCTGCGGCAGGTCATGCGGGAGTCAGGCCCACTGGCAGCCGGTCCGCCCCTGGCAGAGGATCGCGTTCACGATCTCCCGCATGTCGTAGGCGCCTTGATGACCGCTGACCGACCGGCGCCGGTCCTTCCACGCGATGATCACTGGATCGATCAACGACCACTGCCCGTCCGACAAGTCGCTGGGATACGGCTTGCGTTCACTCACCCCACCACCCCCAGCAGACGCCGCACCGCGAGCCCGCGGATTCCCCCACCCCACACCATCAGCGACCACAGAACGACTCAAAGACTCATGAACCGCCCGCTGACAGAGTCCTAATAGTGCTGATGATGACAACGACCACCCAGCGCCTCCTCGACCTCGCCGCGGCTGCACCGGCCTGCCACGACGAGGACCTGGTGCTGCTCCTGCGCGAAGCGAGCAACCTGTATCAGCAGGGTTTTGAAGACCTGTGCCACACGGTGGCGGCCCGCTTCGCCGGGCTGTCCAGCGGGGATCCGACGGCGGCCACGACCGCCGCCGGTATGCCGTGCGACGTGTCCCAGGACCGCGACGAGTTGGTCCTGCTGCTCGCACCGGCCGAGAGCGCCGTTGAGGCCCAGCCAACGGTCACGTTGAGCACGACAACGCTTCTTGGCATCAAGCCAACAAGAGGAACCTCTCCAATTCACTTTTTTTCATCGCAAGTTAGGAGGAAGAACGACAGGACATCCGTATCCTCGAGGTCAGTGAACCAGCGAAAGACTCGCGCTGCTTCCTCGGGATGGTTATGGCAACCTCACGTGAACGCGCCATCGCTATGGCAGGAATTCTCGGACTTGTGGCGATCCTTGGGATCTTATGGCTGGTAGGAGCCGCGACCGGCCGCCATGAGGCTGAGCCCGACGGTCAGGGGGCTACCGGTGCTGTGGCCGTTCCAGGCAGCGTCTCCCCTACGGCCGACAGATCGACGTCGGATGACACCCCAACTTCGGACGGCAGATCCACTGGGCCGCCCGACAGTCGGACGACGAGTGGCCCGAGCACGCCACTGTCGACCAACCCCGTGGAGCCGTCGTCGCCGAGGTCGACCAGTGGTCGGCGCAGCATCCACTGGAACGGCGTGCACCTCGACGGCACCCCAGACGACGCGGGCTGCGTCACCATCATTAATAAGACCTCTACTATCGGAGTAATCGAATCGGTGTCCTTCACCGTGGTTGATGGTCCGGAGAAGGCCGCCGTCCGTTCCGACGCCGCCGCGCACTGCGAGCCGACGGGAGATCCTCCGTGCCAGGAGGTGCGGGTGAAGACCGGCTACCAGTGCCTGGCAGGAGCGGTCCTCCCCAGCAACGCCCCGGAGGGCGACTACACCGTTCAGCCGGCGGTCCACTTCCGGTACGTGTGCGTCAACGCGGAGGACGCCCCCTGCAACGAGGTGAAGGACTGGAAGGGCCCACCCCCGACCGCGGAGTCGCCGGTCGAGGTCAGCGGTTGGACGACCAACAACGTTCCTCAGGTCACCATGCACATCGGCGCGTCCTCCCCCTCACCGGATACATCAACCGACACGTCCGATGCGCCGTCGGAGGAAGGATGACAAGCGAGGAGGAACCGCCCCCGCAACCAGGACCTGAGTCACCCCGGCCCCCGCAACCAGAACCTGAGCCGCCGGCGGTAGGGGAACCGCCGGACGAACCGCACTCAGCGGCCCCCGAAGCGATCTCGACGCGCATCCAGCAGTTCACTGAGGCGCTCGGCCCGACGACGCTGGCGACCGCCCTGCTCATCTACTTCGGTTATGTAGCTACGCGCGCCCGGTTCGACTACTTCGGTGTCCCCCTGGAAATGACGGGTCTGTCCAACCAGAGCCTGTTGCTGGACGGCCTCGAGGTGGTTTACGTACCGACAGCGCTGATCTTCCTCGGTGTACTGGCGGTGAGCGGGATGCACTTCGCCGTGATGTGGCTGCTCGCCCGCCGCCCAGACGACCACGCCTTCCTCGCGGGAGGGATCGCCCTCGTCGGCATGCTCCTGATCGGCCGCGCCCTGATCGGTATGTTCGTCCAGGGCAGCGACACCAGCGTGGTCATCGGCACCACCCCGCTGGCTCTGGCGTTCGGGCCGGCCACCGTAGCCTATGGCATCTGGATCTACGAGAAGAACCGTGATCGCCCGCTGCTGTCGCGGCGTCTCGCCAGAAACGGCGTGGCCTGCACCGTCGGCCTGGCCGTCGCCGGTTTGTTCTGGGCCTCGACCCAGGTCGCCTGGGCGTATGGCACTGGCCGAGGTGAGGAGGACGCACACCAACTCGCCCAGCGTCCCGAGATCATCATCGACACCAAGGAGCCACTGGTCGGGCTCCCATCGGGGGTCAGGGAGACCGCCCTCACCATCACTGGCAAAGACGGTGCCTTTGCCTACCGCTATCGCGGCTTCCGCATACTCCTGGCCTCCGGAGGCCAACTCTTCCTCGTCACGCCGACCTGGACCCCGGGCGTGGACCGGACAATCGTCATTCCCCACGACGACAACGTCCGAATACAGCTTGTCTCCCAGCCGTGACACCCGATCCGGTGGTCCACCCTGCCACTGACTGGGGCCTGTCCGAGGGGCGCGGGTGAGAGGCAAACTGCTCCCATGAGCTACAGCCTGTTCTGCACCGGTTTAAGCGCGGCGAATCGGCGCCCATGGATGCCGATTCGTTCCGGGCCCTTGTGACGCCATAGGTCGTGGCAGACGACCCTGAACACGGCATCATCCAGCTCCGCATGGAGGACGGGGGTGAGGCCGATGTCTACTACTCGAGGGCGGAGTCAAAGCTGACGAGCGTCAGTTTCACTCATTTCGCAACCGGCGCGCTCCTCGATCTCGTGGCACAACTGGCCACATCACTGCAGGCAGTTGTAATCCCGCAGGAAGGCGGCCGTGAGCCGCTGAGCCGATTACTCTCCGCCGGATCCACAACCGGATCGCGGCGACGGTGACCGTCCAGTGAAAGACATACGGCCTCTTATCGAAACGCATCGCCACGGCCCGGTTGATCTTCAATTTCCTGATCAGGCGTTCGACTTCGTTCCTGCGGGCGTACCACACCGGGTCGAAGCCCGCGGGCCGGGCACCGTCTCGGGTATCCCGGCCGTGTCGCAGCGATCGGGATCATTGGACCAGGAGTGTTCCAGGAGATAGAGCCGTCGGTCGATCAGGGCCCGTCCCCGGCCGGTGGCCAGGGCGAGGAACACACCGATCTACGCGTTCTCGATGCGCCCTGCGGTGCCGGTGTACTGCCTTTGCACACCGGCCGAAGACCGCCCCTTCTTCAGGAAGCCGGTCTCGTCGACAACGAGAACGCCGCCGTCGGTGCCGAGGTGTTCGGCGGCGTAGGCACGTAGGTCGTCGCGGACTGCATCGGCGTCCCAACGGGCCTAGCGCAGCAGGCGCTGCATCGGCCCTGGCCGCGCAAGGGCCGCCTGCTCGGCCATCTGCCAGCAGTTCTTCCGTTCGATGGCCGACAACAGCCCGAGCAGATAAGCGCGGGTTGCGGCCCGGGGCTCAACCCGCCCGAATCTGCCCGCGATCCGGGCCATACCCTGGTCGAACATCGCCCGCCAGCGGGCAGGGTCTACGCTATGGCCCGCGGCCACCGCACGATCTTCAGGAGTCCACACGACCTCCGATGATCACGCGGTGGCCGTCCCTCTTGGTGGCTGGGCCTCAGCGTGGTTGCGAAGTCGAGCTCGCGTGTCAGGAGGTGAAGCCTCCATCGACATGGATGGAGGCTCCGGTGATGTACGCGCCGTCCGCACTTGCCAGGTGTGCGACGGTGGCCGCGATCTCGGCCGCTTCCGCATAGCGGCCCACAGCAGTGAAGCCCGCGATCACCTCGGCGTTCGGCCCGTCAGCGGGGTTGGTATCCGTGTCGGTGGGACCGGGATGCACCAGATTGACGGTGACTCCACGCGGACCGAGTTCTCGGGCCAGGCCCTTCGTCATCCCGACCAGAGCCGTCTTGCTCATCGAGTACAGCGCCAGTCCGGGGAAGACCGCACGCTCGGCGACATTGCTGCCGATGCTGATGATGCGGCCGCCCTGGCCCATGTGACGCGCTGCTGCCTGGGACGCTGCGAACGGTGCCCGGACGTTCACCGCCAGGGTGCGATCGATCTCTGCCGATCCCAGGTCCTCGAGTGGGCCAACGAGGAAGACGCCGGCGTTGTTTACCAGGATGTCGAGTCTGCCAAACATCGCGGCGGCCTCGTCTACCGCGGCGGTGAGTGCCTCGGGGATGGCGCTGTCGGCTTGGATGGCCAGTGCCCGGCGCCCGCTGGCTTTGATCTGCTCCACCACCTGGGTGGCGCGTTCCGCGCTGTTCTCATAGGTCAGGACGACGTCGGCGCCTTCTTCGGCCAGTCGTAACGCCACAGCGGCACCGATGCCCCGGCTTCCGCCCGTGATCAAGGCCACATTTCCTTCAAGTCGGTTCATGACGTTGAGCATTGCTGACACCAGCGCCGGAGACTGGCGGGAATCCGACCTAGCGTTCTGTCTCCGGGAGGGCAACAGCATCCTGATCACGAAACCACACTGGATACTCCGGCCGGACTTCTGTATTTCTCCTGGTCAACGGCCTGGCAGTGGGGAGTGTAGCGGGGGTTCGGCATGCGCGGGACGGCCTTGGGCCGGCCGTCCCACCAACGTGTGCCCGCGCCGCATCGTCAACGCGCGTTCCGCGGCCACCTCCAGGGCGCGGTGCCGGGCGCACACGATCCGCGTCGGCACGGCGGGCCGGTCACAGGGCATGCCCTCCCAGCTGAAGCAGGTCGCCACTTCGGCCGGCCCGGGCAAGTGCCGTGCTCGGGGCACACTCCCTGCTCCAGGTGCTGGGCGCGGCGCCCTTCAGCCCCACGGTCAGCGACGAGGTCGGCGCACATTGGTCAGCCTGTCTGCTGCCCACTCGTCCCGTCGCATCCCAGCCGCGCTTCAAGCACAGCACTGTCCTGGCAGGTCAGCGCGCGGGACGTCCCACGACGCCCTCAATCCAGCTCGGTTCCTGGCAGCTGGCACCGTGTCCCTGCAATCTCGGTGATGCAAGCCGGGCGGCGCGGTCCACGCCGCGCCGCCCTCACCACCAAGGCTTCGATGTCAGAAACCGGGACCGACCTGTACCTCCCCGCCTGAGCGGGTGAACTTGGGAGAGAGCATGCAACAGCTGATCAGGCGTTGTGCGGGTGTTGTTGGGACACTCGGCATCGCGGCCGCGATGATGAGCGGGGCGGCGCCTGCCGAGGCGACCACCCCGTCAGCGGCACCGCACGTGGCTGTCCAGCCGATGACCAGCCGCTCCACCACGCTGTGGCTGCCGGACGGTCGCCGCACGGCGACCGTGTGGAAGAGCTGGTACAAGAAATCCAACGGTAAGTACCACGGCCACTACGGCTTTACCTCGGCCAGCAAGAACGTCGAGGTCTTTGCCGTTTTGTGGACCAGCGACAAGACCCGGTACCTGCCCACCGAGGGCAAGAGCTACGCGTATTCGAACGAGTCCAATGTGCAGCTCTTCGCGTGCTACCGGTACACCGTGAACGACGAGGACTGCACGGCTACGTGGTAGCGAGCTGGCCATCGTGCCTGGCGAAATGGCCTGAGGTCACCTCGCCCACCCGGGCCGCCGACGGCGTCGGCGGCCCCGCCGCGCGGCGTATCGGATCCTCTGGGTCGTCGGGCAGGATCTCGACCTGATCGGCCATGAACGCGCGGCCGCTGTGCTTCCACGTCTGCGCCAGGGCCGCCTCCTGCACGACCAACTCGCGGGCCAGGCGGTTCAAGGTTGGGCGCAACGATGCCCTGGGCCTTCCGCTCCTCGATCCACGTCAAGGCTGCACTCGGGCAGGGCGATCCGAGCCGAAGGCTGTCGCGAGCTGGTCGAGCAGGGGCGCTGTGGATGGGTGCGGGTCGCGACGTGGTGTGATCGTGTAGATACCGCGGGACGGGGGATCGACGAGGGGGACTGTGGTGACGTCGGTCCGCAACGCGCACGTCAGCACCCCGGGTATCAGGGCGATGGCGTGGCCAGTTGCGACCAGCGCCATCTTGCCGGGCAGATCGGCCGCGGTGAGGTCGATGCGGGCGGTGACTCCGGCGCGGGCGGCGTGCTGGCGCAGCAGCGCCGCCGAGCCGTCGTTGTCCTCGACCCAGGTCTGGTCGGCCAGCGCCTGGATGCGCACCGGGCCGCGCCCCGTCCGCGGGTGAGCGACGGGCAGCGCGACGACCATCTCGTCCATTGCCAGGAACCGTCGTTCGACACGCAGGTCGTTGGGGAGCCCCGGTGGTGCGTCGGTGACGACAGCGACGTCGAGGTCGCCGACGATCACGCGGTCGTGCAGTTCCGGGCTCAGCCCGGGCAAAAGGCTCCACCGGAGGGGTCCGGTCGTTTCCAGCAGGCGGCGGATCGCCGCGGGCACGATCCCGGCGGCTAGAGACGGCGTCGCGCCGACGGTCAGCGGCCGACTGAGCGCCCCGTCACGAACGTCCCGCACGGCACGCACGGCACGGTCGGCCTCGTTGAGCGCGACCAGGGCGTGGTGACGGAACACCTCGCCGGCAGGCGTCGGACGCACGCCGCGCACAAGCCGCTGCACCAGCGGCACCCCGAGCTGGCGCTCCAGCCCGGCGATCTGCCGTGAGACGGCCGACTGCGTGTAACCGAGCTCGGCGGCCGCCGCCGACAGCGACCCCAGCCGGCACACCGTCACAAACGTCCGCCACGGCGTCAGCTCCATGGCACCAGTATGCCTGCCAGGTATGCGCATCCCGCATCATCGCCCTGCGATATCTGCGCTTGTCGCAGATATCGCGATGCCCTGACGCTGGAACGCATGACCGCACCGCACACGATCGCCGTCCTCGGCCTGGGACGCCTGGGCGCCGCGATCGCGACACGACTCGCCAACCACGACTGGGACGTCGTCGGTTGGACACGCTCCGGGCGCACGACGGGCGCTGTCGAGACGACCGGCGACCCGAACGACGCCGTGGCGAAGGCCGACCTCGTGCTCCTGGCATTGTTCGATGGCCGGGCCTGCCAGCAGGTCGTCGACCACGTCCGCGACTCGCTGCGAACGAACACGATCGTGCTCAACACCAGCACCATCGCCTCCGTCGAAGCGGCGAGGCTGGCCCGGCAACTCGGCCCGTCCTACATCCACGCGCCCGTGCTCGGCTCCGTGCCGGCTGCCGCCGCCGGCGTCCTGCAGATTCTCGCCGCCGCCGACCGGGAGGCGCTGGAGCGAACCCGCCCGGTTCTGGAAGTCCTTGGCACCGTGCGGCACGTAGAGGACGCCGCCACCGCGGCTGCGCTCAAGCTGGTCGCCAACAACAGCCTCGCAGGCGCAGTCCTCGCGCTGCGTGATTCACTGCGGCAAGCCGACGCCCTGGGCCTGCCCCGTGCCCAGGTGTTGGACGCCCTCGAACTCGGCCAGCTCGGCGGGCTCGTCGACCGCAAGAGAACCTTCCTCGCCGACCAGCCGACCCGCGCTGCCACGGCCGCGGCCGAGTTCACGATCGGCGCGCCGGCCAAGGACATGGCACTGCTGGCGGCGTCGAACACCCCCCTGCCCAGCGCAGCCGACCTGGCCGGCACCCCTGTCAGCCCTGAAGCCGACATCGCCGTTGCCGCCGCGGTCCCCGCCGTCGGTGACACCGTACTCGAACCGCTACGCGACTACATCCGCGGACACGCCACCGGCGACCCCACCCACTTCCGCGACGCGTTCCTGCCCACTGCCCACATCGAGGGACTCCGGGACGGCGCATTCGTCTCGTGGCGCCTGGACGAGTACTGCGCTCTCTTCAACGGTCGGCCAGCCCCGGACGAACCGACCCGCTCCCGCCGTATCGACGCCATCGATGTCCACGGCACCGTCGCCACCGCATCCATGACGCTCTGGCACGGCCCGGATACCTTCACCGACATCTTCCTCCTGGTCCACGTCAACGGCAGCTGGCGCATCGCCAACAAGGCCTACCACCGAAACGCCTGACAGGGCGGGAAACGATCCGGTGTCCGATTCGTCATCGCGTTGGGATCAGGTGGGCCAGCTGGCGCTGATTCGGCCGGTTGACCGCTGTCGGTCGCCGAGCGTTTCGGTGACGCCGCCCGGAACCGGCTGCAGGTAGTGGGCGGGAGTGGTGGACTGCCGCGGTGAGCAAGCGTCGTGGCGCCTACTGAGGGCTTCGACCTGAGCGGACTCCTCCGTCGTCACCCCCGGCCGGGTCCCGCTGTCGACCTGGTCCCGCCGGACCCACTGACGCAGCGTCTCGGCCGATCCGACGCCGAGCTGGGACGCGACGGCCTTCATCGCGGCCCACTCGGTGTCGTAGTCGGGCCGGATATCGGCGACCATGCGCACTGCACGACGTCACAGCTCAGCGGGGTAAGGGGAGGACGCGCCATGACTCAATCCCCTCAGAGAATCGAGCCTCCGCTCGACCCGGGACGGTTCAGGATGCGCCGATGACAAGACCGATCCTGGAGAAGATCGCCGGGCGGGAGACTGCCGTGTCCGTCGAGGCCGAGCGGCTGCGCGCAGAGATCGCCCAGCTCTGCGATCGGCTGCGCGAGATCGAGCACGAACTCGCCGAACTCGCCACTGTCCGCAAGGTCGTCCTCGCGCTCGATGGCGACGAATCCGCGCCGACACACCCCGCCCCGCCCGACAATCCCGTCTACCAGCACATCCTGTCCGCCCTCGCGGATGCCGAGACACGCCGGCGCGCCCGCGAGTGGTGCCAGGCCCCGGACCTCGGCGGCGAGGCCAAGCACATCGAGGGCATATGGGCCAAGCTCAGGCGGCTGGTTGGCCTCGGACCGGTCACCGAGACCGCGTCCGGCTTGTTCACCCTGCGCCGCCAGTAGCCCGACGGCACGACGTCCATCATGGTGTCGCTGGACGGGAGGCTGCTGGCGACCGGCGATGCCTCGCTGCCGTGGCAGGTGGTGGACGGCGCCGGACTGCCGATCGCGGTTCACGGCCAAGCTCATGAAAAAGCAGTGCCGTGTCCCGCGGGTGCTGGTCACCGACAAGCTGAAAAGCTACGGCCTCGCCCACCGCGAACTCATGGCCTCGGTCGAGCACCGCTCCCACAAGGAACTGAACACCGGGCCGAGAACAACCACCAGCCCACCCGCCAGCGCCGGCGGACCATAAGGTACTTCCGGCCCACCCGCGCGGCCCAGCGGTTTCCGAACGCGTTCAGCGTCATCGCGCCCCACTTCCGGCCCCGACGCCATCTTCTGACCGCCACTCAGCACCGCTTCAAGATGACCCTCCGCTTCGCCCTCTGAGACCACATCCGCGGCGCGACCGACGGGCCCACCGCAGCCAGCCCCAGAGCCCGGGACCCGGCCCCCACCACATCCGGCGACCCGTCAGACGATCCACGGCCCATCAACGTGACAACACCCCTGGCGCGTCGCGTCAGAGTCGCGGGGGTGGGACCATGCCCTGACTCAGCGCCTCCAGAGCCCGGGCCTGCTCCTTGGCCACCTCGACCGCTGCCAGGGAGCCGTCGGCGAAGTGCAGGTCCACGCGTTCCGAGAGCGATGTGTGCCGGACGGCGACGCTCCGCAGCTGTCCCGGCAGCATCTCGCCCAGACGCCGGGCCTCCCTGAGCTGCGTTCCGGGCGGGACCTTGCCGACCAGGGGCACCTTCTTGGCAGAAACCGTACACATCAGCAGGATCCTACGGTCGGTGAAGACCATGAGCGCCCGTTCGTTGTCGTACGTGCTCGGGGTGCGGGGTCCGGTGCGCACAGCGATCGCGAACTGGCCGGCCGTGCTCTGCCATCCGCCGGTGAGACCGGCCCCGCGCACGATGCGTCGGAGCCTGCGAATGATGCCGAAGTCGAAGTTCTCGACGGCATCCGCAGCCGAGGCGGCAGCTTCGACGCCGCCCTCCACCGCGCCGAGCGTGCCCGTCCACCGCTTGTCAGGCCGCAACTCGCGAGGGAGGGTGCGGCGGATCAGATCGCTCAGCTTCACGTCGACGATTCCGAGCAGTCGCTCGTGCGGCTGCAGCCACGGTGCAATCAATGGCACATGGGAGCCGCCGCCGAACAGGCGCGGCTCGAAGACGGGCTGTGGCGGGCCGTACTGGCCGGCGCTCATCCGAAGTCCTCCTCAATCCGTGTCTTCGGCACACGGTACGGGGCCTCGTCTTTGCGGCCGTCGAGCTGACCGGTCACGGAGTCCACGGCGGGGTCCTTGCTCAGCCCGTCCGTGACCGCGCTCGTCGGGCCGTCGGCGCCGACCACCACTCCGATGCCGCCTGCGATGGCGCCCTTAGCGGCGCCGTACACGGCCTTGGTGCCCCTGGCGGCCGCGAACTCCCCGAGGTTCTCCATCGACGGGGAGCGGGCAAGGTCCCAGGTGCTCTTGCCCCTGTTGCCGATGCCGCCGATCTTCCGCACGGTCTTGGCCGCCTTCAGGCCGTCCTTGATCGTACGGAAGGACTTGCCGGCTTCCTTGATCTTGCGGACCGCCGCCATCAGCTCCTCCAGCGTCTTCGCCAGGCGGGCGGAGACCCGTTCCACCCGTGCGATGAACACAGCGATCTCGGCTTCCGCCACGAGGGCGTCGGCAGCGGTCGCAAGGCCGAGGGTCAGGATGTCGACCGCGACCATCGCGGCGAGCGAGACGATCAGTGTCTCGATCGCCTCCCGGATGATCTCGATGATCATGTTTTCGGCGAGCTGGCAGGCGGCAGCCGCCTGACTGATGATCTGTGCGATCTCGTCCATGTCCTTGGCGGTGCCGTCGATGGCCTCGACCACCTGCCCCATGTGCCTGCCGAACGCGTTCGACGCGACGCCTTCCCACTGCCCGGCTAGTGTGCCGCCGCCCTCGCGCAGAGTGTTGCTGACTGCCCGCATCGCCTTCGCCTGGGCCTGCCACTCGTGGGAGGCCGCAGTGAGTCCCGCGAGATTGCCTGTGACCTCCTCCAGCATGTCCATCATCCCGGTGGAGTCGAGCGCCGCCTTGACGATGCTGTCCAGACCTGCGTCCAAGCCGTCCGCGACCGGATTCTCGATCTCCGGCAGTGGGATCAACGGCTCGTCGACGAAGTCCCGCGTCCACTTGTACGCGTCGCCGACCTGTTGGAAAGTGCTGCCGCTCACTGTCCGCCTCCGAAGGAGGCCTCGATGTGCACGTCCTGGCTCTCGTAGTTCATCGCCGAGTCCTGGAGACCCTCACAGGTGTCGCGAAGGATCTCGAGCAGGTCGGCGAAGTTGTCCCGCTCGGCCTGCACGTGCTCCCGGTAGGCCTCGTAAAGGTTGTGCGCGTTCGGCAGCTCGCCGAAGTCGTTCGACGAGAGCGGCACTGACTCCAGCCTCGACCAGATCCGCGCGATCTGCTCAGCCTGGGCCTGGATGACCTGGTCGTAGGACTTCAGCGCGCCCGGATGGACCCGAAATCCCTGATCCCCCACAACTTCCCCCTGATCGCGGAACCGGCACATCATCATACGTGCGGGAGGTCACTCAGGTTGAACTTGTCATGTCCGGCGTGTTGATCGGTCAGAGTCAAGTGCGGAACTGCTCGTCAGGGGCGGGCGTGAACACCGATGTCTCCGGAGACGACGAGGTTGTCGCCGGTGATGTAGCCGGCGGCGTCCGAAGCGAGGAAGGCCACGGCTTCGGCGATATCGGCGGGAGCGCCCACGAGTTACAGGCCCAGGCTGAGCGTCTCGCAGTAGCCCAGGGCTGTCGCCGCCTGGCTGAGCTCGCCCTTGGCAGCGGACCGGCAAGCCAAGTCCATCATCGTCACGATGCCCTGCAACGGCGCGTCCTCATCGGCGTCTGCATCGTGCTCCAGGCGCTCGCACAGCACGCGATCGGCCTGATCCAGGACGTCGGACCAGACACCGCCGTACGTCTCCAGGCGTACCCCGGTCAAGGGCGTCAGCCACAGGTCCGCGTGCGACGGGAGCAGTTGCTCAGGCGGCCGGAAGTCCAGGACGGTTCCGCACGGCATCGATCCCCCATCCGCGTGGGTCTCGGTGCCGGGCCACTCCGGCAGGCCCTCGGAGTGCGCGGGACACAGGAACGCGAGCCAGGCAACGCCGGGTCCGTCGCCCACGGCCGGACCCTCCCGAAGCGCCGACGCCTTGGCCTGGCACCGCACGACGGTGCGCAGGGCACTGAGCTGACGGTTGGCGGACAGTTGCTGAACGACGGACGGCACGCGGGCCCCTTCAGCGGCTGGACCTCGATGTACGCCACGACCACAACCGTGCGCGGGGCGGTAACGAAGTACAGGACCCGGACGACTTCGACATCATCGGTGTACTGGCGCAGCTGAGGCCCGGCGGTGGCGCCGGGGATCGGCTCGCCGACCTCGGGGTCGACGGAGACGACGACGAGGGCGCGGTCCAAGGCGTGGATCTCCGCCTCGCTGGTGATGTCCTCCAGCTGCTTGGCGGCGGAGTCGGAGAAGGCGATACGAGCGCGGCGCGGTCCGTTCTGTGGGGCCATCAGGCAATGGCCGGGCGCTGCGCGGCGAGCCGGGCGAGGTGGGCCTCGCGCAGCTCCTCCCACGGCGTGCAGTCCTCCACTGAGGGCAGCCCGTTGGCGGCGACGTCCTCCAGGACCGCGGCGAACTGGTCGGCCCTCTCACGGGTCCTGGCCGCGTACGCACGCAACCCATCGGCGGCCGCGGGCTCCAGCTGCTGCCGGGCCTGGTCGGCGGGGGCCGGCTGTTCGCTCATCGAAGGCTCCAGAGGGCAGATTGCGTCTCCCACAACGGTATCGGCCGCCCCGGATCCCGGGGACCACTCCGGATGAAATCCGTACGTACGACCACGGCCCCAGGAAGACACAAGGACCCAGCTGCCCGAGCAGTCGCCGTCGACCAGGGAAGACACCGGGCCCAGGACCCGGGGACCCAAGCGGATCGGCCCGCTCGGGCAGGAACGGAGGACAGGACCTGGCCGTCGGCGATCCGGAGGCGGGCGGTCGTCGCACAGCCAGTCCGGGAGCGATGCAGACCGTAGTTGGGGCGGGGTTCCTACAGGCGGACCCCCGAGGTGAGAGACCGAACCGAGTCCAGGACCTCGGCGTGCTCCGCGAGCGGTCCTGGTGCCAGGTCGCGGATATCCGTGAGGGCCGGCGCCCGTGCGCACCACGGATCAGCCGGAACGCACCCAGACCCCCCATGGCGAGGGCAAGAAGGAGGCCATAGCCGACGGCTATGGCCCAGTCGTCGGCGAGTTGACCTACGTCCGACCGCCCTTGACGAGACGGAAGCCGCCGAGTCCCACCAGCAGCCCGCCCACACCGTTGCGCCAGGCGGCAGCAGCCTCCCGCACCCTTTGCAGTTCGGTGGTGTGCAGCCGGCGGTGCTCCTGCACACCAGCCCCGTGACCATCGACCTCACGATGCACAATGCTCAAAGAGCACGCACGGCAGACAGCACAGGTGACCGGTGACCGCGCAGCGAGCCCCGTTTGACCTTGACACGGTGACAAGGCCTTCACTGCCTGCCAAGGAGGTGGTCCCGATGACCATGACGAGACAGGACGCGGATGCGATACGAGCGCTCCAGGGGCTGGAGGACGGCCGTTCGTCCGTGCGGCTGCGGGCGGCTCTGGCAGTCGGCACGACGCCTGATCCGCGCTTCGTCGACAAGCTCGTCGAGCGATGCGCGATCGAGCCCGAGTTCTTCGTCCGCGACATGCTGACCTGGGCACTCACCCGCCACCCGGTGTCCATGACGCTCCCCGAGCTGCTGCGCGAAGTCCGCTCGGAGCATGCGCAGGCACGGAGCCAGGCGCTGCATACGCTGTCCAAGATCGGGGACTGGCAGGCATGGCCGACGATCACACGGGCGCTCCTGTCCGACGCTGACGACGAGGTGGCGCGGAGCGCCTGGCGGGCCGCGGTCGTGCTCGTGCCACCAGGCGAGGAGTCCGCCTTGGCCGCGGTGCTGGCGACGCAGCTCGGGCGCGGTGAGCGGGAGACGCAGCTGAGTCTCAGCCGGGCGCTGGTCGCGCTGGGTGAAGTGATTCTGCCGGCTCTGCGTCCTGCGACGACCGCCCCTGACCCGCGTGTGCGCGCCCACGCCCTCGCCACCCAACGGCTGCTGCGCGACCCGGACGCCGGATTCGAGTTCGCGATCGAGGAGGCCAAGCGCGTCCTGGCCCTCGGCGGCTCCGGCCAGGAGGGACGATAGGAAGTGTTGATCGGTGAGGTGGCGCGACGGTCCGGGGTCAGCGCCCGCATGCTCAGGCATTACGAGTCGCTCGGCCTGGTGCGGCCTTCGGGTCGTACGGGCTCCGGCTATCGGGAGTACTCCGGCGAGGACATCCGGCGGATCTTTCATATCGAGAGCCTGCGGTCGCTGGGGCTGTCGCTGCGTGAGATCGGGCGCGCGCTCGACGATCCCGGCTTCACGCCCTCGGCGCTCGTCGACGACCTCATCCGTCAGACGCGCGAACGCCTCGCGGCCGAGACCGAGCTGCTCACGCGGCTCCGTCGGATCGATGCCGCGGAACCCGCCGGCTGGGAGGACGTCCTCCAGGTCGTTGCGCTCCTCCAGGCACTCGGGTCGAAGAACGCCGACGCGCGCCAGCGCGCGGCCCT
This sequence comes from Streptomyces sp. NPDC052036, assembly GCF_040680495.1. Lineage (NCBI taxonomy): Bacteria > Bacillati > Actinomycetota > Actinomycetes > Kitasatosporales > Streptomycetaceae > Streptomyces > Streptomyces sp. NPDC052036. The sequence continues at coordinate 18,747 of NZ_JBFAWW010000053.1, read as the reverse complement.
TTCCTCGGCCGACGAGGTTCCGGTGCCGGTGGAGGCCCTGGTCGAGGCGGTACTGAGCGAGGCGGAGCCGAACGTCGCCGGAGCCCTTCGATGGGCGCTGGCGCGATCGGGCGACGGCGGCCCGGCACTTCTCGCGGAGGGCCTCGGCTCACCGGTGGCCGCGGTGCGGAAACGTGCCGTTCAGTCCCTCGCCGAGATGCCCGGTGACGAGGCCACCGCGCGGCTGCACGACGCCCTCGCAAACCCCGACGTCGCGGTCCGCGGGTATGCGGCCCTGGCACTCGGGACACGTGGAGTGGCCGATGCGGTCCCAACCCTCATCGACATGATCGTGGAGGGAAGGAACGACACCGACGCAGCCGATGCACTGAGCGTGCTGGCGAGCGACACCGCGACGGCGAACCAGATCGCGACCAGGCTCGTCGACCGCCTCGCCCACGACACCACTGAAGCGCCCGCACGCGGACGGCTGACCCAGGCGCTGGCGGACATCCCCGGGACCACGGCGTCACGTGCCCTCGTGGAACTGTCGCATGACGAGGACCGCGCCGTTGCGCTGACTGCGGCATACCTTCTTCAGCTGCGCGACACACGGTAACGGAGCGATCCTGGGGTGCCGCGTACACGGCCCACGGGGCGCAAGGTCCCGGAATCGTCACCATCCACCGAAGGGGGCCGAGTGGCGCGCGCTGCGCGACCCGGCCACAGTGCACCTGAGGGACAAGAGCAAGCCGGGCCGGCTCGGGCGCCACAAGGCCGACTGAGCCGCTCAGTCACAACAGCGTCTGACTGTGCACTTCAGCCGGCCCGTGAGCGGCCGACTTGGCCCGCCAGGGCGCTGTCGGGGGGCCTGGAGAGCGTGGAGGGCAGAGCTTCCCCTTGTGAACGCGGGTTCGGTCCGAGATCGGCTGGAGGCGGGGCGAGGAGCGCGACGGGCGGTGGACCGCACCGTGGAAGACAGTCCGGGCGGTGTCATCGGCCCGGTCCACGCAGTGGGCGTATCGACGTCACGCCCCCACGTAGCCTCTTTCCCGTGCCAGCCTCCCGCCTGCATCGCGTCGCCGTCCTTGTACTCGAGGGTGCCAAGCCGCTCGACGTCGGAATTCCCGCGCAGGTTTTCACGACCCGCACGAGCATGCCGTACGAGGTACGGGTGTGCGGGGCAGCACCCGGTCTCGTGACCGGCGGCGACGGCCTGTCGTACTACGTCGCCCACGGCCTCGACGCCCTTGCGTGGGCCGACATCGTCTTCGTCCCCGGCTACCGGTTCCCGGACCGCGACGACCCGCCGCAGGCCGTCGTTGACGCGCTGATCGCCGCCCACGATCGGGGCGCTCGGCTCGCCGCCATCTCGACGGGCGCCTTCGCGCTCGCCGCCACGGGCCTGCTCGACGGCAAGCGTGCCACGACGCACTGGCATTACGCGCGGGCGCTCGCGGCGAAGCATCCGCTCGTCCAGGTCGACGAGAACGTTCTGTTCGTCGACGAGGGCAGCGTGCTGACGTCGGCCGGCGCAGCATCGGGCATCGACCTGTGCCTGCACATCCTGCGCGGCGACCTCGGAGTGGCCGCATCGAACCACGCGGCCCGGCGACTGGTCGCTGCGCCCTACCGCAGCGGCGGTCAGGCGCAGTACGTGCCGCGCAGCGTGCCCGAGCCGCTTGGTGAGCGGTTCGCCGCCACCCGCGAGTGGGCGCTGCACCGGCTGGGCGAGTCCCTCACCCTCGAGCTGCTCGCCCGGCATGCCGCGGTGTCGCCGCGCACCTTCTCGCGGCGCTTCGCCGAAGACACGGGATACACGCCGATGCAGTGGGTCATGCGCGCCCGCATCGACCTGGCCCGCGAGCTGCTCGAGCGTTCGGAGCGGCACGTCGAGCAGATCGCCGCCGACGTCGGTCTGGGCACCGGTGCCAATCTGCGGCTGCACTTCCACCGCATCCTCGGCACGACGCCGAGCGAGTACCGGCGTACCTTCGCCCAGGGCGAGTAGCCCACCACCACCTGGCGCGATCCTTTTGAACCATGGCGATCACGCCGCTGTCGCGGGCGGACGCAGCGGGCGACATTGATGGTGAACCGAAGGGACACCATTCATGACGCGCATCGCCATCAACGGATTCGGCCGCATCGGACGCAATGTGCTGCGTGCATTGCTGGAACGTGACAGCGACCTGGAGATGATCGCGGTCAACGACCTCACGGAGCCCGCCACCCTCGCGCGGCTGCTCGCCTACGACACGACAGCCGGCCGGCTCGGTCGCCCGGTGACCGCCGACGGCAACGCCCTCATCGTCAGCGACCGTCGCATCACGGTGCTCGCGGAGCGTGAACCGGCGCAGCTGCCGTGGGCCGAACTCGGCGTGGACATCGTGCTCGAGGCGACCGGCCGCTTCACATCGGCAAAGGCCGCCCGCGCCCACCTCGACGCCGGCGCGAAGAAGGTACTGGTCAGCGCACCGTCGGATGGCGCCGATGTCACTCTCGCGTACGGGGTCAACACGGACGCATACGACCCGGACGTGCACACGATCATCTCGAACGCCTCCTGCACGACCAACGCCCTCGCGCCGCTGGCCGCGGTGCTCGACAACCTCGCCGGCATCGAGCACGGCTTCATGACGACGGTGCACGCATACACGCAGGAACAGAACCTGCAGGACGGTCCACACCGCGACGCCCGCCGCGCCCGTGCCGCCGCCGTCAACATCGTGCCGACCACGACGGGCGCCGCCAAGGCGATCGGCCTCGTGCTGCCGAACCTCGACGGCAAGTTGTCGGGCGACTCGATCCGCGTGCCGGTTCCGGTGGGCTCGATCGTCGAACTCAACACAACGGTCAGCCGCGACGTGACGCGCGACGACGTGCTTGCGGCATACCGCGCCGCGGCGGACGGGCCGCTCGCCGGCATCCTCGAGTACTCGGACGACCCGCTCGTGTCGTCCGACATCACGGGCAATCCGGCCTCGTCGATCTTCGACTCGGCCCTCACCCGTGTCGACGGCCGTCACGTCAAGGTGGTCGCGTGGTACGACAACGAGTGGGGCTTTTCGAACCGCGTGATCGACACGCTCGAACTCCTCGCCACCCGCTGACCGACGCCCGGGCCATCCCCCTCCGGCGACCGCCTCGCCCCGTAGCTCCCGTGAGCGCTCCCGTTGGCCAGCCGGGCCAACGGGAGCGCTCCGTCACACAACAGCAGCGCACTCCTTCACGTGGCTGGTCCGGGAAAGTCCACTTGAGCGGACGCCGGGTGGGCGGGGCAGGCCAGCGCGGCGACCGTGGAGTTGGCTCCTCGCTCTCTGAACTGGGACGAGGTGGACTCTGCCCGTCATCCTTTCGACAGTGCGTCGGCAGCGCGGGTGGTGCACTCGCTCGGGCCGGCCTGGCGGGTGCCTCACCGCCTCGACCTGCCCTTCCCCGACCCGGCGATGAACGCCTGGAGCCGGGGCAAGGGCAAACCCTGGGCCAGCACCAAGTGGCTTGCGACTGTTGCGAGTCCCGCGGGCGACAACAGTTCCCGATGGGTCTCCTGAGGTCCTCTTCGTCGTACGCCCAGGGCCGGCCCACCGTCCAACGGCCCTAGGGCGTGTGCGACGGGTCGCGTCACCGACCCCGCACCCGCCAGCACTGTCACCCGAATGGCGCACCATGACGTGCCACCCACATGGGTGAGGATCAAGCTGACTAGTGCCCCAACCGAGGCAATCCGTGAAAGGGGAACCAAATGCGCATTCGACGAATCCTCGCCGCCGTCCTCGCCACGGCAGCCCTCGCCGGGCTCGGCCTCACAGGCGCCGCCACCGCCACCGCAGATGATGGCTCAGGCTACACCACCCCTTCTCAGTGCAGGGAGGGCGGCGGACAGCCCTATCTGCACAACACCGTCAAATGCTGGGGCGGTAAATACGACGGGCTGACTGTCGACTAAACCCCACAAGGCGCCCCGCAGCCACGCGCCGCGGGGCGCTCCCGCGCGAGCGTAGCCGGGAGAGTCGCAGGGACTGTGCCGACCCGTCGGGCACGCTAAGACGTACCCCGGGCCGTCGGAGGGTGCTCAACGACGACCAACGCTGACAACCACCGACAGCTAAGTCGCAGGTCGCAGCGTTGATCGATTACGCGGCCGCAGGTCAGAAACCCGGCCCTTCACTTCTTCGTGGTCTGGGTCATGCTGCCGTGCTCGGTTCCAACCGGGCGGGACGCGACCGGACGCGCCGAGGGTGTTTTGCCACGAGCGCAGCAGCCTGTCGAGCGCCTGCTGCCAGTCCCGGGGCCCGACCCATGGCGAGGTTGACCAGCACAACGCGAGGCAGCCGCCGGGCTTGAGCCAGGTGTAGGCGTGCTGGGCGACCAGGGAGCGGTTCAGCCTGTGAAAGGCATTGCCGATGACGATCAGCTCGAAGCCGCCCGGCCTGGCATCCAGATCTTCGGCACGGGTGGTGACCGCCCGGACGTGGGCCGCGCCGACGGCGTCTGCCTTGGCGCGGACCACCTCGGTCATGCCCGGTTCGGCGTCTACGGCCCAAACGTCCGTGAACCGGTCGCGCAGGGGGAAGGCGAGTTGGCCGGTGCCGCAGGCCAGATCCAGCAGGCGTCCACGCCCTGAGAGGGCGGCTCGGTGTGCGAGGTCGGCGATCATCGCGTCGGGGGGAGCCGAAACTGCTCGTAGTATCCGGCCGTCCCCTGGTAGAGGTCGGGGTCGAATCTCGCCTGACTGTCCACGCGACCACCATGACATGGGGCAGCCCGGCCCAGGAACGTTGCCGGACGGAAGCACCTACCTCCGTAGGCCGATCGTTGTGCTTGGGTAGCCCTCCGTCACGCCGGCAGGACTCGTTTGCGGAGGAGCTCGAATCCTGCGCGTCCGAACGTCCGGCGCTTGAGCATCTTGATGCGGTTGACATGGCCCTCCACGACGTCGGAGTGCCAGGGAAGTGAGAGGCCGGCGATGACGGCGTCGAGGTCGTGTTCGAGGTGCTGGGCTAACCGGCGGAGGCTGGGCAGTTCGGTCGTGGCGGTGGCCGCTTCGATCCAGGCTGGTATGCCACTGGCCGGTGAACAGCTCCTCCGGGGTGGTGGCGCGGGAGATGCGCAGGATGGTGTTGAGGGCCATGCCGAGCTGCCGGGCGACGGACCGCTTGCTCTGTCCGGCGTCAAGGAGCGCGTGGATGGTGGCGTGCTTGGCGCGGGTGTGTTCGGCGAACCGATGGCCCGTCGGCCAGGGCGATGACGCAGCCGGCTCCGCATTCTCCTGCGGTTCGTCCGCCGGGGCTGGAACGGGACGCAGGCAGCCGCGATGCTGGTCAACGCACTTCTCGGTGGCTTCGCACAGGTTGTGCCAGAGGTGCCATAGATCGGCGACCTGGAGGGCTTGTGGGGCGCCACGGGTGGTGCCTTCGGCGAAGAAGGGGGCGCGGTCGCGGCAGACGATCTCCATTCCGGGCCTCTCGGCGAGCCAGGCCGCCAGCGTGTCCGCCTCCCCGTCCGGCGCAGGTCCACTGGGCGACGTGTCTCGACGTCGATGAGCACAGTTCCGTAGACATGTCCCTTGCGCTGGGCGTACTCGTCCACGCCAACCACGCGGGGCGTGGCGGTAGGCGGGTCTGGCAGTGAGGCGATCAGCCTCAGCAGGTGTTCCGGCTCACCGGCGACCCGAAGGCGTCCGTCATCCGGGCGCCAGCCCGGCCCGCGAGCGCAAGACCCACCGAGACCAAAGTCGATCGCAGCCGCTCGGTCCGTCGGCCGAACCGGCGGGTGAGCCCGGACACCTGCTCGGCGAAGGTCTTGCGCGGGCAAGAATCCTCCGCGCAGACGAACCGGCGCACCCGTGACGACACCACGACGAACTTGCCGGCCGCTGGCAGATCACGGGGAAATAGCAGGTAGGAACCATGTATTCGGCCCGACCAGCACCCGCATCCCGGGCAGGCCGCCCGCCTGCCGGTCGTCCGGGCCTCGACCCGGACGACCGTGTGGGTCACCTCGCCCGACTCCACAGACACGCCCTCCACCGGGGAGAACAGCAACTCATCCAGCTGCGGCCGTACTTCGTTCACGGCTCAGCACTGTTGACCACGCCGCATTCTGGCCGGGCGATTTTCGGGCGGCCTCAACCGCCGTCACACGAAGATCGATAGTCACGCTGTGTACGTGACCACAAGAAGTGGACCAGAGCCTGAGAACGGACAGCAAATGTTCAGGACTTCGGAAGGCGCCAGAACACACCGCGGATTCGAACACTGCTTGCGTTTCGACCCGAGAGGCGGCCGCCGAGGTCTGGCAGGCGGTGTGCGGCCGCCTACCAGCCGGCACCCATCCGAACGTCGCCGCGACGTTCCCGCCGCTCACCGCCGAAGGGCGACAGCCGGCACTCGTTCGCGCCGAAGCTGATGCCTCACGCAGTGACGGCGCTCCGGCCCCGCGGGGACGGAAGTCACGTGGGCCGGGGCGTCGACAAGCTACGACGATGCCCCTGTTTCCCAAGCGGAGGACGATTGTTCGCTTTCAAGTGTGCGGCGCTACGCGCTCAGTGGCCGCCCGTGGGCGGGCGCACGGGGCGAGGCAGTGGCTGACGCCAGTCGCCCAGCGTCGTGAGGAGAAACCGGCGGGCGAGAAGACGTATTTCGCCCCACGCCGGATCTGTGGCCAGGGCGTTGGCCCAGAGGCCGACGCGGCAGGCGGCATCGATCTCGCCGAGGCGACGGCCGATGGCCTGAAGGTCGCGCAGATTCCTGGGTTCGAAGGCTCCGCGCTCCGCGAGTCCTTCGGAGATGCGGCAGAGGAGCTCCACCTCTTCAACGACAGACTCCGTCCCCAGCTCACGCTCGCCCAGCCAGGCAAGCTGAACCTGGGTGTCGGCTGCGAGGAGCGCCATAAACCGCAGCGTCCAGGTGCGCAGGTGTGCGTCGCCGAGATGGTTCATAGATGCAGGATCGCACCTGCCTCCCGCCAGACCGTGTTCGATGGCACGGGGCGGCAATGGCCGGCGCGGCGCCCGCGGGGGTTGGATGGCGCGTGCTGCTGCCGCAGTCGAACAGTGCCAGACAGGGGTGCCTCCCGAAGTGGTGAACATCTGTTGTCCGTTCTCTCATGGACAAAACCAGTACCGCTCGACCACCTGCAGGAGCTGGGATTCAGCGAGACGTTGACGAAGCTGTGCCAGAAGGGCTTTCCCGGAGGCCGGCTCCTATATGGGGCCGAAGTCTGCGATCGGGCTGTGACCCGGTCAACGTGCTGATCAGGAGGCGGTCCAGCTCGCCCCCGGCGGGGCGGGCCGTCGCCCAAGTCGAGGGCGTCGCAACCGTGACCACGTACGGGCGGCGGGGCGGCAGATATGCCGCCGCCCAGATGGGGCGCCGCGCTGACTCCGGCGCCTCGAACCCGGTGCCTCGAGTTCGGGGATCAGATGAGTGCTCCTGCCAGTAGTGCAGCCGTGTCTGCGACCAGCGGCTCGTCTGTCGGCGCGGTGGAGTCGTGTTTCGTGGACAGGACTGCCAGCGCGACCGGGCCTCGGCCGGGTGGCCATGCGATGCCCACGTCGTGGGTGGTGCCGTAGCTGCCGGTGCCGGTCTTGTCCGCGACTGTCCAGTCCTTGGGCAGCCCTGCACGGAAGCGATTGCCGCTGGTCGTATTGCCCAACAGCCACCGGGTCAACCGGTCCCGGTCCGCCCTGTCGAGGGAGTCCCCGAGGGTGAGGCGACTGTAGGTTCGGCCGAGGGCGAGCGGGCTTGAGGTGTCGGTTGACCTTCCAGGTTCTGCCGAGTTCAGATCGGGCTCCCACCGGTCCAGCCGGGTCACGCTGTCGCCGATGGAACGGCAGAAACGGGTGACGGCCCTCGGGCCGCCGAGTTCACGCAGCAGAAGGTTTGCCGCCGCGTTGTCGCTGTAGCCGATGGCGGCCGCGCACAGGTCCGCGACGGTCATGCCACCCGCGAGATTGTTCGGCAGGCCCGTGACCGGCGCGTAGCCGGATTCCGTGACGTCCGTCTCGGTGTACCGGATCAGCTTGGCGAGGAACGTGCCGTCACGGTCGAGGTCCCTCAGCACCGCCGCCACAGCGATTGTCTTGAACGTCGAGCACATCGGGAACAGCTCCCTCGCCCGGTACAGCACCGTCCTGCCAGTGGCCACGTCACAGGCGAAAGCCCCCAACCGCGCCGAATGCGCGCGCTCAAGAGCACGCAACGGCCCGGCGATCTCCTCGCGGTCAGTGCCCTGCGCGACGGCCCTTCCCTCCACGGGGAGAACGACGCCGAGAGTCGCCGCGGCGATCCCGGTAAGAACTTCACGTCGACCCGGGCGCACATCCACAAGCGTCTCCCGCCGTTCGTGCCGTCACCAGACGTGACGGTCGCCTACTGCAAGGCATCTGATCCCCTCTATCCCCCATCAGCCCGCAACTTCAGACGACCAGATTCCCACCCCGCATGTCCACCGACGCAACCGATACACCGCAGGCCCCCTCAAATGCCCCCGACCATCACGGTGCCTATTCAGTGACGGGCCAAGCACACTCCCCCAACAGACAGCAAGGTCTTTGGAGGGGATACGCACGGTAGCGCCCGGGGCCTGCCTCGGGCGTGGCCGCGTGCCAGGCTGGGTGGAAGCCACCGGCACCAACGGCGGCCCATGTGGTTCCAGCCCAGTCGGTAGCCGAGGACAGCGAGGCCAGCGGCGGCGGTGCTGGTAGGTACGCAGTCTGGGGGCACCGGGGGGCGCGGGGCTTGCGGGCGCCGCGGCGCCCATGGCCGGTGAGCGCGGCGAGGAACGCGGTGGCGGTGTTGGGGCTACTAGCGGTGGCGGGGTGATCTCGCAGCAGGCGGCCAATGTGTGCGGGCGCATGCCCGGCGAGGACGAGTTACGGCGCGAGGGAGACGACGTCGATACAGGCCGAGCCGGTGGCGGCGCGTGCCCGGTCTGACGCGGGTGGCGTACGCCTGCACGCACTGGTCAAGGAACAGAAGGAGCTTGTCGGCTGCGCTACTTCCAGGATGGTCAGCGAGCTTCGCTTGAATCAGCCGTGCGTGGGCGACGGCCGACGGTACCGTTGTCGTACCCGTGTTCAGCCTGCAGCCGCAAGTCAGCTCCGGTTCAAGGGGGTTGCGTTGCCGTTCGATGCTGGACGGATTGCTGCTCGCGGATTCCAGTACCAGGATCTGCGGACGGTGTGCCCGAGGGCAGAGTGACGGGGCGCAGCGGGGAATGATCGGCCTAGGCTGCCCGCTATGGCTACTGCGTTTCCTGATCTGCCCGCGCTGGTTGCTGACCCGTACTCGACGTATGCCCGTCTACGGGAAGCAGGCCCGGTCCATCGTGTCACCGGGCCGGACGGGCTTCCTGTATGGATCGTCACCCGCTATACCGACGTGAGGCAACTGCTGGCCGACCCACGGCTTTCCCTGGACAAGGCCCATCGGCTTTCCGCCGGCTACCGAGGCTTCTCGCTGCCCCCGGCCCTCGACGTCAACCTGCTGAACATGGACCCGCCTGACCACACGCGGATCAGACGGCTGGTCACCAAGGCCTTCACGCCCGGTCGGGTGGAGCAGATGCGTCCCGGAATCCAGGCACTGGCCGATCAGTTGCTGGACGGCGTGGCCGGCCGGGGGCGCGCCGACCTCGTCGCGGAGTTCGCCGCGCCACTACCGATCACGGTCATCTGCGATCTGCTGGGCGTGCCGCATGACTCCCGCCTGGACTTCCGCGCCTGGACCGATTCACTGGTCGCCCCGGATCCCTCGGACCCCGGGGCAGTAAAGCAGGCCGTGGCCGCCATGCTGACGTATTTCCCCCAACTGATCGCCGATAAGCGCCGCGTGCCCGGCAACGACCTGCTCACCGATCTGATCGACGTACGCGACGACGCTGACAGGCTCACCGAGGACGAGCTGACGTCTCTTGCGTTCCTCATTCTGGTCGCCGGCTACGAGAACACGGTGCAACTCATAGGCACCGCTGTGCTGGCGCTCCTGGACCACCCGGAGCAGCTGGCCGCTCTCCGTGACAACCCGGCCAAGATCGAGGATGCAGTAGAGGAGTTCGCCCGCTACGACGGCCCGGCGCTGCTTGCCATCCGCCGTTTCCCCATGGAAGACGTGGAGATCGGTGGCGTGACGATCCCGGCCGGTGAGACCGTGATGCTCTCGCTGGCCTCCGCCAACCGCGACCCCGGCCGTTTCCCCGACCCTGACCGCCTCGACCTGGACAGACGGGAGGGTGGGCACCTGGCGCTCGGCCACGGCATTCACTACTGCGTGGGCGCCCCTCTGGCACGGCTGGAAACACAGATCGCCGTGAGCACGCTGCTGCGCAGGTTCCCCGCTCTGGAGTTGGACGTGCCCCGTGATCAGCTGCGGTGGAGGCCATCGATGCGTGCCCGCGGACTGCTCGCGCTGCCGGTACGGTTTTGACCGCGAGCGGCTGGCGTCCTCTGACGATGCCAGGAGGAAGCCGAGCGCTCGTGCAATTCTGGCGGCGTGGGCAGTGGAGAGCCCTGTCGCGTTACGCGCTCCGAGGGCGTGTCCAACGAGATCGTGGGCCGCAAGCCGAGCATCGTCACCGACACCCTCGCGCTGCGGCCGGTCACCTGTTCCCGGGGGCCTGTCCTGCGGCAGCGGTGGCCATTGGCCCAGCGGCCGCCGAGAGAGCCTCGGCCGTCGCCTGGTCGGCCGGCAGGAACGCCTCCAGCTTCAGCTCGGCAAGTGTCACGTCGACGGCGGTGGCAAAGGTCGTCACGGTCGTCATCAGGCGCAGCTCGCCGTACGACGACTGCAGGCGGAGCGGGACTGCGAAGCCGAGTTGCCCGGTGGACGGCTCCAGTTCCGGGAGGTACCCGGTGAGCTCCGCGTGCAGCTCCTCCAGGTGGCCGAGGCGCGCCAGGATGTGGCGCGCCCATTCGGCGAGGTTGCAGATGCGCGGCGCCAGGCCGTCGGGATGCAGCGCAAGGCGGTAGACGTTCGTGCCCGGTCCCACCAGCTCGGGGGCCGCGCCCTCGGTGATCAGTCCGAACGCCGTGTTCGCAGCGATCAGGTCACCGCCCCGGCCCACCACCAGCGCCGGATACGGCAGGTGCCCGCGGAGGATGTGATCGATCGCCGTGTGCACAGGGGCCAGCACCGGGTCGTCGAGTGCGCTCTCGGGGTAGGCGGGCGCGAACCCCGCGGCCAACAGCAGCTCGTTGCGCTCCCGCAGCGGCAGTTCCAATGACTCGGCCAGGCGCAGGACCATGTTCCGGCCGGGGACGGACCTGCCGGATTCGATGAAACTGAGATGGCGCTGCGTGGTGCCCGCCCGCAGCGCCAGGTCGAGCTGGCTGAGATGACGGCGGACACGACGTTCACGGAGCGCACCAGGGAAGTCCACGGACCTGTTGTAGCGGCGACGGAGGGTTCCAGGCCATTCCCCGTGGGGAATTGTCGCCACTCCAACCAGTCGTGAACATCGCCGACATGGACATCGGTGTACTGCTTCCGACCGGAACCGCCCAGTGGGGCCCGGCCGACGACCCCCGCGAACTGGTCGCCTTCGGCCGCCAGGCCGAACGCGCGGGCTTCTCCTCGCTCTTTGTCAACGACTCCCTGATCAGCCCGCGCATCGAGGCCCTCACGATGCTGGCCGCGCTCGCTCCGGCGACCGAGACCGTGACGCTCGGTACGGCGGCGCTGATGCCGTTCCTGCGCCGGCCGATCCAGGCCGCGCAGTCACTCGCGTCCATCGACCTGCTGTCCGGCGGCCGGCTCAGCGTGGCCGTCGGCGCCGGCTTCCCCGGCCGCTTCGGGCGGCCCCTCTACACGCTGTCCGAAGTACCGTGGGAAAGACGCTTCGCCCGCCTGGACGAGACTGTCGCACTGTGGCGGGCCCTATGGGACGGCGCCGCCTCCTTCCACGGCGAGATCCTCCGGTTCACTGAGGTCCCGCCCACGATCAGACCGTCCCGAGCCGGCGGCCCGCCGATCTGGCTCGGCGGCGCGACCCCCGCTGCGCTGGCCCGCACCGGCCGGACGTACGACGGGTGGCTGCCCTACCCGCCCGACCCAGCCGACTACGCCTCCGGCCTCCGCAGTGTCCGCAAAGCGGCGGCCGACGCCGGACGCATGGCCGAGGACATCACCCCCGCACTGTTCATCTCGGTACGGATCGACGACGACATCGACAGCGGCCGTCGGGCCATGGACGCCTACGTACAGGCCACCTACGGCATGCCGCTGGGAGAACTGGAGAAGATCCAGGCCGTTGTCACCGGCTCAGCAGACCAAGTACTGGAGCGCCTACGACGGTATGCCGCTGCCGGCGTTCGGCGCGCCGTCGCACGCCTCGGCGCCCTGGACCTGCGCTCCCAACGCGACCAACTCGAACGGATGACAGACTTGATCCCTGCCCTCCTGACGCCAGCGGATCGCGCTTCCGCCTCCGAAGACGCCTGAGCCCGGCCCGGCCGACCCGAACGTGACCATTACAGGACCTTCCCATACGTATGCCAGGCCGTTCCCGCGTCGGTCGGTGAGGTGGGCCGGGTGACAGTCGCCGCTGAGCGCCGGAAGGGGCCGGTGCCGTCCGTCAGAGCTTCCGGGTCGACGGATTGCTCGTGGGTTCCGCGTCCCGCTGCTCCTGTCCGGCCGTGGCGGACCAGCTGGCGAGCAGTTTCAGGCCGTCCTCGGCGGCGGTTCCAGGGGGCGCGCTGTAGACGACCACGCTCAGGCCGCTTTCGTCCGGCAGGCTCATGGTCTCCTGATCGAGTTCCAGGTCTCCGACGAGCGGATGGTTGAGGCGTTTGGTGCTTTCGCGGAAGACATGTACGTCGTTGGATCCCCACAGCACGCGGAAGGCGTCGCTGCGGGTGGACAGTTCACCGATCAGGTTCGACAGTTCCCGGTCGTAGGGGTTCTTCCCCGCCTCGATGCGCAGCGCGCCCACGGCGAAGCGGGCCATGCGCTCCCAGTCGGCGTAGAACCGCCTGGCTGCGGCGTTGAAGAATGCGAACCGGGCGACGCTCGCCCCGCAAGCCGGGTCGGCGTACATCTCCGAATACAGAGCCCGGCCCAGCGGGTTGGCGGCCAGCGTGTCGAGGTGGTTGTTCATCACGAACGCCGGCAGCTCCGGCATGCCTTCGACGATCCGCGCCACGCTCGGCCGCACCGTCGGCCGGATCTCTCGCTTCCGGGCCCGTGCCTCGGGGGCCGGTCCTGCGGCGCGGGCGAGGTCGTACAGGTACATGCGCTCAGTGGCATCCAGCCGCAGGGCCTGGGCGAGGGCATCCAGCACGCTGTCGGAGACACCTCTGAGGTTGCCGCGCTCCAGGCGTGTGTAGTACTCGACGCTCACCCCGGCGAGCGCGGCGACCTCACCCCGTCGCAGTCCGGGCACCCGCCGTTGACCGTACGTCGGCAGACCCGCCTGCTCGGGGGTGATCCTCTCGCGTCGGGAACGGAGGAATGCGCTGGCTGTGTCCCGGTTGTCCACGAGGACAGGGTAGGCAGCCCGCACGGCGGGTGGGGGACCCTGCCAGTACCCCTCACAGCAAAGACTCCCCTGGCACGGCCGCCTCCCGTTGCATGGTGCGTGCTCCGATCCCCCGGGGCACCGACCGGTGCGAGGACGTACGCGCCCCGGCCGACCTTTCCCGTACCGAGTTCCGCATGGGGCTTGAGTACCTGAACAAGACCGAAGGGGCACACAAGATGAGCCACCAGACCGAGACGGTGACGGAGACCCCCGCGGCCGTCGTGCGAGGGCTGTACGACGCGCTGAGCAGAGGCGATGTGGCGGGTGTCTTGGCCAAGCTCGACCCCGAGGTGATCGTCGACGAGCCGCGCCAACTCCCCTACGGCGGCGTGCATCAGGGCCGCGAGGTGTTCGTGCGGTCGGTCCTGGGCGCGATGATGGGCTACGCCGACGTCGCTATCGCGGACGCCGAGGTGTTCGAGGGCCCGGCCGGTGTCATCGGCACGCTCACCGGAATGCTCACGGCCCACACCACCGGTGAGCATTTCCCGCTGACCATGGTCGAGATCCACCAGGTCGAGGGCGGCACGGTACGCAAGATCGACGTCTACACCAAGAACCCCCACGAGCTCGCCGCGTTCTACGCACGCGCCGAGGCCGGCACCCGCTGACGACAACACGCTTCAGAGTCCGGCCGCATTGCCTCAGGCAGCGCGAGCAGCCCGGCCGCCTCATGCCCAGGCCCAGGCCCAAGTCCAAGCTGTCGCATCGACGCCCCCTGCCGTTGGGCGGCTGGGCGACGGCCTTCACCGACCCCGGGTGTTACCGCCGCTCTGAACCCTGCTGCGGGGTCCGCCCTGGTCGAAGGTCGACATCGAGCAGTGGACGACGCCGGACCCCGCTACCGGACCGAGTGGCTCATCGGGTCTACTCGTGTCCGGTGAGCATGTCGAACAGGCTGTGGGGTGCGTTGTCGCCGAAGAGGAGCTCGTGGAGGCGAGCGCCGTCGGCGGCGGCCGCGGCGCTGCGGGGGAACAGGGCCTGCTCGTATTCGGTGAGCGCAGTCTCCACGTCATCGGGGCGGGCGGCGACGGCCTTGCCGAGTTCGGCGCCGTCGTACATGGCCAGGTTGGCCCCTTCACCGTTCGGGGCCGAGAGGTGGGCGGCGTCACCGAGCAGGGTCGCCCCCGGCACCCGATCCCACCGATGCTGGGTGATCCGACGGCTCGGCCACCCGCTCACCGTGGAGGACCTGGACCGCCAGGCACGGATGAGCTCGCGCAACCTGGGCCGCCACTTCAGGTCGGTGACCGGCACCACCCCACTGCAGTGGCTGCTCACCCAACGGATCCGCCACGCCCAGCAGTTGCTGGAGACCACCGACGACACCATCGACACCATCGCGGCAGCCACCGGCATGGGCACCGCCACAACGCTGCGCCGACACTTCAGCCGAACGGTCGGTGTTCCGCCGGACACCTACCGCCGCACCTTCCGCTCACGGACCCGTCCCCGCCCGAACAACGGCGGACAACACCACCAACACGCTGAATTATAAGAAACAGGAAGCGCGCGGCTACTGCCTGTAGACCGTTTGCCACTTGCTGTAGACTGTCTGCCGCGGTCCGTACTCCGCCGGACCGGTGGTAGACCGCAGTGCTCAACAGTCAACCGGCCACCCCATCGAGGGGAACGCACGTCACGGCAGTGCACATCTACTGCTGGCGTCCGTATCGTCCCTGCACCATGGGTTCGGCACAGCCGACCGCCGAGGTGCCGGAACGAGGCTCAGTGCGCCCTTCGATTTTCGGTTGCGGGCCTGGCCGTGGCGCTCTCATCGGGCCTAGTCCGGATGAGGCGGGGCGCGGGTTCGCTGGAGGCGGTCGTGTCCTCGGTCGGCGCTGCGGTGGATTGTGCGGCGTCGTCGTCTTTGATGGCCCTGGCTTCGCTCTTGAGGATGCGCATCGACTTGCCGAGCGCACGAGCGGTGTCGGGAAGCTTCTTCGAGCCGAACAGCAGGATGACGACGATCGCCACGATCAGCAGGTGCCAGGGTTCCAGTCCGTTGCGGAGCATCTGAACCACCCCATTTCTTCGATCGATGGTGTCATCAGCGGCGAGGCGACGGCGCGAGCGTTGCGACGGCCGCCTGCCGACGATGCCGGTGTCGGCATGCGGAGTGTTCCGCAGCCACGGCCCCGGCGCGCAGCAGGGCGTACAGTGCCTGGGCCGACATGAGGTCCTGGCAACCGGTGAGCACCCACATGATCGCCCTGCGCTGCCTTGACGTCCTGTCGTGGCAGCCCGTGCGGCAGAGTGTGTCGTTTGCCGGTCCGGCCACACCCGGGGCCAGGACACAGGCACCCCGGGTGGCGTCGTGTCGGTGGTTCAGTTGGGCGGTGTGCGGGTGGTCGCCTGGTTCCAGGCGGGTGTCCTGGCGGGCGGTCGGACAGCGCGGTGTTGTCTGGTCACGATCACCTGCCAGATGGCCAGGAGCAGCAGCGTGCCGGTTTCGGCGACGAGGCTGAGGACGGCTTGTGGCGCGGGCTGCAGACCGTGCTCCGTGAATCCGAACACGCCTACGGTGCGCGAAGCGGTGAAGCCGGCGAGGGCACCGAGCGCGACGCCTGCCGCGACTGCCCTCAGCAGCAAGGGTGGTGTCCTGATCAGCAGCAGGGCAGCGAGGGCGAAGGCAGCGCTGGCCTGGAGCAGGAACAGGGGGCCGATGACGTGGACGAAGCGGTACTCGTCGATGTAGAGCTGGGCGTGGATGTATCCGCTGACAGCGAGGGTTGCGGCGGTCGCCGACCGCAGCGTGGGGACGAGCAGTCTTTGGATGTTCATGCCAGCCTCTGGTCTTTGATGGCCAGTTCGCGGTCGCCTTGGCGGTAGCCGACACTGCGGATGCCGAGTGCGTCTTTGAGCTGCCTGGCAGGGACGACCTGCGGAGTGGGGGCGGGAGCGCGGCCCGGTTTGGGCAGGGGGTAGGCGGTGGTGGTGGCGGAGTGGAAGGTGATGTTGCCCTCTGTCTTGGTGAACAGCTGGTGGACGTGCCCGTTGAGACAGGTGACGGACGAGAAGCGACGCAGAAGGGCGATGACCTTGAGGGCGTCGTCGGTACTCCAACCCCACTGCGGGTACATGGCGAACAGCGGGATATGGCTGAAGACCACGATGGGAGTGTCCGACGACAGCCCGGAGATGTCCTTGCGAACGAAGTCGATCTGGTCGTTGCCGAGGTGGCCGAGCTTCTCCAGGCTCAGGGTGTTGACCAGGGCGATGAAATGCACACCGTGGGTGTCGAAGCTGTACCAGCCATCGCCGAGCGTGCCCATGCCGAAGGTCCGCCGGTAGGCGCGGCCTGCATCGCCGATGGAGTCGTGCTCGCCCGGTACGGTGAAGACGCGGTCTGTCTTCGTTCCGGCCATCATCTGCTTGACCTGGTCGAACTGACTGGCCGTGGACAGATGGGTCAGGTCGCCGCTGTGCATGACGAAATCTGGTCTGAATCCGAGTGAGTTGACCTGATTGATCGCTTCGGAGAATGAGCCGACCACGTCCATGTTCGCCGGACCCTGGAACCCGATATGGCTGTCTGAGACCTGCACGAACCGCAGCGCGCCTCGTCCCACCGGGGCGGCCCCGGCGGGAGCCCCGGCGTTGGTGCCCCGGGAGTCCGCGATATGGCTGATCACCTCCCCACTGGCCACGGTCAGCACCACCGCGCCTCCGAACCACCCTGCGTGCCGCATGAGTTGACGTCGAGTCATATCGTGTTCGCCTTGGGGCCGAGGGGCGTCGTCGGCCAGTGCTTCGTCGTGACTGTCGTGGTAGTCGGTCATCAGGTCACCTCCACGGTGCCGGTCATGAACGGATGGATGGTGCAGAGGTAGGCGTAGGTGCCGGGCTTGGTGAACGTGTAGCTGTAGGTGGCGTGGGTCGCCAGGGCAGCCGAATGCAACGGACCGCCCCTTCCACCGCTGGTGACGGTGTGGGCGTCGGTGTCCTGATTGGTCCACGTCACCGTCGTGCCCACTTTGACCTTCAGCGTGCCCGGGGAGAATGCGAAGTTCTTGATCGCCACGGCGGTGCCGGTCACCGGCGCGGCCGGCGCGCCCGTGCTCGAGGGACTCATGGGCATGGTCATGCTGGGCATCGGCGAGGCACCGGGAGCGGTGCCCGCCGTGTTCCCCGGCCCCGTGACACCTGGCGTTCCTGCCGTCTGGTGCTGGCCCGGGCCGGGTGTGATGGCGCCGGCTCCGGTGGACGGGGAGTGCGACGACTGGCCGCATGAGCTCAGGAGCCCCAGCGCGCCGGCAGTGGCGACAGAGGCGATGGCCAGCCCGGCCGTAGCGCGCGACCGTCGGCCGAGTATGCGAAATTTCTGGTACATGATGTGTCCGTTTCTCATTGATCAGGCGGAGACGGAGGCTGCGCCGCTGGCTGCACGCGACCACAGAGATGTGTGGTGGATGCCGTGTTCACGGGTGTGTGCCCCTCATGGACCCCCGAACGAGCACGGGTGCTTCCTCGTGCCGACCGCGGACCTCGACGTGTCTCCCGCTGCGCATCCGCCATTGCGCGCCGCGAAGGTGCGGGCGCCATCCGGCAGTTCCCCCTGCGGGGAGCCGGGAGGGACTCGGGGCCGGTCGGCGGTGGCCGTACGGGTGGTGCGCACGCCGGGCCAGGTGGAGTTCCACCCTCGTGGTTACGCAGCCCTCGACCGCTGCGCGTGTGGAGAGCCGCGTAGAGCCGTCGACGTGGTGTGCGCCGGACGCCGACTGGGGCTGCGCGATGGCGCCGAGTTCGATCCACGGGGGCGCGCTGATCGCGGTCGGAGCCAAGAGTACGTACGTGGCGTGGTCCATCTCGGTCACCTCTGATCCGTCCTTGGTCATATGGGAATCGATGAGGAATGGCGCGTAAGTGCGCTCTTGTCCGCATCCACGGACGCCGGTGGTCCCACGGTTCGGTAGATATGCACTTTTTGTGAGATCTCTCGGCGTCGCCGCAGATCAGCCGACCTCCTCCGGGCCCCGCGCACACTTGACGCCGCTGGCGCCGTAAGGCCCGGCACGGACATACCGACGCGCGACGCTCGCAGAGTGTCACCCGCTTCGTGCCGTGCGTTACAGGACAAAGCGGTATATGTGCGCAATGATCGATCCATGCCCTGGAGTTCCCGAAAACGTGGTCCGCGGACCGATCCGGATCGCTCCGCGGACCGTGTCTCTGGTAAAGGGACCCTTTCGACCGCAGATGAGGAACTGCTGCGCACTCTGTACGCGGAGCACGCAGGAGCCCTGT
>NZ_JBFAWW010000052.1:0-41706 GCF_040680495.1 Streptomyces sp. NPDC052036 | reverse complement strand
AACCATACGAGAGCACCCCGCCACACACCGGGAAAGACCGTCAAACGCGCCGAGACACTCGACCAGCACTATGGCCGCACAGGTTAAAGATCAAGTTTAGAAGCTGTTGTCTTTCCGGGCTTGAGGGATGCGTTTCCGCTGGTCGGGCGTAGGGCCGGGGGTCCCGTGGGAGTAGTGGCCTGTCGTGCTGTCGCTTCCCGGGAGGTCGTGGATGCCGTCGGTGGTTGGGCTGTTGGGACAGCGTGAGCTGGGTGCTCGCCGTCGCGTGGACGAGCTGCGTGAGGAGGCTGATCGCATGCAGGCCGAGTTGGCCGCGGCCGAGCTGGAATGGCAGGAGTGGGTGATCGCTCGCAGGCGGGTCGATACGGCGCTGGCTCCGGACGGCGGCGACACCGCCGGCACGGAGATCACTCCGGATGTGCGGGATGCGGACGCGCCATCGGCGCCCCGAGATGCGGTGAAGCCGAAGTCGCAGGTGCCGGTGTGGCGTGAGGGGCTGTCCTGGGCGGTGCTGTCGGTGGACTACCAGCGCATTCTCAAGGCGCTTGCGGACCGGGCCCGGCTCGGCCAAGGGCCGCTGACCTGCCAGGAGATGGCCGCAGCGTTCGGCATGGACGTGGTGCCGGCGCGGGTGGAAGCACTGCGGTCGAAGGCAAAACGCCTGGTCGCGCGCGGCAGGCTGGCCGAGCCCGCGCCGGGCCGGTTCACGCCGGCTTCGGGCGTGAGCGGGCCAGGCGGCGCGTCATGAGCAGCGTCATCGACCAGTAGATCATCGCTTCGGCGCTGGTGGTGCGGCGTTCGAAGTCGCGCGCCAGGCGGCGGGTGCGCATCAGCCACGCGAAGAGGCGCTCGACGATCCACCGTTTGGGCAGCACCACGAACCCCTTGTTGTCATCGCTGCGTTTGACGATCGTCAGGATCAGCGCGAGCGTGGCCAGGCAGTACTCGACGAGGCTGCCGGTGTAGCCGCCGTCGGCCCAGATGAGGGCGAGCCGGTGATGCGCGTCGGCCACCCGCTCAAGCAGGACCTGGGCGGCGGCGCGGTCGCCGGTGTCCGCGGCGGTGACCATCACCCCCAGCAGCAGACCGAGCGTGTCGACCACGACGTGCCGCTTGCGCCCGTTGACCAGCTTGCCGCCGTCAAAGCCGCGGCTGTCCGCACCGACGACGGCGTCCGCCTTGACCGACTGCGAGTCGATCACCCCGGCCGTCGGGTCCGCATCCCGCCCCAGACTCATCCGGACCCGACCGCGCAGCCGGTCGTGGAACTCCTTGACCAGGCCGTGATCGCGCCAGCGGCGGAAGAAGGCGTAAACGCGGTCCCACGGCGGGAAGTCGGCGGGCATCGCCCGCCACTTGATGCCATTGTCGACCAGGTAGCGGATCGCATCGAGTAGCGCCCGGTGGCAGTACGCCTCCGGCTGCCCTCCCCGGCCGCGCATCCAGCCCGGCACCGGCAGCAGCGGCCGGACGGCTGCCCACTCCTCGTCCGTCATGTCCGTCGGATAACGCGGTTGCCGGGACCAGTTGTCGGCGGCGTTTCCGAACCGGTGAGCCAGACAGTCACACTCCCGCGTGACGGAACTGGACTGCCCGGCCATCGACACGGAACACTGCGGCACCAGGGCCTCCTGATGTTGCTCGGTGATTCGACACCAACGAGCTGTTCAGGAGGCCCTGCTCGTATGCGCCGAGCACCCCGTGACCACCCAATCGGGACTTCCGTTCGATCGACAAACCCCAAGATCGGTACGACAACAGCTACTGACCCGCTGCCGCGTCATCCGCCCCCAGTCCTTGGTATGGCTCGAGGGCTACCAGGCCCTCATCCGGTGGCGCACCGAGAACGAGATCACCGGCCTGCACGCCGTCCCCTATGACGTCGAGACCGAGGTCGGGACGACGAAGGCGTTTGCCGCGGCTTGCCCGGGTCAGGTGCGGAAGCGGGAGAGCCATCCGCCAGCCTTCTGCGCGGCGGCCTGTTCCTCCGCCTCCTGGCGTAGGCACTCCTGCTCCTGACGCTCGCGTTCGTCGGCTTCGGCCTGCTGCTGGGCTGGGCCCGGCCTTGGCAGTCCTCGCACGGGTTCGGGTGCGACTGGCGCTTGCTCCAGTCCCGGGTTCCAAGCGGGATCACCGCAGTAGGGCGGCCACCGCCGCCAGGGCCCCGGTCACCGTCGCCACCACGATCAGCGTCGCCCCGAACGCCGCCCCCGCCCGCAGCGCCGCTGCCGGATACGACCCACCAGACCGACGAACCAGGTACCCCGCGCCGACACCCACCACAGCCGCCGCCAGCACCACCAGCACACAGCCCAGCACCATCATGAACGCAATCATCGCCACAGCCACCAGCCTCTCGGTACACACAGCGGGAGTCACTGCATGTATCGAAGGTGCTGGACTCGGCGTTGACTGACGTTCACAGTGAAAAGGAACGAACGAAATTCAACGGCAGCACCATCACGTCGGGGGACGATTCTTGAAGGCGCAGCACAACCCGAGCGAGCAGCGGATCACGGACCCGCAGGCCGCGCGCCGCGAGCTCAGCCGCCTGCTGGAGATCGCGCTCGGAAAGAAGGGGTTGACCAAGGCGACGCTGGCGGAGCGGTGCGCCCTGTCGCTGACCACTGTCAGTCACGCCTTCAATGTGAAGCGGCCAGCGCCCAGCGTCCGGACCCTCGCCGCCCTCGATGACGTCCTGAGGATCGGGCTCGACCGGCTGACCAAATTACGCGACACCGCAGTACAGCAGCTCCTCGCACCTGAGGCCGAGCGCGACGGCGGTAGCCCGGCTAAGTCAGACGCGCCCGGACGGCAGAGCGAAGCACAGGCCCATACACCAGCAGGAGCCGGTCTCGTTCCCGCGATTCTTGACACCCAAGTCGTCGACGCTCTGGCAGTCACGGACGACGGCAACAAGCTCTCGATCAACGGGGACCTGATTGGGAGGGCTCGCGCCCGACGCCAGAGGCCCTCCTATCACTACGAGATCTTCGAGTTCGAGGCCGAGGAGTTCGAGGGACGCCAGGCCGAACTCGCCGCGATGACGGCCTTCTGCAACGGCACGGACGGCTCGCCCTCACCGTACTGGCGGTGGATCGGGCCCGCGTGGTGCGGCAAGACCGCCCTCATGGCGCACTTCGCGCTTCACCACCCGGAAAGCATCGACGTCCTGCCCTTCTTCGTCACGGCCCGTATGCACGGACGGTCCGACCGGCACGCTTTCCTCCATGTTCTCCAAACGCGGTTGAGCGGATACCTGGACGACACCGACCTCGACTGTTCCGACCAGGGCACCCTCCACGAAGCCCTGGAACGTGCGGCACGGCAGGCCAAGGCGGCCGGACGGCATCTCATCCTGCTCGTCGACGGCATGGACGAGGACACCGGAGTTCCGCGGTCGAGTGCAGGGCACAGCATCGCCGCGCTGCTGCCGAGCAAACCGCCGGATGGGCTGCGGATCGTCGTCGCGGGGCGCCCGCACCCGCCTGTTCCGGGTGATGTCACGCAGAAGCACCCGCTGCGCGACCCCAGGATCGATCACCCGCTGCGCGAGATCCCGGCCGCGCGCGCCATCCGCGAGGACGCCGAACGCAACCTCGACGTGCTCCTCGAATCGGAAGGGCTCGCGCACGACCTGGTTGCCCTCACCGCGGCGGCCGGCGGCGGCCTCAACGCCGAGGACTACGCGCGGCTGACGGATTACAGCCCGCTGCGCGTCGAGCAGGTACTGGGAGGATCGGCGGGTCGGGTCTTCCAGAGGAGCACCGCGCACCTCGTCCCTGCGGGAAACAAGCTCTACTACTTCGCGCACCAGGAACTGCTCGTCACGGCCCGGGGCCTGCTGCGGCCCGCCGAGCTGCGGGCGGCCCGCGACCGCCTGGACCGGTTCGTCGCGGAGTTCAAGGCGGCCAACTGGCCAGAGGAAACGCCTGAGTTCGCACTGCTCGGCTACCCGGCGATGCTGAGGGAGAGCGACGATCTCAAGCGGCTGACCGAGCTGGCAACAGACCGGGAACGCCAGGAGCGGTTCTGGGAGAGCACCGCGTCAGACACCGAGGCACTCGCGGAGACGCTGGACGCGTTGGAGCGTCACGTCACCGCTTCGGACCCCGACGTGGGGGCCTGCGTGCGGCTGGCCGTCCAGCGGGACGAGATCCAGGCGCGAGCCCGTTCCGTTCCCTCGGGCGTCGTGCGCATGTGGGCGCGGCTGGGATATGTGAGGAGAGCCGTTCAGCAGGCATCGCTCAGTCACCTGAGCGAACCCGGAGATCTCTACGGCCAAGTTCTCACGGAATGCCGTTCTCCGGACGACGCGCAAACAGTCCTCGCCGCCGTCTTCGCCATCACTTCGGCCTCCCACCGGCACAATGCGTTGCGCTGGTGCGCCCTGGCTCTGGCATCCCGAAAACTCCCCAAACAGGCCGAGGAGTTGTGTCTGGCCATCGAGGACCCCGAGAAACAGTCCCGGGCTCTGGCATGGTGTTGCCTGCGGCTCTCGGAGCAAGGCTGCGATGCCTGGGAAATCTCCGGACTGGCGGAGAGGGCCGCAGAGGTCGTGCCCGCGTGTTCCTGGGAGGAGAGCGGCACCCAGCGTCGTGACCTGATCCGCGATCTCACTAAGGCTCTCGGCAGGGCCGGTCTGGTCGAAGTGGCGCGCGCCTTGCTCGAGACGGCCGTCGCCGCCGACACACGGCCCGACGCGTGGTCCGTGTTTTGTGAGGAGCTCGCCGGCAGCGGCGAGGTGCGACGAGCCGTCTCCGTCGTACGCTCCATGCTGGATCCGCACCTGCACGACGACGCACTGCGGTACGTCGTCGCGGCAGGGGCCCGCACGGAAGCGTGGCGGGATGCGCTCTCCACCGTCGCTGCCATCCGTGAGCCGTCGCTGCGCGCTGCGGCGAGGGCGAGCGCGGCGGAGACGCTGGCGCAGGCTGGGCACTGGGAGGAGGCCGAGGGAGCGGCCAGCGCGGCTATGGACGAGGCCCGCGAGTTGCGGACTGCTGACGAGGTTGGCCCCGTCCTGCGGGGTCTCGTCGGCTTTCTGGTGGAAGCCGGCGCGCTCGACCAGGCAGACCGACTGGCTCACCAAGTTCCCGAGCTCCAGGCACGGCTCGCGGCGCTGACCCGGGTCGTCCTCGGGTGGGCAAGCGCAGGAAGAACGGAGGACGCCGGTCGGATCGCGCGGGAAACCGCGGAACTCGCGTGCTCATACGACGGCGTCTCCATAACCCCTCCCCGGGCGCCGAAAGCCGCACTCACTTTGGCGCAAGTGGGTCTGCTGGACGAAGCCCTGGCAATAGTCGCCGGCACTCAGGACACTCCTCAGGCCTTGAACGCTGTCATCGACATCGTGACGCATCTTGCTGAGCGGGGCGACTACGAACGCGCGATCGCCGTGGCTCGGTCAATCGGCAAGACGAGGTGGCCGGGCATCGCCCTGGGAGCGCTGGCGTACCACCTGGCGAGCGCGGGCAGCAGTGCGGGCCCAACACCCGTCGCACTGGCCCGCGAGGCCACCGCGCAGGCGCGCTCCAACTCTCACTCCGGCCTGCTGCAGCGGCTGCTCGGCACCGTGCGGGACATGGCCTCGTCCGGAAACCTGAAGGCCGCCCTCGACCTGGCTTCGGTCATCCCGAGCCCGGCGGGGAAGGAACACGCGCTGGGCGCGGTGGTATCGGGTACTGTGGAACACGGCAATGTGGATGAGGCGACGGCCCTGGCACGCTCCCTCACCGAGCCCGACGTCAGAGATCAAGCTCTGATGCGCACCGCAGAGGCGTGGGCCACACAGGGTCGCGCACAGGAGTCATTCGACCTGGCGCAGTCGGTCGGTGACACAGTGCTGCAGGCCGAGACTCTGGCTCAGATCTCCATCCGCCTGTCGGGCTGTGGCCGCATCGACGAGGCTGTGCAGGCCGCCGAGGACGCCAGCGAGCTGATCACCTCGGTCACGAAGACCCCTCAATGGCTCGACTGCTCCCTGGAGGAGGCGGCCACGAACTTGATGAAGGACCAGTTCACCTCAGCTCTACGCATCGCACGCCGCGTCCCTTCTCCCTTCTTCCGGGGCAGAGCGCTCTGGCGAGGAGTCCGGCACCTCCTCGAGGAGGGGCAGTTGGAGGACGCCGCCGCCCTGGCACAGGACATCGACCATACCGACTGGTATGTCCCGTCCCTTGAGGAAACTGCGGAGGCGTTCGTCAGACACGGCGACCCCGGCGGCGCCGAGCCGCTGATCTCCGCCATCCTGGCCCTGGGCAAGGCGGACGACCTGCCCAAGACTGCACGCCGGAGCCTTTCCAGCAAGGCGGAGGAGGCACTATCCACCATCGTCCGCGCTCTGCTCGACACCGGGCAGTTGGAGCGCGCGCTCCAACTGGCAGAAGGGGCGCAGAGCGACAAGCTGAAACGGCTGACGGACCTCCCGCCCGACATTCCCGCAGCCGCGGAGCCCGAGTCGACCGAGACCCGGCCGGACAGCACGGACAGCCCGCCTGGGGCCGCAACCTCCCGGGTGAAGACATCGCCCCCGAGGAACGGTCAAGAACGCACTGCGGAAAGCGGCGACACCGCGCTCTCGCGGTTGAGTGAAGTCAAGCGGCTCGTCTGTGAAGGCAGGCTCGACCAGGCTGGGGACCTCGCCCGCGCCATTCCCCTCGACGCATCGAACTTCTTCAACGCTCGAGGCGAGGCCCTTCTACGGGTGGCGGCCGGCCATGCCCCCTCCGACGTGCGGCGGCAGGTCCTCGTGGCGGAGGCCCTGGCCGCGGGATCCGTCACCATGCTCGTAGGGACGATCGCCGAGGCTGTACCCGAGGTCCTCACCGACGTCGCCCGCTGTGCTCACTCGTTGAGCCTCTACCAACACCACGGCTGAGAACCTGACCGGACAAACGCCCAAGGAGCTTAGACCTCGAGACCGGGAGGTCGCAGCAATGGCTGTAGGGGCGCCGAGGGGGCCGGACCGCTGTCACCGGCTAGATAGCACGCGCGGGCCTCGTCAGCAGCGGTAACTGCCATGGCGGGCGTCCCCGCCTCCGTAGCGCTAGGGCGCGTATCGGGTCGTGATCAATCTGCGGGAATCACCCTCGCGGCGGGGCCTGGACCGGTAGATCTTCTTGCGTGACACGAGTGCAACTGACTGACGACGAATGGGAGTTCATCGAGCCGTACCTTCCGATCGGCGAGTACGGCCCCTACCCCGAGCGGCTGCGGCAGCAGTTCGAGGGCGTGATCTGGCGGTTCAAGACCGGCGGGCAATGGCGGGAGATGCCGCAGGAGTTCGGCGCCTGGTCGACGGTCTCCAACCGCTTCCGGCAGTGGCGTGACGCTGGCGTCTTCGAGGCCCTGCTCGAGGGCCTGATCGCGGAAGCCGCGAAGCGGGGAGAGGTGGACCTGTCCCTGGTCAGCATCGACTCCACCACCGCGCGGGCACACCACGATGCCGCCGGGATGCACCTGGGCGAGGACGTCATCAGCGCGCTGGAGAAGGCTGCCACCGAGGAGGAGAAGGCCAGGTCAAAGGGGGCAACCTCGAAGAACAAAACGGGCAGGACGCCGAAGTAGATCCTGAGCGGGAAGAGCGACGACGCATCCGGCGTCGGCGAAAGCTCCGCCTGAAGGCCGCCCTCCTTGGACGCTCCAGGGGCGGGCAGACCAGCAAGGTCCATCTGGCCGCCGACCGCAAGTGCCGCCCGCTGGCGTTCGTCCTGACGGACGGGCATGCCGCGGACAGCCCGCAGTTCATCCCGGTGCTCAAGAAGTTACGGGTCCGCGGGCCCGCCGGCCGACCGCGCACCCGTCCGGACGCGGTCGCCGGGGGCAAGGCCTACTCGTCCCGCGGCAACCGGGCCCACCTGCGGAAACGCCACATCAAGGCAGTCATCCCGGAGAAGAGAGACCAGGCCGCCAACCGGAGGAAGAAGGGCTCCGCAGGCGGCCGGCCCGTCCGCCACGACGCCGATCTGTACAAGGAGAGGAACACCGTCGAGCGCCTGATCAACAAGCTCAAGGCCTGGCGAGGCATCGCCACTCGGTACGACAAGACCCCGGACAGCTACCTCGCCGGCCTCCACCTGCGCGCCTCAATGATTTGGCTCAAGGACCTCACGAAAACCGCCCCTTGATCACAATTCGATACGCACCCTAGCCGCCGTCGCGGCGGGGGCGGCCCCAGGGCTCGTCGTCGACGAAGCAGCCCCGGTGGTCGTGCAGGGCCGCGGTGTCGTGGTCGTTGTGCTACACGTAGTTGTGCCGGCAAGGAGCAGGAGGCAAGGACCGCTGAGGCTGCGCCCTGACCCCGCGCACCCCCGCCGGTCTGTCTCGTCCTGGTGCGCCGACTCGTCCGGCGCGGAGCGCGGGGCCCGCCGACGCGCAACAACAGCGATCCCGCCCAGATCCCCCGGCCGCACGCCGCCCGCCCCGCCCGTTCCCGTTCCTCTTCTTCTGGCCATAGGGCGGCCGCAGAGGTGTGCACAGGGGGATGTCGGGCTGACGACCACGACCGAGAAGGGATGGTGGCCTGCGAATACGCCGTCAGGTGCCCGGTGGGCGCGGACAGTTCTCGGCCGGGTTATCGGCGGTGTTGTCGCATCGTGACCGTGGTCGGGACTTCATGGCCGGTGGTCTGGTCGGGGCCCGCTGCTGATCTGCCTGTGCGCGCGGCGCCGCAAAAGGGGCGGTGCCGCACTGTACGGAAGGCGGGAGCAGCCGACGATGACGGGCGTGGGCGCAGGCAGCAACGACCGGTTGGCGCTGGCCGTGCTGACGCAGTACCGGATGGCCACCACCGAGCAGATGCACCGGGTGATCGCCCCCGAGGTGCGTATCGAGCAGACCCGGCGGCGGCTGGCCCGGCTACGGGAGGAGGGGCTGGTCGACCGCATCACCCTGCCGCAGGCCGGACGGACCCGGGTGTGGTTCCCCACCCCGTACGGCGTGCAGCTCGCCGGCGAGTGGCCCGAGCTGCGCGGGCGCCGGCCTTCCAGGACCGTGTCCGATCCGACCGCCGTTCGGCTGAAGGCCGGCCACACGCTGACGGTGACCGAGACCGCGCTCGTCTTCCTCGAGGACGCCCGCCGCCGCAGCGATGTATGCCAGCCGCTGGACTGGATCCCTGAAGTCCACCACCCCGTCGGAAGCGGCGAGGCCGTCATCCCCGACGCCCTGCTGTACTACCAGCGCGGCCCCGCCGACGGCGACAACGGATCGATGCTGCGGGCGTTCGTGGAAGTCGACCGGGCCACCATGGGCCCCGAACGCCTCGCCGCCAAACTGCCCGCGTACGAACGCCTTCACCACTACGTGCCCGTAGTCCCAGGGCGCCGACCAACCTTCCAGGAACCGGCAGTGGAGGAGTGGCGGCGGCGCTACCCGCTCTTCCCCCGCGTCCTGTTCGTCCTGGACGGCACCGGACCCGCCGGTGCCGAGAACCGGATCAACGCCCTGCGCGCCGCCGCCAGGCCGCTGGCACCCTTCATGCTGAACGTCCCCGTCCTCGCGGCACCGCTGGCCGACCTGCTCCACCACGGCCCCTCCGCACCCGTATGGCGCCCCGTCCACAACCCCAGCAAGCGAGTTGGCTGGACCGAGCCCGGGCACCGGCAGGCGAAACGCGCTGGCCAGCCGTGGTCGGGGTGAGCAGTGCGCGGTCAGGCCCCGTGGTCGGGCTCATGGTCGAGGCCGCAGGCCAGCCGCGCCCATCACCGGTCAGCGGGTGCGGCGATGGGTGGGCTGATCACTTCCCCTTCCGGTCGGCCTTCGTGGGTGCCCACGATCGAGTGAGCACGACGCTGCCCGCCGAAGACGTCCTGGTCGACAGCTCCTGGCTAGCGACGCTTACCCAGGGTTGGAAGTCCCCCGCTCACGACCTGTCGCACCAATGATCCGTCCGTGTCGACTCTTTCCTTCTGCAAGGGCCTACGGTGTGACTCAAGGGCAAGAGCATCAGGGTCCTTGGGCGCCTGTTCCCGAAGTAGTGCGGCTGCCCGCTCACGCTCGATCGCGAGATCTGCTTCGCGTCTGAGCCTCTGGAGGGAGGCCCTCGCGGCGTTCCGTCTCCGGGCCGCGTCCGCCTCCCTTCTCTGCCGGTTCTCCACATTGATGGCCTTGTGGAGTTGCCCAATCTGACGTGAGGCGGCCTTCGCGCTCGCTGCGTCGCCGTTGGCCTCGTGCAGCTCTTTCGCAGCGCGCAGATTCACGATCGCAGCGTTCCACTTGGCAATGTCGTCTTCACTCACTGATCCCCCCGAACCGGTACGTGATCGACGAACGTAGCTGGGACGGGAGTCCAAGCCCATGCCCGGCCCCGCACCCAACCGTGAGGCCCCTATCGCGGCATTAGCACCCAGGCTTCGTAACGAGCCTGGGGGCTCGTCAGCTTCTGCGTTCTGGCGTGCTAATGGTGGCCGAGGAGGCGGGCCTTCTGCTGCTCGAACTCGGCTTGAGTGAGTATGCCCTGTTGTACCAACTGTCCGAGTTTGGTCAACTCGTCGGCAACGAAGGAGGACTGTGCCGCGGTGGACTGCTGCGGTGCGTGGTGCTCGGCTATAGCGGCGTCGAGAGCCTTGCGGACCGCCTCGAACGCGGGCATCTGCTTCCTCGTGAACAGCACAGAGTTCTCGTCGCCCCTGGCGCTCTGGGTCTGGGCTCCGGCCTTGGACCGTCGTTCGACGCCGCCGGGAAGTCCGAACTGGATGAAGCCCTCGACGATGGCTCCGGCCGGCTTCCACTGGATGCTGGCGATCTGGCTGATGTGAAGGCGCTTCTCACCCTTGCCGACGATAGATCGGGCCAGGAACCCCTTGCGGGTGATAGTCACGTACTGGCCGTCGAACTGAATCTGTCCGCACCTTGCCCTGGACCTCGATCACGTGGCGTTCTCTTCTCACGATGCTGCTGATGGAGGCGCCATCGTCGCAGGTCAAGCCCTCATTATGGAGATCATGGGGCCAACATGTGGCAAAAATGTGCCCATGCCATGCATTGATGGCCTCCGGCACTCCCCGTACCACCACGATGGCCCCGGCACACGGGGTGATCACCGCCATGGGGGGAGTCGACTCCGCCCGCACCACCAGCACCCTCACCGAACTCCGCCAGAACTCGGCAGGCACCCGCGCATCAGCGCCGAACGCGACTTCCTTGACTACGCTTCCAGAACCAGCGGGACACCGCGAGACCCAGGGCCGCCATGGCGGCCCTGGGTCTCGTTATCAACTCGTTCCTGTAGGCCGTACCCCGGCGCCGCCCATGGGCGAGGGCCCACACAGAACACTTCTGTGCGGGCCCTCGCCCGCGAGTGACATGCGGATGCTGCGCGAACACGACGGACAGACGACCGCAGCAGCGAGGCAGAAGCGCGGGGCACGGGCGTTCTCGACAAGATCGGCCCGCTCCTGCAAGATCAGCATCACCTCGCGCGGGCGGCATCCCCCGTCCGCCCGCGCGAGCTCACTGCCACGCAGCGAGCTGCCCCGCCCGGTCTCCATACCGGGCGAGGCCCAGGCACGCGACTATGCGCAGCGCCACGTTCCGGTGACGTGCACCTTGGGGTCACTGCTAGGGGCGTCCGTGGCGTCGAGGCGCAGGGTCCCAGAGTGCATGTCGGAATTGATCTTGATACTGCTCGGATAAATCGGGTAGTAAAACTGGACGCCGTTCTGAACGTCGATGAACGGCTGAACGTTGCCCGGGAAGGCCGATCCTCCCCTGCTGTCCAAATCGTGCTTTCCGACAATGTTGTCATCCTCGTAGCTGAGCCGGAGGGTTACGGCCTGGCCGTTGATCTCTCCGTAGATGTTGGCTTCCCACTCATGGGTACGCGAGGGGTCGTCTTGGCTGCCGAGGTGGTAGTCGGCGCAGCTCGTCTGCAGGAACATGCCTCCACCGCTGTTGGGCATCGGGGCTGACTGCGTATGCAGGACCCCCTGGGCATTCAGGCCAACCGTGAGATGACCCTTAATCGCACCCGTGAACGTGAGCTGCTCCGGAAGGGTGCGGCCGTTGTCCGCAGCGGCCTTCGCAGTGGGGGTGCTGCTGGTACAACCAGCGAGGGCGATCGCGACGGCCGCGGCCGTGGCAATGGTGACGAGACGCATCCCCGCAGCCTCCCGCTACAACACGCTCGAAGGTGGCAGGTTTGCTGGGATGTGATGAAGAGGAACGACACCGACGCCACCTGGTCGGCCAGCTCGGCGCCCTCGGCTGCAACGTCACCCTCGAACGCCGTGAGGTCGCCTGAGCGGGATTTTCAAGAGAGGCCGTCTTCGGGGCTGTTGTGGCTGGCCCGGACGGTGCCTGGCGCGATACCGCTGGCACGGACCTCACCTCCAGACAGCAGCGGCTGATCGCGTCACGAGGCGCGCCGGAAGACGGCAGCAGGGCCAATGATGCCAGGGCCAAACTTGTCCCGGATGCGGTCGACGGCCGCTTCGGCCACCAACCGGGCCTCGCGGGCGTCATCGAGGCTGATCTGCTGGGCGACCTGGTCGGAGTCGATGAGGTCGTCCCCCTTGAGTACGAGCCCGGTCAGGCGGCCGCGCTGCAGGCCGGCGGCATCCATCAGCTGGTAGGCCAGGGTGCGCAGGTCTTCGTCGTGCGCGGACGGCTCCGGCAGGCGGCGGGTCTTCTCCCAGCTGCTGTTGCCGGCGAATCGAAGGGTGAGCGTCAGCGCCCGGGCCGCCTATCTCCTCAACGGCGCCATCCCGAAGGACGACAAGGTCTGCTCATGACGCTGGCCGGGCGACGTCGGCCCAGGAATCACGCAGACCCTGCCGGCGACACCCAGACAGAGGAAGACCGCAGCACTGCCGAAACACCGCCGAGACGCCGCGCTGAGATGGACCCACCGACATGCACGTACCAACGACAGGACACGATCGAGCGGCGAAGCCGGACGCCTCGAGCATCTCGGAGCACACCACCAGCACGTCCACGCCGGCGGCCTTCAAGACCCCCATCACCGTCTGCAGCATGGTCTCGGAGCCCGCACACACCAGTACGGCACGCGTAGTGCACCCAGGCCACGTCATCCGGGCTCGCGGGCAACGGTGGGGCCGCAGCGGAATCACTCGATAACATGCAGCAGCCACCCGGCCGGTACGCGCCGCCGATCATGTTTGAGGAGCCTTTGTGTCCAGCCGTATCCAGCCGGTGCAGCCGGGCGATCCACGCCGCATAGGCCCCTACCGCGTCATCGGGCGGCTCCGGACGGGCGGCATGGGCACGGTGTATGCCGCGCTCGATTCCACGGCGCTACAGATAGCAGTCAAGGTCGTCCACAGTGCGCAGGCGTCAGACGAGGAGTTCCGGGCCCGCTTCCGCCGGGAGGTGCGGCTCTCCCAGCAGGTGACGGGCCCTTGCCTGGTGCCCGTGCACGATGCCGACACCGACGGCCCCGTCCCATGGCTGGCCACTCCGTTTGTGCCCGGCCCCACCCTTGACCAGCATCTCGCCGCGAGCGGCGCCCTGGACGGGGCCCGCCTGCATGCGCTGGCAGCCGGAACTGCAGCCGCGCTGGCCGCGGTGCACGCGGCGGGCATCATCCACCGGGATGTCAAACCCCAGAACGTCATC
Source organism: Streptomyces sp. NPDC052036 (assembly GCF_040680495.1). Lineage (NCBI taxonomy): Bacteria > Bacillati > Actinomycetota > Actinomycetes > Kitasatosporales > Streptomycetaceae > Streptomyces > Streptomyces sp. NPDC052036. The sequence continues at coordinate 28,128 of NZ_JBFAWW010000052.1, read as the reverse complement.
CTGGGCCCGGCCGGCCCCCGACTATTGGACTTCGGCATCGCCCACCTACTGGACGGTACCTCAGTAACGCGCACCGGGGTGATGACCGGCACCCCCGGCTGGATCAGTCCAGAGCACTACCGCACAGGTGAGGTGGGGCCCGCAGGGGACATATTCGCTTGGGGCGCCTTGATCGCCTACGCCGCGACCGGTCGCCTCCCCTTCGGCGCCGGCGCCCCCGACGCAGTGGCCTTCCGCGTCCTCTCCGCCGAGCCAGATCTTCAGGGCACGCCCGACTCCCTGCTGCCGCTGGTTGCGCAGGCACTCACCAAGGAACCCGACGCGCGGCCCGCCGCCGCCGAACTTCGCGACGCCTGTACGGCGCTGCTCGCCGCGCAGACCACGACCGCAATCCCGCGCGAGCAAGAGCAGCCGACACTGGTTTCCGATCTGGTGAGCGCCCACTGGGACCTGCCGGCCGAGGACGATACCGTCTGGCCCGCCGCTTCCCGGGGCCGCCGCCGTATCAAGTTCTTGGCCGCAGTCGTTGCAGCCGCGGCTGCTGTAGGTGGCGTCGGCGGAGCAATCGCCGCGTCAGCCTCCAAAGAGGAGCAGAGCCCGGCGACAGCGCTGCCCAGCAGCCAGACGAAAGCCGTCAGCGCCCCGCACGCAACAAAGCCAGCCCGCAGCGGGGAGTCCAGCGAAACCGCATCGCCAGCCCCCTCCCCCGCCACCCCCTCAGTCGTTTCCGCAGAAACCCGCACGCCGTCATCAGCATCCCCCTTGCAGCCCCCGCCGTTCACGTACCTCCCGGACCAAGTCGACTGCACTCCACGGAAAGAAGCAGAAATCGACGGGTCCTGGCAGTACGTCGCCCCCGGTGACATACGGGCCGGAGACGCAGTGGAACTCAGCCTGCGGAACAAGTACGGCAACTTCGACCCCGTACAGACCGAGATGCCCGTCCTCGCCCGTATCTACATGCCCGACGGCACCTCACGCCTGGCACGAACAACCGTTCAATCCGACACTGCGGCCACCGTGGTCTGGCCCGGAGACTTCCCAGGAACCGTCGCTCACTACCCACCGGGCACATACACCGTGGTCTGGTCCGTCGGCGACGGCTCACGGCGTTTCATCGCCTGCACCGGGTTCACCGCACAATGACAACCCACTCCCCCAACGGCCACGTCCTGGCCACCACCGAGGCGACCCGACCGACAGGTAGGAGTCCTTGTTGCGGATCGCGGCCATGGCCGCGATCCCGAGCAGGCGCTTGAGATTGTTGTTGCCCGCGCGGGTGCGCCCGGACTTGTTCACCCCGGCGGACTCGTTGGTACCCGGGCAGACGCCGATCCAAGAGGCAAGGTGCTGAGCTGAGGCGAACTGGGCCATGTCGCCGCCGGCCTCGGCGACGACGATCTCAGCGGCCGTCCGGCCGATTCCGGGGATGGTGTCGAGGTTGTCCAGGTCTGCCTCCTCGGAGGCGAGCATCGACGCGATGCGGGCGTCGAGCATCTCGACAATGCGGTTGAGGTGCGCGATCTCGTCCAGGTAGTGACGGACCATGAAGGTGTGGTGGTCGGTGAACTCCCCCTCCAGCGCCTCGATCAGGGCAGGAATCTTGCTGCGGGCCTTGCCGACCGCGAGGTCCGCGAGACGGGCTGGGTCCCGCTCCCCGGCCACGAGCGCTTCGAGGATGGTGCGGCCGGTGAGACCGACCAGGTCGGTCAGGACGGAGCTGAGCTTCATCCCGGTGTCCTCGAGTTCCTTCTCCAGCCGCTGGGCCTGCGTCCCCGCGGCCCGGACGGTCTCAGTCCGGCTACGGGTCAGATCCCGCAGCTCCCGAACCCGCCGTTTGGGGCACGAAAGAGCCCATCACCATCCCGGAGGCGCCAGCCCGGGCAAGGAACGCCGCGTCACTCGGATCGCTCTTGCGCCCTCGGATCCCTTTCAGGTGGAGCGGTTCTGGCGGGCCGACCTGTCCGACGGTGGCGGGGAGCCGGCCGCCGGGTACGGGCCGCTGGAGGCCGTAGCCTGCAACAAGGTCAACCTCAAGCGCATCGAGACGCAGTGGCCGGACATGCTCCGGGTCGCCGGGTCGCTCATCACCAACCAGGTCCGGGCCTACGACCTGCTGCGGATGTTCGGCCGCGAGGGCCACCCCACCCCGCTGGGGGCGGCGTTCGCCGAGTACTGGCGGATCGACAAGACCATGCACCTGCTCGCCCTGGTCGACCCGATGGACGACACCTACCGGCGCCTGATGAACCGGCAGCTCACCGTGCAGGAGTCCCGCCACCGGCTCGCCCGCGCGATCTGCCACGGCGGCCGGGGCCAGATCCGCCAGGCGTACCGCGAGGGCCAGGAAGACCAGCTCGCCGCCCTCGGTCTGGTCCTCAATGCCGTGGTGCTGTGGAACACCCGCTATCTGGACGCCGCCGTGGCCCGGCTCCGCGCGGCGGGCCACGACATCAAGGACGAGGACGTGGCCCGCCTCTCCCCGCTCAAGGACCGGCACATCAACTTCCTGGGCCGCTACCTGTTCAACATCAAGGCCAGCGGACCCGGCCAGGGCCTGCGGCCCTTCCGCGACCCCGATGCCATCGAGGACGAAGGGGAAGATGGCTGAGGGCCGGCGCATCCGAGACGGCCTGCGCCCGCTGCGCGGCCCGGTGGCCGACGATGGCGACGCGGACGGTGGAGAGGAACGACCTCTTCCCGGCGGCGGTCTCCGGATGGGCACGGGGAAGTGCTTATCGGCCGGCTCCGGCGTGGGCGTGGCGGCCGTCGTGGTGGGGGCCGTGCCAGTCGAGGCACAGCACCGTGGCGTCGTCGGGCAGGTGGCCGCCGCAGGCGTCGGTAACCGCTGCTGTCAGGACGCGCACGACCTCGCGGGGATGTTCGGAGGCGGTCTCGCGCATGAGGCCGGGCAGGTCGACGGACTCGGCTTGTCGTTCCTGCATGCCGTCGCTGTGGAGCAGGAGCCGGTCGCCGGGGCGCAGGTCGAGGAACTGTACGTGGTACGGGGTGGGTCCGGGGGCGCCGAAGAGCAGGTCGACGTCCAGGCGCACCTCGTTCACCGTGCCGTCGCGCAGGAGCAGCGGCCAGGGGTGCCCGGCGTTGACGACCTGTGCGCCGGTCCCGTCCAGGGCGATGCGCAGGAGCTGGCCGGTGGCCATGGTGTGGTGGCCGTGGTCGAGGAGAGCCTGGTGGATCCGGCGGGCTTGCTCGGTCAGGCTGGCGCCGTCGCGACGAGCGCCGCGCGACGCATTGACCAGGAGGGTGGCCATGAGCGCGGCGTCGACGTCGTGGCCCATGGCATCGGTGACGGAAAGATGCAGGGTGTCGTGGTCGAGGGCGTAGTCATAGGTGTCCCCGGCGGCGTCGTCGGCCGGGACCAGGCACGCGGCGAGCACGAACTGTGCGGCTTCGCAGGAGGGCGCGTCGGGCAGGAGCTGGCGCTGGATCTCGGCGGCCAGGCTGAGAGGGGTAGCGCGCTGGCCCCACCGGTAGAGGTCGGTGAAGCGGCGGTCGGTGACGATGATGTATGCCAGCGCGTGCGCGGCCTCGCCAACCTCGTCCAGGATCTCCTGGCTGACGTGCGGCAGGGACAACTCCAGGACGCCGATGGTGTCACCGCGGTTGGTCACCGGGGCGAACACCCGCTTTCCGTGCCCGGCGTCGGGGGCCTGCACCAGCTCCTGGGTGCGCAGCACCTGGTCGTAGACGCTGCCGGCCAGCTGGATCTGATCGGCGTCGAGGCCGGCCCGCGAGGCGATCCCCTCGTCGACCCGCACCATCTGCCGGCCAGCGACGCTGACGAACAGGAACGACACCGCCCGCGCGTCGAACCGGTCGCGTAGATTGCGCGCCACCACAGCGAGGGACGCCCCCGGCGCCGCGTCCTCCGCAGCGGCGAGCACCTCGGCCAGCCCGAACGGGTCGCCCGGCATCCTTGCCTCCTCTCATGCGAGTGTCCCAGCCTGACCGCGGGCACTGCCCGCATGCGATCTCACACCGGTTCCACCTCGGCGGCGGGCAGGCACGCCCAGTCCCTCGCATAAATGACCAGTTGCGAGAGTTCTGCGAACACCCCGGAGCCGATCGTGAATCCGCAGGTCGTCGTTCGCAGAAGTGACTCTGAGGTGAAAACCTTCCGCAGTTGATCGTCAGGCTGCGGGAGGTTTTCACCTCAAAGTCCCCCACCGCTGTTTTGGTGGCGGCTCGTGCCTGTCCGTCCCGAGTGGGGCTGCATCTGGACCAGCGTCAAAACGTGCCTCCTGCGGATGTGGGTCAGCTTCCTGATCACGGTACTCAGGCCGCCGCGTCAAAGGCGGACTGCCGCACGCTCACGCGCCGGGCAGCCGAGGCGGGACTGCGTCGACCGCGGGAGGCCCCGCTGCGCTGACGCCGCTCGGCCGCCGGCGCGGTGATGGTGACGGGGACGCCGGAGGGGGTCTGGGCGCCGGTGATCCGGTTGAGGGCTTCCTCGCCGGAGCGGACCTGGGTGGTCTGGGGGACGATGCCGGCGGCGGCCATGAGGCGGGTCATCTCGCGTCGCTGGTTGGGGGTGACCAGGGTGACGACGCTGCCGGACTCGCCCGCGCGGGCAGTACGCCCGCTGCGGTGGAGGTAGTCCTTGGGGTCGGTCGGCGGATCCGCGTTGACGACGAGATCGAGGTTGTCGATGTGGATGCCGCGGACCGCGACGTTCGTGGCGACCAGGACGGTGACGTGCCCGGTCTTGAACTGGGCGAGGGTGCGGGTGCGCTGCGGCTGTGACTTCCCCCCGTGCAGGGCGGCGGCTCGGACTCCGCTGTTGAGGAGGTCCCGGGCGAGGCGATCCACGGCGTGCTTGGTGTCCAGGAACATGATCACCCGGCCTTCGCGCGCCGCGATCTCCGTCGTCATCCGATGCTTGTCGGCGTCGTGCACGTGCAGGACGTGGTGTTCCATCGTGGTGACCGTGCCCTGGGAGGGATCGACGGAGTGGACCACGGGGTCGGTGAGGTAGCGGCGCACCAGGCGGTCGACATTACGGTCCAAGGTCGCGGAGAACAGCATTCGCTGGCCCTCGGGGCGTACCTGGTCCAGGAGCGCGGTGACCTGCGGCATGAAGCCCATGTCGGCCATCTGGTCGGCCTCGTCGAGGACGGTGATCGCGACCTGGTTCAGCCGGCAGTCGTCGCGGTCGATGAGGTCCTTGAGGCGTCCGGCGGTGGCCACGACGACTTCGGCGCCACCACGCAGCGCAGCCGCCTGCCTGCCGATCGGCATCCCCCCGACGACAGTGGCCAGACGCAGCTTCACCGAGCGGGCGTAAGGGGTGAGGGCATCGGTGACCTGCTGCGCGAGTTCCCTGGTGGGGACCAGAATCAGGGCCAGCGGCTGACGGGCCTCGGCGCGCTGCCCGGCGGTCCGGGCCAGCAGCGCCAGACCGAAGGCCAGCGTCTTGCCGGAGCCGGTGCGGCCGCGGCCCAGGACGTCACGGCCCGCCAGAGAGTTCGGCAGCGTCGCGGCCTGGATCGGGAACGGCACCGACAGTCCCTGCGCGGTGAGCGCGGCCAGGAGCTCCCTGGGCATGTCGAGGTTCGCGAACGCCTCGACGGCGGGCAGCGCGGGAGTGATCGTCTTCGGCAGGGCGAACTCGCCCTGCACCGCGCTGGGCCGGCGGCCGTAGCCGCCCGAGCGGCTCGGGGCGGACGAACCGAAGCGGCTGCCTCGAACCGAACCAGCGGCGGAGCCGAAAGTGGGGCCGCCGGTGCGGCGGCGGATGCGGGAGGAGCGGTCGTTCGTACGTGTGGGGTTCATTCAGAACCTTCCTTGATACGGCACGTATCAGGGAATTCCCGCAGCGGAAGAACAGTTCGGGGAACCACAAGAACGGGCCGAATAGAATACCAAAGCGAATCTGACCTGCGGAAACTCCGGCTTCGGGCGCAGGCAATAAAATCGGTGACGTCGCGGGGCGGGAAAATGAGGACGACTGGGTAGCTCTGAAGGGGCGCGCAGCGGCGGGCGGGGCTTGTGCCACATGTGAAAGCACCGCAGGAAATGCCCGCAGTTGGTGCCCGCATCCCGGAGGATGCGGGCACCAGCTGCAAAATGCGCGTCCAGCGTCAGGCGGGAACGATGTTCTCGGCCGTCGGGCCCTTCTGGCCCTGCACGATGTCGAAGGTGACCTTCTGGCCTTCGAGCAGCTCACGGAAGCCCTGGGCGGCGATGTTCGAGAAGTGGGCGAACACGTCAGCGCCGCCACCGTCCTGCTCGATGAAGCCGAAACCCTTTGCCGCGTTGAACCACTTCACGGTGCCAGACGCCATGTCACTTCTCCTTTGGGGCAGTACATCAGCATCCGCACTGCACGGACACCGTGTCGCCGCGATGATGCCCCGCCCGGAAATTACCGGGAAAAAACGCTTCCGGTGACCGAAAATACCGACGGAGGCGCTTGAAGTTTTGGGAACCGCCTGCAACTGAGGTCGACAGTAGCACGCCGTATCGGCCTGCGTACGCTTAGATAACCTCACTCTGTTCATTGCGGAAAAACTCTCCTCACGCCGGGCGTAAAACCCTCACCTCGCGGTCATAGATACTGGCCTACCGGGACCGCAGAGTTAAGGAAGATGGTTTTTGTTCACCACTCGAAGCTGCCACTCGAAGGATCATGCCTGCCCCCAACCTCGGGTGGCTGAGCACGTGAGGAGGGGGCTGGGCCTGCGTCGAAGCAGTCATGTGACTGCCAGGACGATGGCCGTGTAGTGCGCGGTGAAGGCGGCGATGGTGAGGGCGTGGAAGACCTCGTGAAAGCCGAACCAGGCCGGTGAAGGGTCAGGGCGCTTGAGTCCGTACACGACCGCGCCCGCGGTGCAGAGCAGACCACCGGCAATGACGAGTACGACCACTGCGGTGCCGCCGGTGCGCGCGAAGTCGGGCACGTAGAAGACGGCCAGCCAGCCCAGGACGATGTAGCACGGGGTGTACAGCCACCGGGGAGCCCCGATCCACAGCATGCGGAAGGCGATGCCGGCCAAGGCGCCTGCCCACACCACGGCCAGCAGCACCAGCTGCTGACCCGCGGGCAGCAGCATTACAGCCAACGGGGTGTACGTGCCGGCGATGGTCAGGAAGATGTTCGCGTGGTCCAGCCGCCGCAAGACCACCTCCCGGTACGGACCCCACGTTCCGCGGTGGTAGACCGCGCTGGTACCGAACAGCAGGCAGGCCGACAGCGCGTACACCGAGCAGGCCGCCACTGCCGCAGCCGAGCGCGAAGCAGCGATCAGGACGATGCCGCCGACCAGCGCGAGGGGGAACACGCCGACGTGCAGCCAGCCGCGCATCCTCGGCTTCAGCGCAGCCGCCGCGCGCTCCACCCCGCCTTCCAGGGCGGCGCTCTGCCCGGCAGTCAGCCGGCCGGATGTGCCAACAGGCGCATCAACCGCGGGAGGCCGTGGGGCGTCGGGCGTGGTGCCGGAGCGGGGCTGGGGCTTCCGCCCGTGTGCCAGCGGCTGAGCATCTTCGGCGATCAGGCGTCCATATTCTGAAATCAGCGGAAGAATACGGCCCAGCGCGCCGCCCCGGACTGCGGGTCAGATGTTGGTCGCGTTCCGGGATGCCGCGCGGCGGTGTTCGGCGTTGATGCGCTGGGCTTCTTCGAGTTGGTCTTCGAGGATGACGATGCGGCAGGCGGCCTCGATGGGGGTGCCCTGGTCGACGATTTCCCGGGCGCGGGCGGCGATCCGGAGCTGGTAGCGGGAGTAGCGGCGGTGGCCGCCCTCGGAGCGCAGGGGGGTGATCAGGCGGTGTTCGCCCAGGGCGCGGAGGAAGCCGGGGGTGGTGCCGAGCAACTCGGCGGCCCGGCCCATGGTGTAGGCGGGGTAGTCGTCGTCATTGAGACGGCCGAACGAATCGTCTGCTGTCATTGCACCTCTCTGTGGAACGCGCTGAGGGGCCCTGGTGCCGTATGGCACCAGGGCCCCGAAGGAACTGTTACACCATCTGCCGGCCCTAGTACTGCGCCGGCTTTCTGTTTCCGCCGACCCGACCTGGGAGCTGTCGGGTGTACGGGGATCGCGGTTGCTTGACCGGAGACCACCTCACTATCGATGTCCTGCGGTACCCGGGCTCGAGAATTCCGCCCGGGCGATCCTGATGGCGCTCGGCTCCTCCGTTCTTCCCTCTTGATGAACTACTTACCAACGGGGACTGCGTACTGCTGGTACTACTGGTGATGCGAACTGCTGGTGACCTGAGTAAGCGCCACTCTTCGGCAGCCAGCCCCGTCGCCCGTCCTGCGTCTGCTCTGGCTTAGAACCCCACTGCCGAACTTCCCGGTACGCGCGTCCGCAGCCGACGCCTTCACCGAGGTACCGCTCACTGACTTCACTGCTGGTACTGCGAACTGCACTACTGAACTGCCACTGCGTTACTGCTCATGGCGGCCCCTGATCACTGCGGGCCACCCGGTCCGGCCGTCAGTCCCGTCGCCGTCCTGCGACATCCCTGGCTTCGGAACTCGACCACCGCACCGTCCTGCGCACTGCACCTGCGTGTACTGCGGTACTGCTGCCCGGCAGTTCGTCTCTGCCAGGCCCCGTTGATCTCGGCTACGAGAGAAACCATAACCACATCACCGCCCCATGTCTACTTCGGCCGACATAGATTTCCGCGCGTTCGACGATGAGGTAATCGACCTCGAACAGCGACAGGGGGCAGGCGCAAAGCGGTGATCTGCGGGTTAACCGCCGCAGGCCGGGGCACAAGCGTCGGGGGCGGGGCAGGACTGTGATCCGCAGGAGTCGGATGAGTTCGCGGCCGCTGGGCGGGACGAGCTCGCTGCTCGTGGTGGCCGTGGTGGTGCGGGCGCGGGCGACGGCCAGGACGGCGGCGGCGAGCATGCTGATCAAGGTCCAGCGCATCCAGGAGTTCCAGCAGGTGGTCTGGCCCTGGTCGAGGCCGCAGACGCCCTTGGCCATCTGGAAGTCCTCCTCGACGCGCCACCTGCGGCACACCACATCCACAAGATTGGCCAGAGTGACCGGGGCGGCGGAATGGCAGCGGTAGAAGGAGAGTTCACGGGTGTAGCGGTGATGGCGCACCAGGACGGCGGCGTGCCCGGGCCGGTGTCCGTCGGGGGTGTCGTCGGGGCGGATGGCCCCGTCGTAGTGGCGGTCGCCCTTCAGGCCGTGGCCGGTGCGCAGGCGCATCCAGCTCTTCTTCGGGACCCGGGCCGCGAGGTCGGTGACGGTCAGGCGGCCGACGGCGGTGTCCACACGGTGATCGGTGCGGACGGCCAGGGCGTAGTCGAAGGTGAGTGCGCGGGCGGCCTGCCGCAGCTCACGGCCGCCGTAGACCTCGTCGCCGGCCAGCCACCGTGCCTGTATGCCCAGGTCGCGGGCACGCTGCAGCATTACGGCGGCCTGCTGGGGCTTGGTGGCGAACTCGATGTCCTCCGGGACGTGGGTGAGCAGGCGCCGTTCCTCGTCGGCGGCCCACTCCCTGCCGAGGTAGAGGGCCCGGTCGATCGGGGCGTGCCCGTGCGGCTCGCGTAGGTGAGGTGGACCGCGACCTGGCACAGGCCGAGGCCGCCGAGCGCACCGGAGTACTGGTGAGCCGCACCGACGCAGTCCGTGGAGGACTTCTCGTCACCGGTCTCATCCACGATCAACACCGCGTCCGGGTCGGCGAGTTCACCCGCCCTCCAGGCCGCGATCCGGTCCCGGGCCAGATCGTGATCGACCGAAGCGCGGGACAGGAAGTGCTGCAGCCGATGCGGACCGCCGTGCCCGAGGGCCTCGGCAAGGGTCCAGCAGTTGCGAGTGTCCAGCTCCATCAGCATCGCCTCGCACATCTCCCGTGCCAGGGCTCGGGGTTCACGGCGCCCGAAACAGTCCGCGATCGCTTCGGTCACCGCCCCCAGCGCCGTCATCCATACCTGCTCGGCTATCGTGGCCTCCACGGCCACCTGCTCCTGATACGTCGTCACAAACGTTCATGATCACGGTGGCCGTACCCATGCTCGCAGGCACCCCACCACCGCACTGACCAGCATCGACGACCTACCGATCAAGAACTACAGCTGCCGTGTCAGTGGTGTTCCGCAGGGCGGCATTGCCTCCCCGGTCCTGTCCAACATCTACCTGCACAAGCTGGACAGCTTCATCGAGAACGTACTCGTCCCGGAATACACCCGAGGTGCCCGACGGGCATCGAACCCGAAGTTGGGCAAAAAACACACTGGCCGCCTTGAGGATTTCGTTGGCGCGCCTCAACTCGGCATTTTCTTTGCGGAGTTGTTTCAGCTCCTCCAGTTCGGAGCTGGTCAGGCGGTCGTCACGCTCGCCGGCGTCGGCCCCGGCCTGGCGGACCCAGGACCGCAGGGCCTCCTTGTGGATGCCGAGGTCGCGGGCTACGTGCGCGATCGGGCGGCCGCTCGAGCGGACCTCGCGGACGGCACGCTCACGGAGCTCATCGGGGTACTTACGGGGTGCTGGCACTGCTGGTGGTTCTCCTTACGCCTGGATCGTAACCCAGGCTTCAGGGACTCCACGAAAGCAGGAGCAGCTCAATCTGGACGACCGGAAGGTCCTGTCAGGGATCCTGTTCGTGCGGTACACCGGCCTTCCGTGGGAGTTCCTGCACCAGGAGCTGGGCTTCGGCTCGGGCATGACGTGCCGGCGGCGTCTGAGGGACTGGAACGACGCGGGTGTGTGGCAGCGCCTGCATGAACAGCTGCTGGCCGAGCTGCATGCTGCCGACGCGCTGGACTGGTCCAGGGCGGTGATCGACGGCTCCACGTGGGGGCCATGAAGGGCGGACCAAAACTTCAACGCGACCCGGCCGTCAAAGGGTTCAAGGTGATCCCCCGACGCTGGGTTGTCGAGCGGACCTTCGGCCGGCTGATGCACCACCACCGCCGGCTCGCCCGCGACTACGAAACCCACCCCCACCGCTCCGAAGCCGTGATCCACGTTGCGATGATCGACCTCATAAGCCGCCGCCTCACCCGCGAATCCACCCTCAAGTGGCGCGACACGTAAACCCGGAACCAAACACGACCAGCAGGACAAAACGCTCTTCAACAAAGGACACTAGACTCCTCGGGCGGTGTTCGTCGGAACGGCGCGGTCCCAGACGCTCTGGAAAGCCAGTTGCAAGCAGTTGGCGAGCGCTGGGTGTTCGATGTAGAGCGCGGTGGTGGCGCCGGTGCCGGCAACCGGGTCCGGCATGTCACAGAGCACGAGCGAAGCGTCGGCAATGATCAGCTTAAGCGGCAGCTCGGCGATGAACCGCGCCTCCTCCCCGGCTTCGCTGAAACGCCGTACGTGCTCCAGTACTTCGGCGTCGTGGAGCGCGTCATGGGTGTAGATGGCCCGGGCCCGGCCACCTGCCCTGCGCAGTCGGCGCACCGTCGCGATCCCCTCGGTGTTGGCGACCGGGGCAAGGAAGGGCCGTTGGGAGAAACTCAGCAGTTCATATCCGGCCTGTTCCTGGATGTCGGCGAATCGTTCGGCGATGGCCTTGGGATCCCGCAGCACCTCGATGTAGTCGAGCGGGTCGGTCTTGGTGCGCCCGTCGGACCAGACGGGCAGCAGAGCAGTGACTAGTGCCGAAGACACTTGCTCGAGCCGTTCGAGGGATTCGCGTTGCAGCGCCATGAGCCGGGCGGTGGCAAGCTCGGGTGCGACCGCGGAGAACGTGGCCACCCGGCCCGGGCGGGCGGTGGCGAGCCGACGCCGCACCAGGGCGTCCAATACGTCGTAGACGCGCTGACGGGGCACGTCCGCCTCACGCGCCACCTCGGCGGCGGTGTACGACTCGCGCCTGACCAGCGCGAGGTAGACCCGTGCCTCGTAGCGTGCCAGGCCCAGTGCTGTGAGGTCACTGACTGATCCGTCGTCCACGTCCATGGCATCACACGCTATAGCCGATCCGCTCCGTCCTCCCGGCCGGAGAACGGTCGACAGCAACTCTGTCTGGATTTACTGCGGTTGGGGCTCTGCCGTATTGCTTAACGAGGCAAAGGCTTTGCCATTGACTGATAGTCAGTCGCGGTGGGCGCTCAGTAGCATCGCGGGGGCCACCACTGCCCGGGGTGGCAGCCCACACCGAAGAACGTGCGCCACTTGAAGCCCCCGGCAGCAGTTGACCCGTGTCCTGTCAAAGCAGGCCGCTTTGTCATGGTCTTGACACAAGGGGCTCCTCGCCGTAGGGCACCAACTCCCCAGGAAAGGCAGTCTCTTGCGATCACAGAACACGGGCCACACGAGACCCAACCCGCTCCGGCGGTTCACCCGCCGCGGAGCCGCCGCGCTGGCGTCGGCCGCAGCCCTGATAGCTGGCGGCATGCTGGCCGTCGCCCCCCAGGCGGTGGCCGCGCCGGCCGCGTCACAGACTTCGAGCGGCTCCGTCGCCAACCCCTACAGCCCCGCGTACCAGCACCCGTACCGGCACGGCGCACTGCCGACGCTCCAGCAGCATGCCAAGATGAAGGCCTGGGCGGCCTCCCAGAAGTCTGCGAGCGTCGCGACCGGGCCGGAGACGCTGTCCTATGGCGGCGGCGTCGACGGTATCGGTGTCCAGAGCGGCCACTCGAAGGTCTACCTGGTCTTCTACGGCACCCAGTGGGGTACGCAGAGCACCAACGGCAGCGGGGACCTGACCTTCTCCGGCGACTCGGCGGGCGCCGCGCCCGTTGCTCAGGAGATGTTCAAGGACATCGGCACCGGTAACGAACGCTGGTCGGCTGACCTGACCCAGTGGTGCGACGGTCCGAACGTGACGACCGGCGCGACCAGTTGCCCGGCGAACGCCAACTTCGTCCCCTACCAGAGCGGTGGCGTGCTGGCTGGCACCTGGTACGACAACTCGGGAGCGTCACCCAGCGCCGCCACCGGGCACCAGCTCGGCGCCGAGGCTGTGAAGGCGGCCAGTCACTTCGGCAACACCACGGCTGCGTCGAACCGCGACGCGTACTACGTGATCCTGTCGCCCCACGGCACCAACCCGGATAACTACCAGGGTCAGTACTGCGCGTGGCACGACTGGAACGGTGACACCACGCTGACGGGCGGTGCGGTCACATCGACCGTCGGCGATGTCGCCTTCAGCAACCAGCCGTACAACATGGACTCGGGCTCGGGCTGCGGTGTCGGGTTCGTCAACTCCCCCGGCACCCTCGACGGTTGGACCATGACGCTCGGCCACGAGTGGCACGAGATGATGTCGGACCAGAACCCGGCCGGCGGCTGGACCAACCACACCGGCAGCTCGTTCAACGGCCAGGAGAACTCCGACGAATGCGCCTGGATCGCTCCGGGCCAGACGGGCGGAGCGGCCAACGTCACGATGGGCACCGGCACCTTCGCCGAGCAGGCCAGCTGGTCCAACGACACCAACGCGTGCGCCATTTCGCACGCGATCGTCGGCGGCACCACGGGCAACACGGTCACCGTGAACAACCCCGGCAACCAGAGCGGCACCGTGGGCACCGCCGTGTCCCTGCAGATGACGGGCTCCGACTCCGACTCGACCCAGACCCTCACTTACACGGCGACCGGGCTGCCGGCGGGGCTCAGCATCTCCTCCAGCGGAAAGATCACCGGCACCCCGACCACGGCCGGCACCTCCTCCGTCACGGTCACCGCCAAGGACAGCACGAACGCCTCCGGCAGCACCTCGTTCACCTGGACCATCAGCACCACCGGCGGCGGCTGCTCCAGCCCGGGCCAGAAGCTCGGCAACCCCGGCTTCGAGACCGGCACCGCCGCGCCCTGGACGGCCAGCACCGGCGTGATCGACAACTCCGCCGGTGAGCCCGCCCACTCGGGCAGCTGGAAGGCCTGGATGGACGGTTACGGCAGCGCCCACACCGACACCCTGTCCCAGTCGGTGACCATCCCGTCCGGATGCAGCGCCACCTTCTCCTTCTACCTGCACGTCGACACCGCCGAGACCACCACGACCACCGCCTACGACACGCTGACCGTCCAGGCCGGCTCCACCACCCTGGCCACCTACTCCAATCTGAACGCGGCGAGTGGCTATGTACTCAAGTCCTTCAACCTGTCCAGCTACGCCGGTCAGACGGTGACCCTGAAGTTCACCGGCACCGAGGACTCCAGCCTCCAGACCAGCTTCGTGGTCGACGACACCGCCCTCAACGCCTCCTGACCCCACCAGGGCTCCCTGGGCACAGCACGACACGTTCCGCCCCGGCAGGGAACCACTGCCGGGGCGGAACCGTCTCATCGGCACAAACTGCCTGGAAAGGTCCCGTTCATGGCGCTCCCGCGCACCCACTCTGCACTCCGCTTCGCCGCCTGCCTGGCTCTCGCCGCTACCTCGGCCTGCGGCGCCAACGCGGCGCAGCCTGTCACGCCGACCACGCCAACGCCCACACACCTCCGGCTGGACGAGCGCGCGAACCACACCACCGTCTCCGCCACGGTGGGCACCTCTGTGGTGATCACACTGCACAGCACATACTGGTCCGACCTCACCAGCAGAACACCGGATGTCCTGGCCGCCACCGACACCTCGCGGGTCACACCAGCCCACACCTGTGCCCCGGGCGCCGGCTGCGGCACTGTCGAACTCGCCCTGCGCGCCGTCAGGCCCGGCTCAGCAGACGTCACAGCCCGCCGCACCAGTTGCGGCGAAGCTCGGCGGTGCGTCGGCGATGAGGGCCGATACAGCGTGACCGTGAAGATCCGTGGATAAACAATGTGGTTCAGGAGCATCTAGTACTCCAGCCGGACTTCTGTATTTCTGCTGGTCAACGGCCTGACGCTGGGGAGTGTCGCGGGGGTTCGGCATGGGCGGGACGGTCTTGGGCCGGCCGTCCCACCAACGTGTGTCAGCGCCGCATGCAAGGACAGCGCGACGAGCAGTCGCGACACCGGCTTCGTGAAGAAGGGCACCACCTCCGCGGGGGTGCAGCGCCAGTACTCTGGCACGGCCGGATGACAGAAAATTGCCAGATCGGAGTCTTCGCCGCCTACGCCACCGCCCGCGGCCACGCCCTGGTCAACCGCGAGCTCTACCTGCCCAAGTCGTGGACGACAACCGGGAACGCTGCCAAGCGGCCCGTATCCCCGACGAGCACACCTCGCCACCAAAGGCGACCTCGCCCGCGACATGATCCTTCGCGTCCTTGCCTCCCCGCTTCCCATCGCCTGGGTCACCGCGGATTCCGCCTACGGACAGGACTCGCATTTGCGACGCTTTCTGGAAGACGCCGAGCTCTCCCACGACGTTGCCGTTCCCAGGTCGCAGCAGGTCCACGGCCCGCGCATCGGCCATCTCATCACCCAGGCCCGGCCCGAGGCGTGACAGCGTCAGTCGGCGGGGCCAGGGGCCAAGGGTGAACGGTTTTACGACTGGGCCGCAGCCCGTCTGCCCTCCGTGGCCGAGTTCGACGGCGCCGAGCCGACCCGGCAGCAGTGGATGCTGGCCCGCCGCAGCATCGGCAAGCCCGACGAGATCGCCTACTACCTCGCCTGCGGCCCGCTGGAGGCCACCGTCGCCGACCTGGTCCGAATCGCCGGATGCCGCTGGTAGATCGAGGTGCGTCAACCCCAATGCACGCATGAGCGTCAATCGGTGGCTTGAGACTGCTCTGGGGGCTGTTGCCAGTACCGGCGGGTGTACCAGCCGGCCGGACGGGCACGGCGTTCGCGTAGTTCGGCCAGCTCGTCGTGGTCGGCGTGGAGGATCCAGCGGTGGGGCGGGGTGGATTGGCGTCGGCCCTGGACCCAGCCCTTGGCGGCCCAGTCGCGCAGCGTGATGGGGGGCATGTCGAGTTCGGTGGCGAGCTGATCGAGCGACCACTCGTCGGGGCCGGGAGCCTCGCCGGGTGGGAAGGCGGGGCGGCGTCGCCGCTGGGGCGGGTAGCCCAGCTGGTCGAGGAGCTGGTCGACACAGCGGGTGCTGATCTTGTCGCGGCCCTTGGCCGGGCGGAACCCCTCGGCGGCCAGACGCTCGACGATGGCCTTGGCGCGGTGTCCCTGCTCGGCCAATTCACGGATTCGGTCCAGGAGCTGCGGGTAGTAGCTAAGTTGCTCCAAGCGGGCCACGGCGCGGATCGCGGTGCCCGTGGTGGTATGGCCTCCGGCCCAGGTGATGGTGCAGGTCACCTGTTCGCTGTCGCCGACGATGGCGATCGTCACCGTCTCCACGACCGCGCGCGGATGATCTCCTTGCGGTCGGTGTTTGTGGTGGTCTCCGCGTGCCACAGCGCCCGGATATCGGCGGCGCGGGCGGTGACCGCGGCGCGTTCGGCGGGGGTGAGGATGGGCGGCCGGGCAGCGGTGAAGCGCGCGTAGTCCTTACGCAGTTGCTGCTGGGCGGCGAGTGCCTGTTCCCAATCGTGCTCGAGTTGGCGCACGACCAGGCGGTTCTCAGGTTCGGCCAGGCAGTAGCAGCGGCGGGCGCGGTCGACGTCGATGCCTGCGCGCTCGATTCGCTGGCGCCAGATGCGGTCCACGCGGGCGCGGTCGGCTTCGATCTGTTCGGCCGCGTGCAAGGAGACTTCGACGGCGGCCGGCTCCAGTGCGGCCAGAACCTGCTCGGTGACGTAGGCGTCGATGCCACTGCCGGCCATCGCCTGGCACAGCCTGCCGCTGTAGTCGACCAGCTCGCGAGCGCAGGCGTAGTCGGCTTGGCGGTGCCCCTCGCGGACGTGGTAGCGCACGGTCATCCGCTTGCCGCAGCGGCCGCAGTGAACCAGCCCCGACAGCAGCGCGCTGCCACGCCGGGCGGCACCGGTTGTGTCGGCCCTGCTCGCGTTGGCGGCGAGGCGGGCCAGGTTGTCCCGCCAGGTCTGCTCGCTGATATAGGCCGGCAGCGCGCCGGGAATCATCACGGTCCACTGGTCCGGGTCGACGACGACCTTGCCGGTGGCCGGGCGGCCCGCGACCTTGCGCCTCGGGTCGACCCGGCGCCGACCGTAGGCGTAGATGCCCGCGTAGATCGGACTGTGCAGCATCCACTGCAAGGTAGCCCGATTCGGGCGCCGCCAGACCAATTCGCCCTTGTCCGGCCCGGAACGGGCCCGCAATGGCAGATCGATCCCGTTCACTACCAGGTAGCGCAGGACCCCGTTGAGCGTGCCCAGCTCGGCGAACTTGGCGAACACCAGCCGCACCGCGGCCCGGACCTGCTCGTCCGGGTCCAGCACCGGCTCGCCGGAGGGGCGGCGCACCATCGGCAGGGCGAAGCCCAGCTCGCCACGGCGGGCCTTGTTGACCTTCCCGGCGTGCATGCGCTGTTTGATCAGGTGGAGTTCGACCGCTGACATCGTCCCCTTCAGCCCCAGCAGCATCCGGTCGTTCACGTCACCCGGGTCGTACACGCCATCGGTGTCGGCCAGCAGGGCACCCGCGAGCGCGCATAGCTCCAGCAGTTGGTAGAAGTCCTTCTCCGAGCGTGCCAGACGAGACATCTCGATGCCCAGCACCAGCCCGACATGTCCCAAGGAGACCTCGGACACCAGGCGCTGGAAGCCGGGACGGGCCAGCGCACTGGTCCCGGAGCGGCCCAAGTCGTCGTCGATGACCAGCACCCGGCACGCCTGCCAGCCCAAAGCCACGGCCCGGTCCACCAGCGCGTACTGCAATCTGGTCGACTCCCCGTGATCGCGAACCTGCTGGCGGGTGGACTGCCTCACGTAAACGATCGCGAGCGCGTCGCGATGCCGCTCGGTCACCTTCCCATCCACCCGCTCCCACGGCATCAGGGCCGTCATTCCGCCGCCCCCTCACCGCTCGAGCCGGGCGCGTCCCCGGCCACCAGGTCGACGGGGCCGGTCCGGCCGGCCAGCTCCGCCAGCCAGCGGACCGCCACCTGCCGGTTCACCTCCGGCAGCACCGCCCACACCTGCTCGCCCGCCCCCGACAGGGCCCGGCTCTGGGGCAGGCGCCCCCTCCGTTGTCCACGACGACGCCTCCGAACGATCGCCCTCGCGGGCCCGCAGCCGGTCGACCACCGTGACCAGCCGCAACAGCCCCTCACGTGCGATTATTGGCACATCTCCAGACTGATACACCTTCATGTGTGCATTCTGGCCAGCACATTGAAGTCCTGTTCAAGCTGGTCAAGGTCGACCTGCGCACCAGCGGCGGTGTCCTGCGCTCGGGCAGGCCCGAGGGCGTACGCCAGGAGTTGTGGGCCCTGCTCTGCGTCTATCAGGCCCTGCGCACCCTGATCACAAGAGCCGCCGTGATCGCCGGAGTCGACCCGGCCCGCATCAGCTTCCCGCCCGTCCTGGACGCCGTCAAAAGCTCTGTGCGGACGGCCCTTTCCCCCTGAGCTCCTCGCGAAGGCCCTGCGCTTCTTCATGGCCGACCTCCCCGACATGCTCATCCGTGACCGCCCCGCACCCCGAACCACGAAACGCCCCCACTTGAGCTACCGAACCCGCAGCTCAACCGACCCCGGCACCCGCCGAGTCACCCGCACCATCGTGCTCCACCAACTGACACCCGATACGGCTTAACTCATGGCCATTGGGGCGGGGTGTAGTACGTGCCGGAGCGTACGCAGCTCGCGGTCGTATTCCTGGAGGAAATCCTCGTAGAGACGAACGTGGGCGTCGGGCGTCCGTGCTCGGATCGCCTCCCAGTCGACAGCATCGATGACCTGCACGAGCGTGTCGATTCGGCGGGCGAACTCGGCGTCCACCGTCTCCGTCAGCAACTGCAGGGATTGACCCATGACCGTGTTCTCGGCCTTCAACTCACGTGCAACGTCAACGAAGTTGCGGTCGGCGAGCGGTACGTTCTCGATACGGGCCAGCAGCAGGGCGAAGGCGATCGTCTGGGTGTAACGGTCGGCGAAGAGGTGGTCGGGGTCTTGCCCATCGGTTGAGCCCGAATCCACCGGCTTGATTCGGTGTGATCGTTTCGGGGTCGTGCAGGCCGGGTCGGGGCTGAGTTGAGGATTCGGGCGTGGGGTGGCCGCTGGTCTGCCCAGCCTTTCCACTTTTTCGCAGGTCTCGGGCCCTTTCGGGCAGGTCGGTCAGGGAGTGTCAGAGGGCTGGTGGCGCGTGCGCGATGCCGAAGAGCTGGTTGAAGTTGGTGCTCCAGGGCCAGCGTTCGGGCAGGTGCAGGGTGAGGCGGCGGGCCGAGCGGGCCAGGCGGGCTGGCACGTTGATCAGGTGGTCCCGGATGGTGGCGGTGGTTGCTCTGGCATGGAACGCGCCGGCCAGTGTGCCGGCGGCGCGAGTCAGGTTGTGCGCCAGGGCTGCCAGGGCGAGCCACGCGGCATTGGCCTGGAAATGCCCGGAGGGCGCGTGGGCGAAGGCGCTGTTCTTGACATCCGCGATCACCTGCTCGACGACAGCGTGCCGTCGGTGATCACGCTCGGCATCGTTCAAGGAGAGTGGGGAGTCGGTGAACGCGGCGTGGTAGCGCCAGGTGTCAAACAGCGTGCCCTGTCCGGCGGGGACGGCGTCAGCGCTCAGGCGTTTGACGCGGCGCACGATCAGACGGGCGGTGACCTGCTGCTTCTTCGGCTTGGAAGTGAAGGCGGTGTAGCCGGTCTCGGCTATCTCGGCGTCGGAGATCCAGCACCGGCTCTCCTCCTCCCAGACCGCCTCGGGGTACTTGATCGGCGTCCAGGCGTCCTCATCGATGCGGGCGACGGCCGCCTTGACGGAAGCGTTCATCCGCACGGTGATGGGAGAACCGCGCGCCCAGGGCCCGGCAGGAGTTGACGACATCGGCGCTGTAGAACGCCGAGTCCGCGCGCATCACCAGCAGGCCACTCGCGCCGCAGGCGCGAGCGGTACGGATGGTCTCGGCGACGAACGCCGCCGCCCCGCGCGCGGAGTTCGATGGTCCCTTGCGCAGCCTCGTGGCGGCGATCACCGGGGCGGCCAGGGGTGTGGAGACGATGCCGAGCAGCGCGTTCAGGCCCTTGACCTTGCTGTATCCGTAACCGGCACCCTGCTTGGCATAGCCGTAGGTGCGGCGGATGGTGTCATCGATGTCCACGTAGGCGACCTGGTCCGCGCCGGGCAGCAGCGAGGCATGACGGGCCAGTTCGGGAAGGAACCGGCGGGCCACAGCGTGCAGTTGCTTCACATGCCCGTGCGTGAAGGAACGCAGAAACGACCCCAGCGTGGACGGGGCACGTACTCCGGAGAACAGGCGGCCCATCGCGCCGTGACCTAGCCGGTGCACGTCATCGATGCTGTCGGCGCCCGCGAGCATGCCGCCCACCAGCGACATCACCTTCGCCGCGGGGAACGCACCGGTACCGTCCTTCGAGGCCGGCAGACGGACGTACTCCCCGACCAGCGCGGGCAGACCCCACCGCTCCGCCAATCGCACCACCGGCTCGAGGCCGCCGCACGCGATCAGGTTCGGGTCGTCGAACGCGGACGAGACAGCCGCCGCGGCATGGGAAGATTGCATCTCGGAAGTGCCTTGCTGATCGTGTGCCTGATGTGGTCCTAGAGAAACCCCATCATCGCAGGTCACAAGGCACTTCTTCGTTCCCCGAGAAACCGTCCACAGGCATCAAGCCGGTGGATCCGGGCTGAGGGGAAGAGCAGTTCCCCGTATCCACTGGTTCTCACCGGCGGATACGCCGTGCGGGCACACCACCTCGTAGACCGCCCCAGCCAGGACCTCGATGTCGCCACCGAGAACCCGGCGCCCATGGCCGACATCGCGGCCACGCTCCGTGCCGGCCTGGAAGCCCGCGGCTGGAAAGTGCACACGCTGGAGACCGCCCCGCTGTCCGCTCGCTTCACCGTGACTGACCCAGTCACCGGGCAGGACTGCGAAGTCGACATCCTCAAGGAGATCTTCTGGCGGCCGGTCGCCCAGAGCCCCTACGGGCCCGTCCTCGCGGAGGAGGACGTGATCGGGACCAAGGTCCGTGCCCTCGCCGACCGCGGAGCGCCCCGTGATCTGATCGACGTGTTCGCAGCCTCCCGCCGCTGGACCAACGCCGAGTTCGCGGAATTCGGCCGCCGTCACGCCCGCGGCCGCTTCGAGCGCGAGGACCTGCAGTCGAGCCTCACGGGCGCCGAGTGGACCGACGACGAAGCCTTCGCCGCCTACGGCCTGGACGATGCCACCATCACCGCTCTCCGTGCTTGGGCCGTGGAGTGGGCCAACGACCTCGCGGCCCGCATCCTCGAAGAAGCTGATGATCCGGACATCGACTGATCGAATCCGGAGGAGTCCGCATCTACAAGCTGCCGACGAGACCAACCAGCCCCAAGAGCACCACTCACGCGGCTCAAGCACCCAGACGGGCTATGAAACCCGGCAACGCGCTGCGTCTGCACATGTCGCGCACCGTGACAACTGTGGCTGGTAGGGCGCTTGCGCTGCCCGCAGAAGATTGTGAGGACACAGGATACCGACTGCGGGCGGCATCGAGACCGTGTATGTCCAGAAGGACGGTGGCCGCCACAACCGGGTTTGAACTGGGCACACCGACAGCGCCATGATGGGGCCGTTCGAGTAGCCCCGGTGCGGTGGAGCAAACGATGCGGCCAGGCGGGAAGACGGCCCCGTCCGATCTCCAGCTGAAGATTGTGCTGGACGGCACGAGACCGCCCCTGTGGCGGCGTCTTGTGGTGCCGTCCGACACCTCGCTCGGCACGCTGCACGAGGCCATCCAGGTCGCTTTCGGCTGGGATAGCGATCATCTGCACCTTTTCAGCGACGAGTTCGGTCGGGGGTACGGCGATGCGGCCCGACTCACCGACATCGATCTCGGCTTCGGCCGCGGGGTCGGCGACGAGGACGCCACCGCGCTCGGCGACGTACTGGCCGAGGATGGGGCACGGCTGCGCTATGTCTACGACTTCGGCGATGGCTGGGAGCACCGGATCACGCTGGAGAAGACGCTGCCGCGCCCGGTCGGCGCGCAGCGGACGGTGCGCTGCGTCGGCGGGCGTCGCGCCGGTGTTCCGGCCGAGGACATCGGCGGCGTGTGGGCGCTGGCCGAGGTGCTGGAGCTCCTCGACGCCCCGGACGGGGCCGCGGACGGCCCCTACCATGAACTTGTCGACGAGCTGCGGGCCGCCGGTTATGATCCGGCGGCCTTCGACCGGGACGGGATCACCGCGCGGCTGGCCCAGTTGACGCCGGACACGGTGTCCGGAAAAGCGAAGCCGTCGCCCGGTGATCGGGCCGGGCACGGCGGTGCCCGTCGTCTGACCGCCGAAGATCTGACGTTGTGTACCTGGGGGCAGTGCCGGGTCGGCGATCCGGTCGATGCCGGAGTCGACGGACCAGCCGAGGATGTGCCTGTGCTGCGCCCTGTGACCCTGGCTCCGCAGGAAGACCTTGTCGCTGCCGTGCACGGTGTTCCGCTCTTCGACGCGGCGCTGCGGCTCGCCGCCTGGTGCCACGAGGGACGGCAGGTCACCGCCGACCGGGTGCTGCGGCCCGCGCTCGCCCGTGAGGCCGTCGAGGAGCTCCAGCTGTGGAAGCTGGCCGACGATGACTCTCCGTATGTCGATGCCGTCGCGCGGGCTCGTACGTTGAAATCGCTGCGCAGCGCCAAGGACGTGGCCTTTCTCGACGATTCGTGGTGGCTCGCCGTGGACGGCGGGATGATCACGATCACCGGGGGCCGCGCGTGGGGTGGCGCCGCAACCGACTTCACCGGTGAGGAACTTCTGGAGTTCTGGGCAGCCACGATCGGCGATCTGCTGGAGGAGATCGGTGAGACGGGAGTGCTGGACGGGTGGCACGGTGAGCTGGGCGAGCTGACGGCTGAGATCGCCGACGGACTGGTCGGCCTGCTGTACGACGCCCCGGACGACGCCTGGGTGGATGTCGACGACCTGCGTGCCAAGACCCGTGAGGTGGGCGAGAACGGGCCGGAGTTCGATCTCTTCCAGGCGCTGTTCGCGGTGTCCTTCCGGGAACTGGGGGAAGGGCTTGCCCTGTTGGGTGCGGTGGAGTACGAGCCTGGTGACGGCGACGATTCGGCTGAGGAGGCTCTGCGCATGCTCCTGAACGCCATGGGCGGGCAGGAGCATGGTCGTTCAGGAACCTCGTCGGCGGCGTCGAACCGGTCGCGGGACGACAGGCGCGGGGGCCGCATGCGGCTCACCCCGCTCGGCCGCTACGGGCTGCGCGCCTACCTGATGGAGTGCGGTGTACCTGCGCCGCTGCTAGGTGAGTTGGCCGAAGCGGACGCCGACGCTCTGCTCCAAGGGCTCCTGGGCTACTCCTCCGAGGAAATGCGCCGGGAGGTCGAAGGGTGGCTGGAACACCGCTCGGCAGCGGATGCCGCGGTAGGGCTGCTCGACGCATGCGCGGGAGACGGCCCCGAGTCAGCAGCGAAACGCGCCGTCGCCCAACTGGTGCTGGCCGACTTCGACGATCCCCGAGCACTGCGCGTACTGCGCAAGGCAGCAGCCTCCGACGTCGAGGGGTGCCGCCAGGTGGCCACCACGACCCTGGGTGCACGCCTTGGGGCAGAAGCACGTGTGGACCCGGCGCGGGCGGATGAGGCCGGGCTGTGGCTGCTCATCGACGGACTGTCGATCCTCGCCGGCGCTCAGGAGAGCGAGGAGCTGACCCGGGGCTTCCTGGAGAACTGGAACACGGCGCCGGAGGCGCTCGAACAGCAGGTGGACGAGCTGTGGCGAGTGGAACACCCAGCCACCGCCCAAGTGCTCGCCGAACTGGGTGAGGGCCTGCGCGGCGTCGACAAGCGGCTGGCCAAACGCATGCGTACCGCGGCGAACAAGGCCCACTCCCGCTGGTGACAGCAGGGTCGGAACCAGCTGGTGAACGAAAGCGCGGCGAAGACCGCCTGGACGACAGTGAGGCGAAAGAGTGGCACGAGTCCTCGTACGGGAGCAGGGCGCGAAAAGCGTGTCGCCATTGGCCGTACCGGAGTCGGCTGCCTGGGCACGGAGTCTGCTCAACGACGGCTGGGCGGCGGTGTTCCTGCCCGGCGAGCCTGCCCGCCTCGGCCGGCTACTGCTGTGGCAGCCCGACGGGGCAGCCGCCGCCGACGGCATCGCGCCTGCGGGCGTCGAGACCGAGGCGGTGGAGCTGGTGCTGCCGCGCGGCCGCTCGGTCAGACGGCGCAAGGCTGAGGGTTACGCGCTGCCCGTCGCCCTCGCCGTTGCCGCCCTGGCCGGGGCACAGCCGCCGCACCCGTCCGCCGCCGCCTGGCAGGCCGCCGCCCGCTTCGCGCTGCGGCTGCTCGCCGACGGCCGCCTCCACCCGGCCCTCACCCCAGCCGGCTACGACACCTGGCAGGCGGGCCCCTTCACCGCCGCCCAGCGGCAGACGCTGGGTGTCCTCGCCGACGCCTTTCCGCCCCACGCCCACTGCCTGCCGGAACCGGGTCCGGCCCCGCTGCGGATCGCGGAACCAGCCGCGCTGGTACACCGGTTCTGCGACGCGGTGGCCGACGAACTGGTCCGCACCCCCGCCGCTCCGCTCGCCATGGGAACCCTGCCGTACGCCTGGCGCGAGACGCGTGGCGTGCCCGACCTGCGCGAGTGGGCCGAGGAGACCGCCGCCGCGTTCACCGCCGACGTCAGGGTCTCGCTGCGGGTTGACGTACCTGAGGGGCGGCGTCGGCAGTTCCGGGCCGTCCTGCAGTTGCACACCGCGGCGGATCCGGCGTTCGTCGTGGAGGCCGCACGGCTGTGGAGCGAGCCAGCCGAGACCGAGCGCCTCCTCGGCCCCCGCGCAGAGACCGAGACGCTGCTCGCACTGCGCCGCGGCGCCCACGTGTGGCCACCGCTGGACCGGCTGCTGAAGGATGCGGCTCCGGACCAGCTGAGGCTGACCGACGACGAGGCGTTCGACCTGCTGGGCGACGCCACCGACGCTCTGCGCGCTGCCGGTATCGACGTGCACTGGCCGCGCGAGCTCGTCAAGGCTCTCACCGCGACCGCGGAGATCGGGCAACGCACCGCGCCTGGCTCCAGCGCGGGCGGCATGCTCGACGCCGACACCCTCCTCGACTTCCGCTGGCAGCTCTCGGTCGGCGGCGACCCGCTCACCGAGGCCGAGATGGACGCCCTCGCCGAGGCGCGCCGCCCCCTCGTCCGGCTGCGTGACCAGTGGGTGGTCGCCGACCCTAAGCTGGTGGCCCGCGCCAGGCGCCGCCGGATGGAACCGCTCACTCCCATGGAGGCACTGGGCGCCGCGCTCACCGGCGAGGTGGAGCGGGACGGGGAGACTTTTCACTGTGCGGCGGTGGGGGCGCTCGGCGACCTCGTCGCCCGTATCCGCGACCCCGAATCCCGCACCCCTGCCGCCCAGCCTGCCGCACTGAAGGCCACGCTGCGCGACTACCAGAAGCGGGGCCTGGCCTGGCTGGCCGAGATGTGCGAGCTTGGTCTCGGCGGTTGTCTCGCCGACGACATGGGCCTGGGCAAGACCATCACCCTGCTCGCTCTGCACCTGCAGCGCCAGACCGACCCCGCCACCGCGGGCCCCACGCTTGTCGTCTGCCCCGCGTCACTGCTCGGCAACTGGCAACGCGAGGCGACCCGGTTCGCGCCGTCCACCCCCGTGCGCCGTTACCACGGCGGCGACCGCCACCTCGATGACCTGGCCAGGGACGAGATTGTCCTGGTCACCTACGGAGTGCTGCGCCGTGACCGGGACGCCCTCGCCGAGAACGCTTGGTCGCTGATCGCCGCCGACGAGGCCCAGCACGTCAAGAACCCCTACGCCGTCACCGCCCGCGAGCTGCGCGCCCTGCCCGCCCGTGCCCGCGTCGCCCTCACCGGCACCCCCGTGGAGAACAACCTCTCCGAACTGTGGGCGCTCCTCGACTGGACCACCCCCGGACTCCTCGGCCCGCTCACCGCCTTCCGCGACCGCCACGCCCGCGCGATCGAGTCGGGCGAAGACCCACAGGTCGCCGAACGGCTGTCCCGACTCGTCCGCCCGTTCCTACTGCGCCGCAGGAAGTCCGACCCGGGCATCGCGCCCGAACTGCCCGCCAAGACCGAAACCGACCGTGTCGTACCACTGACCGCCGAGCAGGCAAGTCTGTACGAGGCGGTGGTCCGCGAGACCATGGCGAAGATCGCCGAAGCCGAGGGCATCGCCCGCCGCGGCCTGATCCTGAAGCTCCTCACCGCACTGAAGCAGATCTGCAACCACCCAGCCCAGTACCTGCGCCAATCCACACCGCTGCACGGCCGATCCGGCAAACTGGCGCTGCTCGACGAACTGATCGACACCATCACCGCCGAAGGCGAGTCGGCGCTGGTCTTCACCCAGTACAAGCAGATGGCGACCCTCTTGGAGAAGCACCTCGCGGAACGAGGCGTCCCCACCCTCTTCCTGCACGGCGGCACCCCCGTCACCGTGCGCGAGGAGATGGTGGATCGCTTCCAGCGCGGCGAGGTGCCGGTGTTCCTGCTCTCCCTCAAGGCCGCGGGCACCGGCCTCAACCTCACCCGCGCCACCCACGTCGTGCACTACGACCGCTGGTGGAACCCGGCCGTCGAGGACCAGGCCACCGACCGCGCCTACCGCATCGGCCAGGACAAGCCCGTCCAGGTCCACAAACTTCTCGCGGAGGGGACCGTGGAGGACAAGGTGGTGAAGCTCCTCGAATCCAAGCGCGCGCTCGCCGACGCCGTGGTCGGCTCCGGTGAGGCCGCTCTGACCGAACTGTCCGATGCCGATCTCGCCGAACTCGTCGCCCTGGGGAGGCAGTCATGAGCCCCTCACTCCCCGGCCCGCGCCGCGCGCCCACCCGCGGCAGGCGTGCCTTCGCCGCGACCTGGTGGGGCCAGGCATGGCTGACGGCCCTGGAGGACTCCACCCTGGATTCGGGGCGCCTGTCCCGCGGACGCACCTACGCCCGCCAGGGCATGGTCGGCCCGGTCACCATCGCCCCCGGCCTGGTCAAAGCCGCCGTCCAGGGCAGCAGGCCCCGCCCCTACCGCTCCGCCGTCCACCTGCCCGTCCTCACCCACGCCCAATGGGACACCCTCCTCGACACCATCGCGGCCCGGGCCGGCCATCTCGCCGCCCTCCTCTGCGGCGAGATGCCCGCCGAACTCGTGGACGACGCCCGCCACGCCGGTGTCCCCCTGCTCCCGCAGCCCACCGAACTGGACCCCGAATGCTCCTGCCCCGACTGGGGCTACCCCTGCAAACACGCCGCCGCGCTCTGCTACGCCGTCGCCTCCACCATCGACACCGACCCCTTCGTAGTGTTCGCCCTGCGCGGCCGCGGCCGGGAGGAGGTCCTCGCCCAGCTACGCACACGCCGTACGGCCGCCCAGGCGACCTCTGCCCCACCGGCCCCAGCCGGCCTCCCGGCCGCCGGCGCCTACGCCGCCTGGGCCGCCCTGGCCGAACGCACTCCGCCCCTTCCCGAAATCCCCGACCCGGCCCCCCACACCGCCGCACTGCCCGCCGCCCCGCCACTCGGCACCGGTCTGTCGGCAACGGACCTCGAACGTCTCATGGCGGACACCGCCGCACGCGCCGCACGGCTGCTCACGGGCGACACCACCAGCCTGCACCTGTCCCAGTACGAGGACGCGGCACGGATCGCCGCGAGCAACTGCGGCCCCGAGTGGTTCCACCACCTCATCCAGAACACCGGTGCCAAACCGACCGCGTTCGCCCGCCTCACCCGCGCCTGGCGGTATGGCGGCCCAACCGGCATCACCGTCGCCGAACACGCCCACACGCCCGCCCCGACGGCGATGACAGCCGCCAGCACCGCCCTGACCGAGGCCCTCACCGAAATGACCACCACCCCGGTCGCCTTCAGGGCCTGGCGCAACCGCCTCACCCTCACCGACCACCGCATCCAGCTGCGCCTGGGCCCCGACACCCGCTGGTACCCCTACCTCCAGCATGACGACGGCGACTGGTGGCCAGCAGCGCCGGCCGACCCCGACCCCGTCACGGCGCTCACCTCCGTCTGGCAACAGACCCAGAGGTGAAACGTACGACAGACCCGTGAACCGCCTCTTCAGCCCACAAGTTCACATCTCCCAACTTCAGTCGCCGGTAGGGGCGTGTACGGAACTTTGTGTAAGTCCTCGGCTTTCACTTGGTGTTGAGCCGGTCCTCGAAGAAGAGTGAGAACTGGTTCAGCGCCTTCTTCCAGTGTGCCGCGACGTGGTTGACATCGCGTGCCCTGGGGGTGATCTGCTCGCGG
>NZ_JBFAWW010000051.1:0-55668 GCF_040680495.1 Streptomyces sp. NPDC052036 | reverse complement strand
CGCAGGATCCAACTCCGACCCCACCTGACCGACGGCTGCCTCACCGCCACCGGCCTGGCTATCGACCCACCGACCCCACCCTGAAAACCTCAGTAAGCGCCGCAGAGGGCGTCCAGGCCGCCGAATCACGTTGAAGGGCAGCACCAACCATGCCCCCCCTGAACTCCGTCGGCGGATGCCGGGGGCCTTCGACACGGGTGGGCTGCGTTTCACCCGTACTCGCGAAGCAGAGCCTCGACACGCCGGCCGCCGGACAGCAAGTCCCTCACGCTGATGAGTCGCCCGCCCTCGCAGGGGGGCGACTCATCGCGATGCTGTGGTTACAGCGACCGCTCGATCCTCCGCTCCTCGACCTGCTCTTCCGCTTGGGTGTTCTCGTCGCGGACGGTGTACTTCGCCTGGGGCGACTCACCCTGGATACGGCGGATCTCTCCGGTGTGCTTCTGGTTGTCCTGTCCCTGGTACTGGACACGATCGCCCTTGTTGAACTGCGTCACTGTCTCCACCTTCCGAAGCTGACTTGCACGGGTTCGCCGGTCAGAGGTGCGAAACCCGACGCGCATCCGCTCTGAGCGCGGGGCGTAGTGTCATGACACCGCGACTGATCCGCCGCAGCGACCGCTATGGGCCGAACGAGGCAACGCGGTCCACGTCTGCCAGCTTGCACTGCTCAAAATGGCCAACCGTAGTTGACAATCCTCCGCTCACCTGCGGCGTTGTCGCCACGACTGGCCATCCTTTGATGACGGTCACAGCAAGGCAGCCGCGCTAAGGCGTGGTTCCAGGCCGCAATCAGGGCGCTGGCGAGGTCGCCGCCCTTGCGACGCCGGTGGAGATGGACCCCGCGGACCGGAAGCCGGCCACCTCGCCGTAATCGCCGACGGCGAGCTGCCCGGCCCGCACCGGCGTGGACTCGCCCGTGAACTATCCGGAAACGACCGTGGCGACCAGCCGGACCGTGCCTCGACGTTGCTGTTGACGTCGGCAGGGCGGGGGTGGTGTTGAATACGGCTCCATGAAGGAGAGTGGGCGCGAGGCGAGCCGGACGGCGGTGCTGGTCTGCCAGGGGCGGGCAGCCGCGGACGGACGGGTTGCCACAGGCCGGTTCGCGGATCTGGTGGCGGTGCGGCTGCTGCGCGTCGCAGAGCGGACGCCCGTGGACGAGGTGCGCGCGAGCACTCCGCCCAAGGGCTGGCAGGCGCGCACCGCGTACGAGAGTGTGCGGGCATGCGCCGAGGTGGTCGTGCCGCGGATGGTCGCGATCGACGACGCCCTGCGGGCCCACGTGACCGACCAACTCGTGATCCTCGGCGCCGGTCTGGATACGCGCGCGTGGCGTCTGCCCGAGCTCGCGCAGACGGATGTGTGGGAGGTCGACCATCCGGCCTCCCAGCAGGACAAGCGCGCCCGCCTCGCCGAAGCCGCGCACGTGGGGCGGGAGCCGGATGCGGGCGATCACCCCAGCGCCGAGCTACCGGCCCTCGCCCGTTCCGTGCAGTTCACACCGGTCGATTTCGCCGTCGATGATCTCGGTGCGGCGTTGGACGCCGCCGGGCATGACCCGTTCGCGCCGACGACATGGCTGTGGGAAGGCGTCGCCCCGTACCTCACACGCGACCAGGTGCGTGCCACGATGGCCGCTCTCGCCGCCCGGACGGTCCCGGGCAGTGCACTCGTCGTCAACTATCAGGCGCCGTCGGTGAAGGCCGACGCAGGGCGCCTGCTGACACGCGTGCTCGGCAGTTCCGCCACGTCGGGCGAGCCGTGGCGCTCACTGTGGCGGCCGCAGCGGATGACGGCACTGCTCGCGGAGTACGGCCTGCGGGTGGTATCGGACGACACCCTCCTCGCCCTCGCGCACGCCCTCGGCGGTCCGGCACAGCGGCGATCATCCTTGCAGTCGGGTCGCGTAGCCGTGGCAGAGAGCCGCTGACGTGAGGATGTGAATGAGACAGGGGTCCAGCCCCTGCCCCAGCCTCACTGAGAAAAGGCATCAGCTCACGAACCGCCCTCTCAGGCAACGTTGGCTCCCAGACGGTCAGTCCACGACACCAGTGTCAGGCAGCCGTCCAGCCACCCTCACGTTCCATTGGCCGCCATTCGAGATCACATTGCGTCCTGCCAAGACTTGCCCTCGACCCAGTGACGGAACCAGCCGGCGAAGCCGGACTCGCCGATGGTGAAGCCGAACTCGGGCCCATGGTCGAAGACCGGATCCAGCATCGGGCCCAGTTCGTCATCCGTCGGGCGGGCCGAAGCCG
The DNA here is from genome assembly GCF_040680495.1 of Streptomyces sp. NPDC052036. Classification (NCBI taxonomy): domain Bacteria; kingdom Bacillati; phylum Actinomycetota; class Actinomycetes; order Kitasatosporales; family Streptomycetaceae; genus Streptomyces; species Streptomyces sp. NPDC052036. The sequence goes on along the minus strand of NZ_JBFAWW010000051.1, from coordinate 53,407 downwards.
CAGCCGTCGGCTATCTCCGCGACGCAGGTCCGGTCGGGCTCGGGCAGTGCGATCCCGTGTTCCGTCTCGAAGGCGCGGACCGCCTCCCGGCCCAGGGGCTCCCTCGCATCGGGTCTGCCCTCCCGGGCGGAACCCGGCCGCCTCTGTCGGGCGATGCCGTGGTGAGCCTCGCCGAGGTGGGCGAAGCCGGTGCCTATTCCTCCCCGGCCCTCGCGGTCGGGGCGACGACCTCGATCAGTCCGGTCTCTACGTCGTAGACGAGCCCTGTCACGAGGCCTGCGGGCATCCTGGTCCTGAGGACCTCCTTGAGGAACCCGACGTCGTGCCGGACGGCGACGACCGGGTCCATGACGGCTGTGGTGCGAGAGGGAAGCCGCCCAGGTCGATGAGCACAGCGTGCCCGTCTCGATGGCGGAGGATGTTCCCGATGCTGGCGTCGCCGTGGATCATGCCGAAGGGAAGGACGAAGTCCAACCGGCCGTAGTCCTTGGCCAGGCTCGCCGCTCGCTCCTCCAGGAACGTCCGGTCCTCCCCCGAGACGCCGTCCAAGCCGTCGAGGGACGCCGCCGGATTGGCCAAACGTGTCGAAGTACGGCGGGCCCATGGATTCAGGTTCTTCAAGCCAGTGCAGGCGCCGCAGAAGATCGGCCAGCTCGCCGACCGTCGCGTACTCCTCGTGCTCCTGGACGCTCTCCCAGAAGGTGACCAGCAGGCCGCGAACGACGAGCGGTTGCGTAACCGACGCCGGCACACGCGTGGCCGGGCAATCCCGCGTCTCAAGCCACCGGGCCCGTGGGAGTCGAGCGCAACCGTCGCGCATGCTTCCCTGAGAACGGGCTCCAAGCTCTCCGCCGTGAACTCCGCGCCGCCGTCCGGTGTCCCGCTGCGGCCCGGGATCATGCTTCGACCATACGGGCCGGACCGACCGCCCGACAGGCCGCCTGCGCAATAGGGACGTAATGATCTTGCCCCGCACCCACCCGATGACAGCCTCCGGCGCAGGTCAGAGCGCCAATCACCTCTCGCTCTCACCTGGGCTCCGGAGCCGTGTGATGGACTTGTGCTCGACGTAGCCGGTGAGGCCGACCTTGCCGTACTCGCGGCCGAGGCCGCTGGCCTTGTAGCCGCCGAAGGGGCCGTCAAAGCTGATGGGCGAGCCGTTCAGGCTGACGCTGCCGGTGCGCAGCCTGCGGGCTACGGCCAGGGCACGCTCGGAGTCGGCGCTCCAGACGCCGCCGGAGAGGCCGTATTGCGAGTCGTTGGCGATGCTGACGGCGTCGTCCTCGTCGTCGTAGGCGATGACGGCCAGGACCGGGCCGAAGATCTCCTCCTGAGCGATGCGCATGGAGTTGTCGACGTCGGCGAACAGGGTCGGGGTGACGTAGTTGCCCTTCTCCAGCCCCTCGGGAATCTGCGGGCCGCCGGTGACCAGGCGGGCGCCCTCCTCGATGCCGATGTTGATGTAGTCGATGACGCGCTGCTGCTGGTCGGGGCGGATCATCGGGCCGATGAACGTGTCGGGGGCGGAGGGGTCGCCGACTTTGAGTGACTCGACCATGTCCCTGATAGCGGTGACGACCTCCTCGTAGCGGCTGTGAGGGGCGAGGATGCGGGTCTGCAGGATGCACGCCTCCCCGTTGTTCCCGAGGGAGCCGAAGCGCAGGCCGTGGACAGCGGCGTCCAGGTCGGCGTCCTCCAGGATGAGGGCGGCGGACTTGCCGCCCAGTTCCAGGCTGACCCGCTTGAGGTGCTCGCCCGCGATGGCGGCGATGCGGCGGCCGGCACGGGTCGAGCCGGTGAAGGCGATCTTGTCGATGTCCGGGTGGGAGACGAGGTACTCGCTGGTCTCGCGGTCGGCAGGAAGGATGCTGAGCACACCTGCGGGAAGCCCGGCCTCGTGCCACAGGTCAGCCAGCAGCATCATGCTGAGGGAGTTCTCCGGGGAGACCTTCAGGACGACGGTGTTACCGGCCAACAGGGCCGGGATCAGCTTGGCGGTGGCGGCGGAGAACGGCGAGTTCCACGGGATGACCGCGGCGACCACGCCGATCGCCTCACGCCGCACGATGGTGTCGAAGGCCACCGACGGGTCGGAGGGCTCTATGACCTCCTCCCAGCCGAACTCCTCGGCCGCCTTGAGGTAGGCGTTGACCTGGCGGGTGAGGAAGGGCTGACCGGCCTTGGTGAACCAGCCGGCCGAGCCGTTCTCGACGGAAATGGCCGCGGCAACCTCGTCGGCGCGGGCGGCGCGCAGTGCCTCGTAGCGTCGGATGATCTCCTGCCGCTCCTCGGGGGTGGTGTGAGGCCAGGGACCGTGGTCGAAGGCCTGTCGAGCCGCGGCGACGGCCGCGTCGATATCGGCGGGCGCGGCCTGGGCGACGCGGCCCAGCACGGACTGGTCGTGGGGGGAGACGATGTCGAGCAGCAGGCCGGGGGCGCTGGGGGTGACCCAGGAGCCGCCGATGTAGAGCTGGTCGCGAACAGTCATGATCCTCAGTTCTCTCGTGCGAAGCGTGGTGGGGGAACCCAGGGGCAGGGGTGGTGTCGCAGTGGCGGAGGAGACCCAGGTACGGCGGGCGCGGATGCGGAGGCTGCTGGTACCCACCCCGGGATCGGAATGCCTCAAGCGGTCTCGTGGTCAGTGGAGCGGCTGACCTCGGCCCATGCGTCGGCCTCCGCGAGGCGGGACCGCTCGGCGCTGACCGCGATTCCCAGAGCGTCGCCGCCGAGCAGCAGCCGACGCGGCGGCTCCGGCGCGTCCACGGCGGCGATGACGGCGCGGGCCATTCGAGCGGGGTCGCCGGGCTCGTTGCCGCTGTAAGCCGCGAACCGCTCCAGCCATGCGCCGACCGTCTGCTGATAGTCGGGCGTGACGGGGCCGGACGCCGCCGCGGCGCCGACCGCCCAGCCGGTGCGGATACCGCCCGGCTCCACAATGATCACCTTGACGCCGAACGGGGCCACCTCGTTCGCCAGCACCTCGGAGAACCCTTCGACCCCGAACTTCGCCGTCTGGTAGGCGCTGAGCCCAGGCGTGCCGCCGGCCCGCCCACCGATGGACGAGATCTGGACGATGTGTCCGGACCGCCGGCCGCGCAGCACGGGCAGGGCAGGGCAGCCCGGGTCACGTTGATCACACCGAACAGGTTGACCTCGACCTGCGCCCGGAACTCGTCCTCCGGGAAGTGCTCGATCGAACCGCTCGTGGCATAACCGGCGTTGTTCACGACGACGTCGATGGTGCCGAATCGCTCCACAGCGGCCGCGACCACACCCCTGGCCTCGGACGGGGACGTGACGTCCAGCGCCACGGTCTCGAGCCGCTCCGGATATTCCGCCTTCAGCTCCGCCAGAACCTCCGGTCTGCGCGACGTCACAACGACTCGGTCACCGGCCGCCAGAGCCTCGAGAACCAGGGCCCTGCCCAGCCCTTGGGAACCACCGGTGATCAGCCAAGTCCGCGTCATGGCGCACTCCTCATCGTCGCTGTCGTGTCTTGCCGCCCTCCAGGACGCGACTCCAATGTAAGTGTTATCGCTAGAACTGCAACGTCGATGTTGCATTAAATAGATGAGGTGCATCTCACCATGGGACAATGGCACCCTAACCACCACTGTCCGATAGGATCGCCGGACCATGAGAGCCGATGCCGCACGCAACCTGACCTCCGTCCTCCGGACCGGGGCCCGCCTCCTGGCGGAGGACCCGAGCGCATCGATGGCAGCCATCGCTGCGGCGGCGGGTGTCGACCGCACCACCGTCCATCGGCGCTTCGCGAACCGGGAGACGCTGCTGCGCGCGGTCTTCCAGGCCAAACTGGACTCGTCCGAGCGCGTTCTCGACGAGGCACGGCTCACCGAGGCGCCGGTGCCGGTCGCCCTCCACCGCTATCTGGAGGGGATCATTCCCGTCAGCCGAGAGTGGCCTGTGGATACCCGTCGCATGATGCAGAAGGACCCCGAAGCCAACGCTCGTCGCGCAGCACAGAGTGCGCGTCTGAGCGCCTTCGTCCAGCGCGCTTGCGATGAGGGCTACCTGCGCGCCGACATCGACGCGGCCTGGGCGCGTGCAGTCCTCGACGCACTCGTCGACAGCATCGCCCACCGGTTCCCGGCTGTGGATCCCCCACAGGCGGCCGACCTCGTCGCCGACGCCTTCCTGCGCGGCGTCGGCGCGGCCTGACCCTGCCCCTGTGCATCGCCTCGTGGACTGGTCAACATGCGGTACGCCGGTTACCTCCTGGAAGCGATAGGCGGCGCCCTGGCTCTTCCGGGACGATCCAGTTGAAAGATCACAACCGGACCTCTGGAGTTGCAGTGCTCGTCACGAACGTGATCCGCAAGAGCGCCGTCCTGGCGGCCTCTCTCGTACTCCTCACCGCACCCGCTGCGGCCGCGGCGCCGACGCGCCGAGCGGCCGAGCCCTGCGCCATCGAACACCTCTGCCTCTACTCACGAGGTCAGATGGAGGGCGCCATGGCGTCCTACACCAAGGGCGCCCGAAACACGGCGTTGCAGAACCTGCCCAAGGGAGGGTGGTCGGTGTGGAACCGCACCAGCGAGGAATGGTGCCTGTGGTACAAGACGGATTACGAAGGGGGCAAGGAGGTCGTGCGCCCGGGTAAGAAAGTGCTGGTCACCTCCTATGGGTACAAGTCGCTCTTGCCTCGGAGCGACTGGAGGTGCTGATCGTTCACGGCGGACCCGGGCCAAGGTCTTCGGCGACGACCTGGTCCACAACGTCGGGTGCACGTTTCACCCACCGACAGGCATGACGCAGGTGACTACGAAGTGCTCAGCAGGGCGAGGTATGCGAGCGCAAGTACGCGCCCACGCCGACGAGGATGGACCGATGACGGACAACGCAGCGACCACACCTGGCACCGCACTCCCCGCCTCGCCCCGCCGGGGCAGGCCCCGCACCCAGGGCATCGACGACAAGGTCGTGGAGGCGATGCTGCGGCTGATGCACCGCGGCATCGGCCTGCGGGCGATGCGGATGGAGGCCATCGTCGCCGAGGCCGGCATCAGCAAGGCCACCCTGTACCGGCGCTGGCCGAACAAGGAAGCCTTGCTGCTGCACGTTCTGGAGCGCCTCGCCGCCGAGACCGAGGACGACACAGACCTCTCCGCACTGCCCCTGCGCGAGGCGCTGCTCCAGGTACTGGAGGGTGTCCGGCGCACGTACCTCAGCGAACAGTGCGGCAGCAACCTCGCTGTCCTGACCGCGGAGATACGCACGCTGCCTGAGGCCAACGCCGCCTTCCTCCGCGAGGTCATCGGCCCGCGCCGACAGGCGCTGTACGACCTGCTCGCGGCTGCCCAGCGCCGCGGGGAGATCCGCGCGGGCCTGCCCCCGGAGCTGATCGCTGAACTCATCGTCGGCCCCGTGCTCTCACGCTCCCTGCTCCATGGCGACACGCCCCTGCCCGACGCCGATTTCTCGGAGCAGATCGTGGACTCGGTCCTTCACGGGATCGTGCCGCGATGAGCTGAATCCAAGGCCGCCGCCGAGTGGAACAGCGTTCCGGCAGTTCCAGGAAGTGGTCGGGCCGGTGGCCGCCAGCCGGATCAGGTGTCGGCACGCGGCCGCGGTTTCACCAGGCCCGATACGTCTTCCTGGACACCGCGACCGCCGCCGTGTTCATGATCTCGCTCCGATCGTGACGGGCGGTGCAGAACCGCGCGACAGAGCCGCGAGGCAGAACCTCAGGCATTGGCCAACTCGGCGTTCGCGCGCTCCGTGATCAGTGCCAGCACGCGACCCGCGACGGCAAGGTCCTCGGCCGGAATACCGGCGTACAGCCGGGCGGAGATCTCGGCGGTCTCAGCGGTGGTGCCCTCGTACAGCTCCCGTCCGGCGTCCGTGAGACGCATCCGGGACCCCTCCGCCGGATCCTCTTCCAGAAGCTCCGCGGCCGTCAGCTCCTCGATCACGGCGCGCACGACCGACTCGTCGGTCTTCAGCGAGCCCGTGACGTCGCGGACGAGCTCGCCGTAGCCGATGGACCCGCCCTCGACCATGACGACCCGGAGCGTCACACTCTGGTGGAACGTGGCGCCGTGACGGGCCAGCACGCCCTCCAGGAGGGCACGCGCGGCATAGTGCGCCAAGGCTATGACCCGGCCGTTGACGGTGGGTGCGGTGGTGGTCATGACTGCTCCTTTTCGTTCTCGGTGTATGGATCAAGAGGTGCGTCGAGCAGGGTCGCCAGCTCGCGGGTGAACTGCCTTGTGCGCGGACTGTCCTGGCCCCCGAGCGGCTCCAACAACTGGTCCAACAGGCCCTGGACCACCGTGATCGCGCGGCGCGTGACGTCGCGCCCCTGCTCGGTGAGCGACAGCTGCATGGCACGCGGATCGCTCGGGTCCCGGGTGCGGGCGACGAGTCCGGCGGCCTCCAAGGCGCGAGCGAGCTTGGAAACGTACAACGCTTCGAGCCCTGTGTGGTCGGCGAGCCGCCGCTGACTCGGCTGCAGCCCGGAGTGCCCCATGCCGTACAACGACGCCATCAACGAGTACTGGGCATGGGTCAGGCCCAGCGGTGCGACCGCCCGGTCGACGGCCACCCGCCATTTCATCGACAAGCGCCAGACCAGAAACCCCGCCGTGGCGCTCTCAGTTGCTGAACTCACAGCAGATACATTACATGGCTACTATGTACATGGCTACTATTTTCTCGCCGTGACTGCCGGCATCGACACCGACCGCGGTCAGCGCGTGCACCATGACGGTGCGAGCAGTAACTGTCCTGCCGCAACTGGTGGATGGCCAGTCCGCAGGCTGGTGGGTGCCCTCTTCGCCGAGCGGGCATGGCGATGGTCAAGACTGCGTCATGTGATACCAGCGGCTGAGAGGGCGGGAGTTGCCCGACGTACTAAGGGAGCAGACAGATGCGCCTCCCGACGAAGGGCAACTCCTTGATCCGCCGACGCACCGTCCTCAGCCTCGTCGTAGGGCTCACCTCCGCGTTCCTGCTGGGGGCGTGCGGCTCCTCGAACGGCACCAGCACCGGAGCCGCTGCCCCCGTCGCCCCGGCCGCGTCGGATCCCGCGACCTCCGCACCGGCTGACTCAGCACCGGCCGACAGCGACGACTCCGGGAGCGGACACATCGGCACGACCACCGCGGTGATGGCCAAGGCGATGAAGGGCACGGGCAACGTGGTCACTGACGACAAGGGGATGACCCTCTACCGCTACGACAGGGACCAGGCGACTCCCTCCAAGTGGACCTGCGCCGGTGCGTGCACAAAGACATGGATACCTGTCATCGTGCAGGACTCCGTACAGACCTCGGGGGTTGAAAGGGGCCTTCTCGGCACGGTCCACCGGAACGGCATGAAGCAGCTCACCCTCGCCGGCTGGCCGTTGTACAGGTACGTGGGCGACACAAAGGCCGGGCAGGCGAACGGCCAGGGCAAGGAGAAGGAGTGGTACGCCGTCACCCCGTCCGGAGAGAAGTCTGCTTCGACAGGCTGACGCCCCCGGCTTGATCACCACGGGAGGGCCTGCCGCTTGCCGTGGAGCGGGCCGCTGCTGTCAGATTTCTCCTGGTATCTCGCTGTTGTGTCGACCAGGCGCTCCCACCCGGGCCCGCCCTTCGCAACGTCTCGTCAACCGTGCAGGGAGAATGCATCGGCCACGGCTGTATGGTCGGCGCCGGTGGCGAGCAGGAGGCGGAGCAGCACGCGGGCCTTGTACGGATCGAGCAGGCCGCCGTTGATGAGTCCGCGGCGTTGCAGGTCGGTCTCGGAGCCGATCGCGCCGTAGGTCTGGCGGAGCACGGAGCCGCCGCCCGCGCGGGAGGCGAGGACAACCGGGATCCGTTTGGCCAGGTCGCCGAGTGTGGGTGCGAGAGCGGACGGGACGTGCCCCACGCCGAAGCCGGCGACGACGAGTCCCTGGTGGGTGCGTGGGATGTCGGTCAGGTACGGGGCGTGATCGTCGAGAGTGACCGTGTGCAGGGCAACCCGCGCCGCTGCGAGCGGGGCCCCGGCCGGGGCCGAGAGCGGGTCCCGGCGTGATGGCCGTACGAGAATGCGCACATGACCTTCGATGACGTGGCCTATCGGGCCGCTGTTGGGGGACGCAAAGGAGGCAGTGCTCGTACTGTGGGTCTTGCGCACGCTACGTGCGGCGTGGATCTCGTCGTTCAGGACGACCAGCGCGCCCAGACCACGCGCTGTCGGCGCGGCCGCGGTGCGCGCGGCTGCCAGCAGGTTCGCAGGACCATCCGGCCCGGCGAGGGTGGGATTGCGCATCGCCCCCGTGAGCACGAACGGAGCCTCGTGCGGCCAGACCAGGTCGACCAGGAAGGCCGTCTCCTCCAGTGTGTCGGTCCCCTGAGTCACGACGACACCCGTGGCGCCGGCCTTTACGGCGCGCGAGGCTTCATCGACCAGGTCAAGGACTTGAGCGAACGTCAGGTCCGGACTTGGAACGGCGTGGGTGTCATGCACCTCGAGTTGCAGGTCCGTCGCCCCGGGCACGGCGGCGACGAGATCGACTCCGGTCAGACGCCTGACTCCGGCATCGGTGTGGCCAGCCATGGCGATGGTCCCGCCCAGGGTGAACAGTGCAATGCTCATCGAGTTCCTCACGGCTCCTGCACGTGCTGGTGGCCATTGACTTCGTGGTCTGCACGATGGCGCGCTGGAAAGGTACTGCAGGGCTCACCCCCGACGATACGATCGTCGGGCAGCACCGGTCTCGTCACTGCCGGGATCTTAGTACTGCAACGGATCCGTGCCGCCGATACCCACCTCGGCACCGGGTTCGTCGCCACCGGCGACCTGCTCCCCCTACTGGACGACACCGGCCACGCGGACGCCGCCGCCCCATCGGCCACCACCGCGCGTCGTCTTCCCGGACGGCACCGTGCAGGCCGTCACGTCCGGCACCTGCAGGGCCACCCATCCACCGGCTCGTGTACGCCGGGTCGACCGCGACCAGGATGAGTCCCGCACGGGGGACCATCGCACCGAGCCGGTCGCGGAGCTTCCCTGTTGGGATACTTGCGACCATCCGCCGGAATCGTTTGCCCCGCGCGCGGCAGCCCATCGTCTCCCGACTTGCGGCGCTGGCCTCCGACCGGGAAGACGGTCAGATCGTCGGTGGGCAGCAGGATCACGTCGGCGGCCTTCCCAGGCATGAGGCTGCCGGGTCGGGCGGCGTGCCCCTACGCCTGGGCGCCGTCGACGGTGGCGAACTCCAGTAGGTCCCTGACCATCGATGACACCCCCGGCCGCCGGGGGTGTCATCGATGGTCAGGGTCGGGCGCGGGCCGGCGGCCGACACCCGGTCGGTCAGCGACCGGCTCGGCGCCTCCCACAACGCGGCGACGGCGGCGTCGGCGCGCTCGGGGCTCTGCGGGGGCAGTGGACTCAGTCCAGCATCGTGGTCACGCCCGAGTGCAGGGCCTCCACTCGACCGAGCAAATTACCCAGGTAGGCGTCCTCGGGCCGGTAACGGGCCGGAGCGTGCTGTGGATCAACGCCAGGCGGTCGGCGAACGTCCAGTCCGCGCGGACACCGCGGACCGCCGCCTGCCAGGTGGGTGTCGACGAAGCCGGGCACGACGATCCGGTCGGCCGCGTCGATCACCTCGACTTCGCTTTGATTCGTAATGACATCAGGTTGTAACTACCACCGGGGATCACTGCCACGACCGCGGCGCGGTGCCACCGATGCCGCACGGGGGCTGGTGCTGGACGTCATCAAGCAAGGCGCGCACCCCCGCCACCGCACCCTGCCCCCGGACACGCACATGCTGCGCCTGCGGTTGTGTTCGCACGAAGGGGGATCCAGTACCGCCGAACGGTCAGGTACCCGCTGCTCCGGCCACACGTCTGACCCATCCCGTCATCACCACAACAAACGCGGACGCCCCCAGCCCCAGGGAGGCGTCCGCGCCGTCAGGACGCCCGGGGTCCGCGCCGCGGGGTCTTGTTTAACTGTTCATCATGCTCTAATTTTCCACCCATGCCGGAACGGCTCGTTCCAGCCTGCCGCTCACGTCGCATTTTGGCTGCTTCGAATTGTTTGGAGGTCTCGCCATGCCTCGGCTCCTGCCCATCGCGACTGCCCAGGTCGCCCCCCGACCAGCCGCCACCGCGCTCGACGGCTTCGCCTCCGAGGTGACCGAGCTGCTGGCGGCGCACCCCGAGACACGACTGGTGATCCACCCCGAGATGCACCTGTGCGGCGTCGACGGTACGACCGAGGAGCGCCACGAACTGCTCCAGGCCGCCGCCGAGCCACTGGACGGGCCGCGCACCCGGCAGCTCGCCGAACTCGCCGGAGACCTCGGCGTCTGGCTCTTCCCCGGCACCGTCTGCGAACGCGGATCCGACGGCGCCCTGTTCAACACGGCACTGGCGTTCTCCCCCGAAGGGCGCCTGGTCGCCTCCTACCGCAAGATCTTCCCGTGGCGGCCGTACGAGCCATACGACCCGGGCGACCGCTTCGTGGTCTTCGACCTGCCCGAGGCCGGCCGGATCGGCTTCGCCATCTGTTACGACAGCTGGTTCCCCGAGGTGGCCCGGCAACTCGCCTGGCTGGGCGCCGAAGTGATCGTCAATCAGGTGGAGACCACCACCGCCGACCGTGAGCAGGAGCTGGTCCTCGCCCGGGCGCACGCCATCGTCAACCAGCTTCACATGGTCAGTGTGAACGCCGCCGCACCCGTCGGCACCGGCCGCAGCCTGATCGTGGACCCCGAGGGCCGGGTCACCGCCGAGGCCCCAGACGCCGAGCCCGTCGTCCTCACCGAGGTACTCGACCTTGACCAGGTCACCCGGACCCGCACTCTCGGCACGGCCGGGCTCAACCGCATGTGGGAGCAGTTCACCGACACCGACGCCCCCATCGAACTACCGCTGTACGCAGGCCGGATCGACCCCCGCCGCTGGCGGCCCGCGTCCGCTCCCCGCGCCTGACCCCGCCCTCGTCCCCGCACCCCTTAGCGAGTCCCCATGAACAACGCTTCACCCGCGACCCTCACTCGCGCGCTCAAGCTCCGGTCGGTCGTCCTGTTCGGCCTGGCCTACATGGCACCGCTCATCGTGCTCGGCACCTACGGCGTGATCGCCGGCGCCACCGACGGATCCGTACCCAGCGCCTATGTACTGGCCCTGGCCGCGATGCTGTTCACCGCGCACAGCTACGGCCGGATGGCCAAGGCACACCCCGTCGCCGGCTCCGCCTACACCTACGTACGCCGCGAGATCGACTCCCGCGTCGGCTTCCTGGTCGGCTGGTCCACCCTCCTCGACTACTTCTTCCTGCCGATGGTCATCTGGCTCATCGGCGGCGCCTACCTGCAGGCCGAGTTCCCGGCCGTGCCGTTCTGGGTCTGGATCGTCGGCTTCATCGCGATCACCACCGCGCTCAACGTCATCGGCATCAAGGCGGCCGAGCGCGCCACCGACCTGCTGATGGCCTTTCAGGTTCTGGTGATCGGCTTCTTCGTGGTGCTCTCCGTCGCCCATGTGATGCATCTGGGCGGGGCCGGGTCCGCGTTCAGTATCACGCCCTTCGCCAACCACTCCACGACCTGGTCCGGCGTCTCGGCCGGCGCCGCGATCGCCGCGTACTCCTTCCTCGGGTTCGACGCGGTGACCACGCTCACCGAGGAGACCCTGGAGCCGCAGCGGACCATTCCGCGCGCCATCATGCTCACCGCGTTCATCGGCGGCGGCATCTTCGTCCTGGTCGCCTACACCACCCAACTGGTCCACCCCGGCAGCTCCTTCGCCGACCCCAACTCCGCCGCCTTCGAGATCGCCAAGACCATCGGCGGCAACCTGTTCTCCTCCTTCTTCCTGGCCGGTCTCGTGGTCGCCCAGTTCGCCTCCGGCCTGGCCGCCCAGGCCAGCACCTCGCGGCTGCTGTACGCCATGGGCCGCGACTCGGTGCTGCCGCGCGGCGTCTTCGGTCGGCTGAACGAGCGCTTCCGCACCCCCGCCGGCAACATCCTGCTCACCGGCGCGGTCGGGCTCATCGCCCTGAAGCTCAACGTGGCGACCTCGACCTCCTTCATCAACTTCGGCGCGTTCACCGCGTTCACCTTCGTCAACCTCAGCGTGATCGCCTCCTACCTGCGCAGGCGGCGCGCCGGGGAGCGCCCGCACCCGGTCTCCTACCTCGCGGTCCCGGCGGTCGGCGCGGTGATCGACGCCTGGCTCCTGGCCAACCTGGACGGCGCGGCGCTGACCCTCGGGCTGATCTGGCTCGGCCTGGGCATCATCTACCTCGGCTACCTGACCCGCGGCTTCCGGGTCGCCCCGCCCGAGATGTCCTTCAGCGAATCCGATGAGGGCGAATCGGCCCAACCGGCCCCGCAGAGCGAGGCCGTCGCCTGAGCCGCTGACGGACCGGAGGCGGCCCGGCGCCCCGCGCGTCCCGCCTCCGGTCTGCTGCCTCGAGCAACGGATGGTTAGAGTGACTGCGTGGTGAACCCGGCAGGCAAGTTCGTCCCCTTCGGCCCTGGAGGACGCCTCCCTGCGGCGTCGGCCGCCGGGGTGGCGGGCGCGCGCGCTCTGCTGGGCGGCGGCGGGCAGACCGGGGCCGAGCTCGTCCGCTCCCGGATCGCGCTCCAGGTGCGGCTGGCATCGGTGCTCCCCGGCGACCGGCTACCGGACACCGGCGTCCTCGCCGACGAGCTCGGGATCAGCGAGATCACGGTGCGCCGCGCCCTGGAGGGCATGTGCCAGGACGGCCTGCTCGACCGGCGCCGTGGGCGGGCCGGCGGGACCTTCGTCGCCTCGGCCTGGGAGACCGTCGTCGCGGTGATGCAGGACGCGGAGGCGGCAGCCTCGCTGGACTCGTTCCATCTGCTGGTGGAGTGCGGCCTGGTGGCGCACAGCTGCGGCGAGGTCGAGGCCGAACGGCTGGAGGGGCTGCGAGCGCTCGTGACCGAACTCGACCTGGTCGACGATCCGGCTCGACTGCTTCAGCTGGAGACCCGGTTCCACCTGGAGCTGGCCGAGGTGCTCGGCGGTCCGGGGATGCGCGAGCTCGCGGCCGACCTGCTCGGCCGGTTGTGCCTGCTGCTGCCCGCACCCGAACCCGCCATGCTCCGGGAACGGAACCGCTGCCACGCCGAGTTGCTCGACGAACTCACCCGTGGCGCCACGGACCTGGCCGTGCGGGCGGTCAAGGCGCACCAACGCGTCCAGCCGGTGTGACCGAGTGAAGCCCAGGTCACGCAAGGAACCGCACGGCCGCAGAAGGAGAAGCCATGCCAGACCCCGGAACCCCGGGAGCCGGACCACCTGTCGCCTCGCACCCCACCCCAGGTGAGCCCCAGCGGCTGCCTGGCGGTGTCCTGGGGATGGCTGACATCGCCGCCGCCACCATGGCCAACATCGGCCCGGCCATGAGCTTCTACTTCGGCTTCGCGTTCCTCACCACCACCTCGGGCGTGGCCTCCCCGCTCACCGTCATCGCCGCCGGTGTCGCGGTGGCCCTGCTGGGAAACACGCTCGCCCAGTTCTCCCGGGCACACCCGTCGGCGGGCGGTTTCATCACCTTCGTAGGCAAGACTTTCGGGCCGGTCAGCGCGGTGACCACGGCGCTGCTCGTCGGCGTCGGCTACATCATCGGCATGGCCTCGGTCATCGCGATCTCCGGTGGCTTCCTGGAGATCACCTTGCACCGGTACACCGGCCTGAACGTACCGTGGATCATCTGGACGCTACTGCTCACCGCTGTCTCGGTGGCGCTGATGCTGCGAGGCGTGGTGGTCTCCACCAAGCTGGCAGGCTTCTTCTTCGCGGTGGAGATGGTGGTCCTGGTGGTGGTCTCGATCGCGGCGATCACCAGCCACGCGGGGCACCTGTCCGCCGCCCCGTTCCTCCCCAGCCACCTCAACAATGGGCTGAAAGGGCTGGCCGGGGGGTTCCCACTGGCGGTCTACCTCTTCGTCGGCTGGGAGAACTCGGCGGCGCTCGCCGAAGAGACGGAGAACCCCCGGCGCAACGTCAGCCGCGCTGTCTTCTCCTCCGTGGCGATCATGTCGGTGAGCTATGTCCTCTTCTCCTACGCCACGGTGACCGGCTTCGGCTACGACGTGCACAAGCTCGGCGGCGCCCAGATCCCCTTCATCAGCGTGGCCCAGAACACCCTCGGTGCGCTCGCCTTCCTCGCCTACCTCGGCGGGCTCACCTCCACCCTCGGCGCGCTGATCGCCGGCACCAACTCACAGGCCCGGCTGGTGTTCAACGCCGGACGCGACGGACTGCTGCCGTCCTTCTTCGGCTACGTCCACCCGATCCGCCGCACGCCCACCAACGCCATCCTCGCCTTCACCGCCACCGCCCTGCTGATCATCGGTGGCTGGGGACTGGGTCATGTGCTCGGCCACCACAGCGGTTCGATGAACCCGGTGGCCTTCTTCGCTGAGGCGTCGACGATGGGGACCATCTTGATCCTCCTCGTGTACCTGGCCTCGAACGTCGCACTGCCTCTGTACTACCGCAGATACCGGCCGCAGGAGTTCCGCGTGGTCAGGCACCTGGTACTGCCCGCCCTCGGTGCCCTGGCCATCGTGGTCCCGCTCTACTACCTGGCCAAGCCCGGCCAGCCCGCCCCCTACAGCTGGTTCCCCTACGCGGCCGTCGCCACAGTGCTCCTCGCCCTCGGCTACGCGACGCTCCTCGTCCGCCGGGACCCGTCACTCGGCGACCGGGTGGGCTCCGTCGTGGCGGACATGGAATGAGACACGCATCGGCCTACGAGTACGGCGCCGCTCGTGAGGAGGCTGCGCGGCGCGGTCGAGATCGGTTGTCACCGGCCGGAGCACGAAGCGGGGCGGCAGGTGGCGCCCGGCAGGTGACTGCCGCGATCGCTCGAAAGTTCCAGACCGGTTCGCAGTGGGGGTGCAGCTGCTGGCCGAGTACGACTGCCGGGGCTCGATGACTCAGGGACCGACGGTCAACGGGCCGCATGCGTTGCGATGCATGAACCGCGTCGAAATTCCCCTCCACGGGAGAGCAATGTCATGAACGAGCATGACGTCATACTCAACGAACTCGCCCAAGGGCTGCGCCCGATGCCGCAGGGCATTGAGTGGTTCGACGCACTCAACTCAGAGGCGCAGTCGTAGACACTGCGACACCTGTCGCACACTGCCTCCAGGCTCGTATCACTGCCGACGACGGACCGGAGAGCGTTCGCCGAGCCGGCCTGCGCCCGACACACACGCCCGCAGTACTGATCACCGAGGGTCGGATCTACCAGCGACTGGGCAAGATCGCCTGGCTCGCCCCTCCCGACGAACGCCGTCGCGAGCGCTTCTGCTCCGGCGGCTGCGCTCGCTGGTGGCACAGGCTGTCCGTCGCTGACTGATTCCCATGGCAAGCAGCGTCGGATCGTGACGGCCACTGCGACGCAGTCGCGGACCACGGCGCCGCCCCAGTACGCCGGATGCGCCGCGCGCTGTGCCCAGGGCTTCCTCGGCGGCCGGGTACGCGAGGGTGACGCCGGTCCGGCGAGGGTGACGGTGATCGGGGGGTCGGGACAGCGATTCAAGGCCTCGGTCGTCCGTTGTCTCCGCATCACCAAGCCCTCCCCACGGCCTGAGCTACCGTGCGGGGATCCCGGTTGTGGAGCAGAGCGTCAACCACGCACCCGAGCAGCTCGCCGACAAGTTTGAACGCCATCTCGGAAGCCCCCAACTCATGGAAGCCCGCGCGGTCGACCCGTAGCAGCCCGGCCGGCAAGGCTGCGACCGCCGGGTCCCCGGCCAGCCCGTCGAGCGCGGCATCGGCGAAGTCGCGCGGCATTCCGGCTACCAGCGGAGGGCCGAGCTCGCCGGCGCACGTGGCGACCGCGCCAAGCCCCATCTCCTCGCCGAAAGGGACTTCGAATACGATGAATGTTCCCTGCGGGTCCGGCGAGAACGCGGCTCCGAGCAGGGCCCTCATGGTCACTCCGCCGAACGCCCGGCTCAGTTCCACAACAGCCCGCACCTCACGCCCCGGGCCGGGCGAGGCAGAACGCGCACAACGGGCGGCACGTACCCCGACGTACGCAGCAGACACCTCGTCCGCCCGCACCGCGACACGACGGCCGCCCTCAGCAATGACGATCACCGCGGCTCCATCCCGGGCACGATGCCAGTCGTATGTTGAACAACATCTCAGGCAACTGATCTATCACTTCGGGTGCGTAGTACTTCATCAAAGGGTGCGCCTGCAACGCACCCGAGTCTGGGCCGCAGGAGCTGGTACGGACGCAGTCCCGCGGTGCGGCCGGCACATCGCACGGCGGCACCATCGGGAAGGTGTGAGGAGCTCCCGTCGAGCTTCGATGAGCGTTTTGTCCTGGCAAGCGTGTTCGGTATGGCCGCCATCCAGGGTGATCAACAGTCCTTTGCGAGCGCTACCGCTTGGCGGAGACAGTCCATCCGCTCAACGGCCGTCGGCTTCGGCACGCACCCAGGCGGGCTTTCGTACGCCCGATACCGCCCTACCCTGCAACTCCGTGCTCATGGAGGGGGCCGACCTGCCAACCGCGAGCAGTGCACGTGTCGAGGATGCGGGGCAGCGCCCCCAGGGTGGTGCGCCAGGAGCCGGTGGCGGAGGTGCAGTCGGAGTCGTGCAGCAGGATGGTGCCGCCGCCGCGCAGGTCCCTCAGGACGGTGTCCTCGACGGATCGGGGCGTGGCCCGCTTGCGCCAGTCCTCGCCCCAGCAGGTCCACAGCACAGGGGTCAAGTCTAGGCGGCGGCAGGCCAGATGGGCAGCGGTGGTCATCACTCCGTACGGCGGCCGGAAGAGCGTCGGCGCTCGGCCGGTGACGTCGGCGACGGCGTCGCGGGCGCGGGCGAGGTCGTCGTAGGTGGCGCGGGGGCCGCGCACCAAGAGGGGGCGGTGGTGCCAGCCGTGGACGGCGATTTCGTGCCCGGCGCCGGCCATCTCCTTGGCCAGCCCGGGCGAGTGGACCAGCATCGAGCCGAGCAGGAAGAAGGTGGCACGGACCCCGCGCGCTTCGAGAAGGCTGAGGAAGTGCGGAGTGGACAGATGGTCGGGGCCGTCGTCGAAGGTGAGGGCGATGTGGTCCGGCCGGCCCCGCCCGGCCAGGCGCGGCATGGCCGTGTTGCGCAGCGGCCCGAAAGTGGAGATCACGGGTGCCGCGTGCAGGGCGGCGAGCGCGGGCAGGACCGCGGCCGAAGCGAGCAGGGCGGGGCGCGCCGGGGTCATCGCCTGTCTCCGTCCAGGTAGTGGGCTACGGCGGTGAAGCGTGCGGGGGCTTCGGAGTAGGCGTAAGCGAGCGGGGCGGCGACGCCCAGGGAGACGGTGGTCGCCACGGTGGTGGCGGTCAGGGCGAGCCGCCGGCGGCCCAGGCGGCGGACCGTCCGGGACGGAGCGGGCGGTGTGGGCGCGCCTCCGCATCGTGCAGCGACGGCGGGTAGCGGCCCGGGGGCGGATCGATGCAGGGCGATTCCCGCCGCGCGTTGAGCCTGGCCGCGTTCCCCGTGCAGGAGTTCGGCGAGCACGGGACCCAGGTCCTCAGGGGTACGGATCCAGGCGGCGAGTCCGGCCTCCTCCAACGCTTGGGCATTCGTGCGGCCGTGGCCGGGGATGCAGCGATAGCTGGCCACCGGCAACCCGGCGGCCACTGCCTCCAGTGAGGTCAGCCCGCCGGCGTTCTGCACCAGAACGTCGCAGGCGTGCATCAGCCCCGGCATGTCGTCCACCCAGCCGAAGACGTGCTCGATGCCGTCCTGCCGCAACTGTTCGGCGAGAGCCTGGTTCCGCCCGCACACCACCACCGGCACCGCCACTCCCGTCTCGCGTATCTCGGCGGCGGCCCGTCGCACCGGGCCCACCCCCCACGAGCCCGCGACCAGCAAGGCCAGCGGCACGCGCTCCGGCAGACCGAACCGGGCGCGTGCGGCGGGGCGTTGACTGCCAGTGGTGGGGGCGAAGCGCGGATCGGTGACGGGGCCGGCGACCGTGACACCAGCCGCGCCCTGCGCATGGGCCTGGGCCGCGGGTATCGCGTGCACGGCCAGGTGCGCGTCGATGCCGGGGGCGACCCACATCGCGTGGACGGAGAAGTCGGTCAGGTAGGTGAAGGTGGGCACCTTCAGCAGGCCGCGCTGCCGCAGCGCGCCGAGGACCTGGCTGGCCCCCGGGTAGGTCGAGATGACCGCGCACGTGTCCGGACCCAGTGCCCGCAGCGTGGGCTGTTCGGCGCTGCGGAACAGCGCCCGCCACACCGCACCGGGGCGCGAAGCCTGATCAGTGGCCTTGTAGAGGCGCTGGTAGCCCTCCGGAGCCCAGGTCAGCAGGCGGTGATAACCGCCGCACAGCAGCTTGCCTGCGCGCGCGGGCAACAGGTCGAGGAAGTCGTACCGGTCCACCAGGAATCCGTGCGCGGTCAGGCGATCGGTGAGCCCGGCGGCGGCGCCGTCGTGTCCGGCGCCGACGCTCGCGGAGATGACGGCGATCCGCCGAACTCCTGGCTCCTGCGGTGGCGCAGCGGACAGGGGAGGCATCGGGCCCGGCAGCGGGTCGTGACGGTCGGGCACGGTCGATCAGCCTCCTGAGGGGATGCGGGGGCACGGCTGGGCAAGCCCAGGGCCAGGACGGCGCCGTGCGCAGGCCGAGGCCGCGCCTGTACACGGACCTGGACCACGGAGCGATTGCGGAGGCGCCGACAGCCGAAGCTACTACATGATGTAGAAATTAGGGAACGGTCATCCCGGGGCGAGGAGTTCGGGAGCGGACCCCGAACCCGGCAGCTCAGGAGTGTGCATACACGTTCTACTACAAGACGTAGAAATATAGGTAAGAGGAGAAGTAAACGGAGAGGGACGATCCGCCGACGGCCCCAGGTCTCACGCCCTTCGCAGGTGCGTCCAGGCACACCGCCGTGGCCGTCGCGACAGTGGCCGCCCTGTTCCTGTCGGACCGCCGTCTCAGCGTCATCGCCGCGGTCTTCGCTGTGGCGGAGGACTTCACCCGGGTCTACGTCGGGGCCCACTCCCCCCACCATGACCCGCTCGGCTCGGCGCTCCTCGACCTCCCCGTCGCCTACCTCACCAGCCTGGCCTGCACCGCTGGGCCACCCGTTGGCCGCCGCACTGAGCCGCGGCGCGCTGCGCCTCATTGGCCGTTACGTCGGCCGGCACCTCGTTGCATGGTTCGGCCGCTACGCGCTGCCGAGCCCGGCGCGTCGCCGATGCCGGGGCGTTCTTCAGCGTTCCAGCACGAGGGGCAACAGCCAGGCCACCCGGCGGGATGGCGAACGCGGCGCACGCGGGGAACACGGTGGCCCAAAAACCGTACTACTGGCCGAACGCAACACGGGGGTGTCGTCGACCGTCCGCTGCCAAGCCTCAGGAAGCAGGCCGGGCAGCGCCCGGGACGGTTACCGCATGCGCAACTGCGCGGCGGTAGCGGGCGCGTGCATCGCGGCCTCGAACAGCCGCTCCGTGTCGTGCGCCGTGATGGCCAGGCTCGCACAGCAGACCGCCATGAGAACCGCGAACGCCGCGGTCATGCCCCGGCGACGGGGCATCGGCGGATCCAGCAGCGCCCGCACACGCTGCGGCACCGGCCCACCGGTCGCGGACAGCGCCGCCCGCCTGGCCCGGCTCGCTGCCAGGGCTGCCCGCGCTATCGCCCGTGCGACCAGCGGCCGGTCTCCCACGACGACACCGGCCGCCTCGTCCGCCCACCGCTCCACTGCGAACGCTCCTGCCCGCTCCAATGGCCGCAGCAACGGGTTCACCACCGCCGTCAGATGCAGCACCAGCGAGAACAGATGGTGCCGATGCCGAAGGTGCGTCCGTTCGTGGGCGAGCAGAGCCTGCCGCTCCCGCGCGTCCAGCACCCGCAGCATCCCGGAGGAGACCACCACCCGCCCCGGCATACCCAGCACGGCGAACGCCGTCGGCACCGGATCATCGACCACGGCCAGGTCCCCGCCCGCAGCCAGCTCCCGGCACTCCCGCCAGGCGCCGACCAGGGCCCGCCCGTGACGCCAGGACGCCACCGTCACACTGACCACCACGAGCATCACCACCCCGGCGCACAGGGCGGCGACCTTCCGGCTCACCGGATCCTCCGCCGCCAGCACACTCACCGACCACGGCCCCTGTGCCGCCACCAGAGGCACCTGCTCCACTGCGGTGAAGGCCAGAATCGCCAGCTCGGTCACCCACGTACCGGCCGCGACGACCGCCGCGCACACCATCGCCCATGTCCCCGCACGCGGCAGCATCCGACGCCCCACCCACGGCGCGACCAGCGCCAGCACCGCGCTCACCAGCAGCGGCAGATACATCGGGACCGGCCAGAACACGTGTCACCCGCGGTCGGGGGAGTCGCCGTGCAACAACTGTTCCAACAGCTGCTCGTCCTCCGCCGAAAGCTCCGAGACGAACCGGGCCAGCACCTCCGCACGATCCCCGCCCTCGTCCAGCAGCGAGTGCATCCCTGCCGCCGCGAGCCCAGCCTGATCGTCGACGGGGACATACACATGACCGCGGCCCTCCCGCTGCCGGGTCACCAGCCCCTTGTCGCACAGCCGCGTCAGGATCGTCAGCGCCGTCGTGTACGCAGCTCCGGCCACCTGTTCCTGGACCACCGCCGCGGTCACCGGTCCGCCGGCCGCCCACAAGGCAGCCAGCACCTCCCCTTCCAGCTCACCCCGCGCACGCCGCCGGGCCTCTCCCCGGCCGCCCTTACCGCCCGCCACCCGGCACCTCCTCTTCTCCCTACCAGCAGGGCTGTCTTCGACCATCCAAACTACTACGAGACGTAGAAAGGCAACCATCTCGACGAGCGGGCCGGGCACCGAGCCCCCAGGGGAAGGTCACCAGCTGTCGACCAGGGCCTGAGCCGGGAGGATGCCACGCAGCGTCTACTGGTACGGCTGGACCAGCAGTAACTCAACGACCACACCGTCCTGTGGGGGCGGCGCTCTCCTCTCCGCCCCTCTCCGGCAACATAGTTCACGACTTATCTTTTGATGTGTATTGACGCCTCGACAGGCTGCGCCTACCGTCCCATCCGCATCGCGCCCCACAACGCGACCGAGGAGACACGCGTGACCCACGTTCTCGCCGTGCTCGTCCGAGCCCGCCGTCACCACAGACGTACAGCAGTCCTTACGACCGCCCTCCTACTGCCGGCCGCCGCCGGCATCGCGCTGGTGTCCGCCCCGGCTGCCAGCGCCGCGACCATCCCCACCACTCCGACCACCGTCGTCAACGGGAGCAGCGGCAAGTGCGTGGACGCTCGCGCTGCGGCCACCGGCAACGGCACCGCCGTGCAGCAGTACACCTGCAACGGCAGCGGCGCCCAGTCGTGGCAGTTCACCGCGACCGACAGCGGCTACTACCGGATCGGCGCGGCCTCCGCACCGAACCAGGTCTGGGACGAAACCGACGTCTCCACCGCCGACGGCGCACTGACCCAGCTGTGGCTCTACGGCGGCGGTGCCAACCAGCAGTGGCTGCCGGTCGCCGAGGCGTCCGGCGCGTACCACTTCGTCAACCGCAACAGCGGCAAGTGCCTCGACGTGCCGTCGGCGTCCACCGCCGACAGCGTCCAGCTGCAGCAGTACACCTGCAACGGCACCAGCGCCCAGTCCTTCACATTCACCGGTGGCATCACCCCACCGCCCAACACCCCGGACTTCGGACCGAACGTGACGGTCTTCGATCCGTCGATGCCGGTGTCCACCATCCAGTCCAAGATCAACTCGGTCTACGGCACCCAGCAGACCAACGAGTTCGGCACCCAGCGCAACGCGCTGCTGTTCACCCCCGGCACGTACAACGTCGACATCCCGGTCGGCTACTACACGCAGGTCTCCGGGCTGGGCCTGTCACCTGACCAGGTGTCGATCACCGGTGGAGGCGTGCACGTCGAGGGTCACACCAGCGACGGCAACGCCACGCAGAACTTCTGGCGCGACGTCGAGAACATGTCGGTGAGCCCCAGCTCCGGCAGCACCATGTGGGCCGTCTCGCAGGCCGACCCGTTCCGGCGGGTGGACGTACACGGCAACATGAAGCTGTGGGACGACACCCACGGCACCACCACCAACTGGTCCAGCGGCGGCTACATAGGCAACTCCCGCATATCCGGCCAGATCAACTCGGGGACCCAGCAGCAGTTCCTCACCCAGAACACCGCCCTGAACGGCGGCTGGACCGGGCACAACTGGAACATGGTCTTCGTCGGCGACACCGGCGCCCCGGCGACCAGCTTCCCCAATCCGCAGTACACCACCGTCGCCCAGAGCCCGGTGATGCGCGAGAAGCCGTTCATCTACGTCGACGGCTCGGGCAACTGGCAGGTGTTCGTCCCGTCGGCGCGCACCAATGTGCAGGGCCCGGACTGGGTCAACGGCACCGCTCCGGGCACGTCACTGCCGATCAGCCAGTTCTACATCGTCAAACCCGGTGACACCGCCACGACGATCAACAACGCGCTCGCCGCGGGGCAGAACCTGATCGTCACCCCGGGCGTCTACCACCTGTCCGCCCCGCTGAACATCACCCGCCCCGACACGGTGGTCCTCGGGCTGGGTCTGGCCACCCTCGTGCCGGACAACGGCGTCACCGCGATCACCACTGCCGACGTCGACGGCATCGACATCGCCGGACTGCTGATCAGCGCGAACACCACCAACTCCAACACACTGATGCAGGTTGGCCCGGCCGGCTCGACCGCCAGTCACAGCGCCGACCCGATCGTGCTGCACGACGTGTTCTTCCGCATCGGTGGCGACGTCGCGGGCAAGGCCACCCAGACGCTGGTGATCAACAGCAACGACGTGGTCGGTGCCGACCTGTGGCTGTGGCGCGCGGACCACACCAACGGCGTCGGCTGGACGACCAACCCGGCCGCCAACGGACTCATCGTCAACGGCAACAACGTGACCATGTACGGCCTGGCCGTGGAGCACTACCAGAAGTACCAGACCACCTGGAACGGCAACGGCGGCCGCACGTACTTCTACCAGAGCGAGACCCCCTACGACGTGCCCAACCAGTCCAGTTGGACCACCAGTGGGGGCGACCTCGGCTACGCCTCGTACAAGGTCGCCAACTCGGTCACCTCCCACGAGGCATGGGGGGTGGGTGTCTACGCCTATCTCCGGGACAACCCCTCCGTGGTCCTCGGCCATGCCATCGAGGTGCCCACCACGTCCACGGTGAAGTTCCACAGCATGGTCACCACGGTCCTGGGCGGAGCAGGCACCATCAACCACATCATCGACAACACCGGCAACCAGGTGACCGCCAGCAGCAATGTGGCCTACCTGGTCAGCTACCCGTAAGGCTTTCGCAGACCTGAGGCACACAGGACGGAGGGGCCGGCCGACCAAGGGGCGCATCGCAGGGGGCCGGCCCCCCATCCGTGCCGCAGGCTCGCGCCGGTCCGACCGGTCAGACAGTCGCGTGCGCTGTGACGCCATTGCCCGGTCAGCAGCGCCGAGGTCCGGTCGATGCCGGCACCGGGTGCCGACCGCCGCGGCCGGCACCCGCCCGACGAACGGCGTCAGCGGCGCCAGATCACCGCAGAGGTGTTGTTCGCATCGAGGGTCACATCGCCGCTCCAGGTCAGGAACGACTGCTGGGGACGGTAGTCCTGGCCGAGGAAGAAGCCCCGGTTGATGCCCGTGACGTGCACAGTGGCGCCGGTGTCCGTGCCGACCACCACACGATGGACGCTCACCTCGGCGATGTCCTCGGCCTTGGTGCCGGCCGGCAGCTCGACGGTCGTGGCCGCGGGGAGGTCACGGCTGATCGACCAGGTCGGATCGACGTGGTGGGACAGGTAGACGGTCTGCCCGGAGACGAGGCGCACACCGAGGGAGACTCCGACCCAGGAGGAGTCCGTGTTGGCGGGCTGAGTGTTCTCCTTGACCACCGCGTACAGGTAGTTGCGTTGGTCGCTCATGTCGGGCGTGAACGCCGTGGACGCCGAAGGAGCCTCGGCCTTGTGCTCGCGGAGCATCTCCTTGGCCATGATCTCGTAGGTCCACGGGTTGATGTCCATGAGGTGCTCGCGAGGCTGACCGGCCGGCAGCGTCTGCAGAGTCGACAGGAAGAAGCGCATCGGGTCGTCCACGACGTCGCACATGTTGTTGTTCGATGTGCAGGTCTCCAGCAGGGCGTGATCGTCCTCGTACTTGCCGGTGAAGTGCAGCGTCGCGTGGTTGGGCGCCTGGTAGGTGTCGCTGCCCGCAACCCGGTGGCCGTGCTCGTCGACCTCCACGGAGTAGATCCACTCGATGTCGGTCGTGCGACCCCAACGAGCCATCAGCGCAGGGGTGTTCGTCCCGCCGTCCTCGTTTCTCCACACGACCGAGTAGGTGAGGACCTGGTGGCCGGGAGTGGCGGCCGGGGCGATCTCGTGCCAGGCGATGAGCGGCGTGTCAGTGGTGGCGTTCTGGTACGGGCTGCCGAGGTCGGCGAGGCCGCGCCCGTAGACGACCGGCGCGTAGCGCAGCACCAGGTACTCGGGGCTGTTCGGCGCGTAGGTCGTGACCCGCAGTGCATCGACGAGGGCGGAGGTGGCGGCCGCCGGGGAGCCCTCGTCGGAGAAGTGCAGGCGCAGCCTGTGCACACCCGCGTAGAGGTGACCGAGCGCGAGCTGCCGGTGAAGGGGCTGCCCGCCGGAGACGACGAGGTCGGTGGCGTGGTGGCCGTCGACCGAGATGGACACGACCGCCGACTCGGCACCCGCCACGGCCCAGTCGGTGCCCGGTGCCGCGGCGTTCAGGTCGATGACAGCCTCGCCCGACCTCGACACGACGATCGGCACCCGTACATCCGGGTGATCGCGGCGGACTTCGATGTGTCTCGTATGGGAGCTCCCGCTCGGGAGCGTGTCTGCCGTGGCCGGCGCGGCCAGGCCCGCCACGGCCATGAAGACGGCGATCGGCGCGGTGATCAGTTGGACAGCTCGCATCAGATTTCCTCGATCGCAGGGAATCCCTCACGGGCGGGCTGGGCGGCCCGGTGCGACCGTGCAACGTGGCCCGCGAGCGACACTGGTCAGCGGCAGGTCTAGTGGCCGAGATTGACCGGACGACGAAAATCGAGGGTCAATGCGCCAAAGTAATGGGGGGTTCGACGATGGGCGTTCGACCGGCCGGGCTGAACGTCTCAGGGCCGAGCCGACGGGCTCGGACGGAGCCGGCGCCGACACTCGTGAGGAGGCGGACCGCTGAACGTGGCCGCCCACGCCGAGCTGATCGGATGGCGAGATGATGGCGGGCCGGCCCCGGGCTCACGCCCGGGAACCGGCCCGTCGTCGTCAGCGCCTGTCGGCCTCAGTGGCCGAAGCCGTAGGCGAACAGGTGGTCCGAGCCCGTCGAACCCGTCACCGGCAGCGTGACCGACGCCACCTGCTTGGACGCGTCGAGCGAGACCTTCGTGGCGAAGACGTAGGTCTTCACGTTGTCCCGGCCTCCACTGCCGGTGTTCCGGTAGCCGGTCGAGACGGCCGTCGTCTCACCCCGGAGCGGCTTGCTGGACCCGGCGTTCAGCGTCCAGTCCGAGAAGCCGACCGTCGCCTTGGTGGTGGTGCCGTCGGTGTAGGTCACGGTCACCGTGCCGGAGACTCCGCTGCCGTCGGTCGGCGCGTTGGCCGCCGTGCCCAGCAGGCCCAGCGACGCGCCCGACGTACCGGCCGGCATCGGGATGGTCTGGCCGGCCATCTCCAGATTGTCCAGCTGACCGGAGGTCACCGTCGGCCAGGTGTAGGAGATGCCGTCGACCGTGACGGTGGAGCCGCTCGTGACGCCCGCCGCCGACAGCGCGTTCTGCGAGAACGCCCAACCGCCGCCGTCGAAGCCGCCCGAGTACTTCGCACCGTCGGGGTAGATGCCCTCGTTGGTGTCGTACGGCCACAGCGCACCGGCCTTGGCCACGGCCACCCGGAGGGTCGCCCCGCTCAGTGCCGCGCCGGTGCTGTGGTCGGTCAGCGCGAAGGTGACCGGGAACGTCCCCTCGCTCGCGCCCGCCGTCACATGGACCTTCGCCTCGGCACTGCCGGAGGCCGGCACGGTCACCGAGCCGGACATCGTGTCCAGGGTGACGCCGGAGGGCGCCGTCGCCTTCCAGTCGGCCGTGACGTCCTTGCTGCCGAGGTTGGTCAGGTCGAGTGTGCCGTCACCGGACGCGTTCGGCTGAAGCACCAGACCATCGCTGGTGGGACCGGTCGCGGCCAACACCCGGTCACCGCCCGTGGTGTCCGACGGCGGCACCGCCGACGAGTCGGACGCCCAGGACTTGTCGGGAGTGGTGCCGAGCGTGAAGTCGACCGTGCCCGCGCCCTTGAACTGCTGGTAGGTCAGCCAGGAGGTCTTCCACTCCTTGCCCTTGACGTCGAGCGACTGCACGTACGGCGCGTCGGGCGCGGCCTGCGGCGCATTGATCTGCACCGTCTTGCCGTCACCGAAGGTCACCTTGGCCGCCGGGAACGCAGGGCTGCCGAGCGCCAGCGTGTCCGCGCCGGGGGTCTCCGGGTACATGCCGAGCGCCGACCAGACGTACCAGGAGCTCATCGCGCCGAGGTCGTCGTTGCCGAACGAGCCGACCGGAGCGTTGAAGTACAGCTTCTGCTGGGCCTCGCGGACGGCCGCCTGGGTCTTCCACGGCTCGCCCGTGTAGTTGTACTCCCAGGGGATCTCCACGCTCGGCTCGTTGCTCAGGTCGGCGTCGGTGTTGCCGGGTTTCGTGATGTTGTCGAGCAGGCTGTCCAGGAAGGACGAGTAGGCCTTGTCACCGCCGCGTGCCTGGATGAGCTGCTGGAGGTTGAAGGGGACCATCGGCGTGTACTGGGCCGACGTGCCCTCCACGAAGCCGTTGGAGGTGCCCGGGGTGAATCCGCCCGCGAACTGGCCGTCCTTGTTCTTTCCCTGGATGTAGCCGGTCTGCGGGTTGAAGACGTTCATCCAGTCCTGGGCGCGGGTGGCGAACTTCTTGTAGACGGCCGTCTTGCCCAGCGACTTCGCGAAGGCGGCGAGAGCGTAGTCGGCGGAGTCGTACTCCAGCTGTGTGGAGGCCGGGCCGTAGAAGTTGCAGCAGCCGTAGTCGTTCTCGTCCAGCGGGAGGTAGCCCTTCGCGTCCCGCACGGACTCGCCGGGGCGGTCGTTGTTCGGGACGGTGGCCTCGTGCTGCAGGGCGGCGAGCGCCTT
Organism: Streptomyces sp. NPDC052036; assembly: GCF_040680495.1. Classification (NCBI taxonomy): domain Bacteria; kingdom Bacillati; phylum Actinomycetota; class Actinomycetes; order Kitasatosporales; family Streptomycetaceae; genus Streptomyces; species Streptomyces sp. NPDC052036. The sequence goes on along the minus strand of NZ_JBFAWW010000051.1, from coordinate 26,232 downwards.
GTCCGTGTCGAAGCCCCGGGCACCGAAGGCATACGCGCCGGCGATGATGCCGGCGGCCGGGTCACCGACCATCACGTAGCTCTCGCCGTTGTTGGAGGCCCACTTGGGCAGCAGGCCCGTCTGGTCGTAACCGTTGAGCATCGAGGTCACGACGTCGCTGGCGACTTTGGGCTCGGCCATCGCCATCAGCTGGGTCTGGGAGCGGTAGGTGTCCCAGCCCGAGTAGTTGGCGTACTGGGCCTGCTGCCCCTTGGCCAGCTTGTGGACCTGATTGTCCATGCCCATGTACTGGCCGTTGGCGTCCGAGAAGACGTTCGGGTGCAGCAGCGCGTGATAGAGCGCGGTGTAGAACTGCACCTGCTGGTCCGAGGAGCCGCCGCCAATCCGGATCTTGTTCAGCACCGCGTTCCAGGCGTCGTGGTTCGCCTGCTTGACGGCATCGAAGTTCCAGTTCTTGATCTCGGTGGTGAGGTTGTCGGCCGCGTTGGCGTCACTCGTGTACGAGATGCCGACCTTCGCGTTCACCGTCGGGTTGGCGGACGTGTCGAACGTCAGGTACATGCCGTTCGCACCCGTCGTGGGGGGCTGGACGGCCTTGCTCGTACTGCCGGTCTTGCCCGTGGCGGACGCCCGGGGCGCAACTGCACCGCTCGGCGCCGGGGACGGCGTACCGGAGGCCTTGCTGCCGCTCCCGTGTACGGTCGGGGACGGTGCCGCGGGAACGGTGAAGTGCCTCTCCTTGAGCGGCTTCGACGGGTGCGTCGGAAGGGTCTGCTGGGCCCTGCCCGCCTTCAGCGAGGTCGCTCCGGGGTTGATGGTGCTGCCGACCCAGGTGCCGCTCGCAGTGAACGGCTGTTCGAACTTGATGTCGAAGTGCAGCGTGTAGCGGTTGCTCGCGCCGCAGAAGTGACCGCTGTCGATCGAGCCGCTGATCTCCTTCTTGCTCACCACCTGGACGCGGGTCCCGTCCACCTGCGTGGCGCCCCCGCTGAGCTTGAGCAGCAGGTTCGCCTGGCTGCCCGCGGGGAAGGTGAAGCTGCCCAGGCCCGCGCGGGTGGTGTCGGTCAGCTGGGTCTCGACCCCGTTGGCGTCGCTGACCTTGTAGGACCCGATGCCGGCCTGCTCGTCGCTGTGGTTGAAACCGACAGACGTATTGCCGAGGTTGCCCGACAGTGCGCCGGTCACCGGCAGGATGGGCAGGTCGCCCGCGACGCCGCAGCCGGGTCCCGAGACATGGGTGAGGCTGAAGCCGGAGATCTTGTTGTCGTCGTACTCGTAGCCGCCGCCCGAGGGGCGGTCGGGCGTCGTGTCGGGACCCCACTGCACCATGCCGGCCGGCATATCGGGGCCGGGGAAGGTGTCCACCGCACCCGAGGTGCCGATGAGGGGGTTGACGAGGGACGCGGGGTCCTTCACGAAGGCCGGCGTTGCGGCGCTCGCGGCATAGGCGCCGCCGACCGCCGGTAGCGGTAGTACGGCGATGCCCAGGACGGAGACCACGGCCAGGCGTTGGCGAAGTCTCTTTCGGTTACGTGGCGCAGCTGAACGTCGAGGTCGGACCATCGGTTGCCTCCGCAGCGGTTCGTGCTTCGCACCTTAGGTGCTGACGTTCCGAAGATCGGGAACGCCAGCGACAGACAACGGTGCCGGGTCGCTCGAACGGCCTGACAACGTTGCCATGCGCGAGTGTCGAGTGAAACGTGTGTACTCACGACATGTCAACGAGGCCAACGGGACTTTTTGAGCGCGAAGTTCACAGTCAAGTGTTTTCGGCGCCACGGTCCGGGGGCCGGCGAGCGGCCCCGGCCGGCCTTCACGCACGGGTCGCCGGGGGTCCGGGACGCAGGGCCGCCCCCTCCGCCGCCTCAGCCAGAAGCCGAGGTGCGCGTGGGGCGGTTGACGCCCCCTCAGCGCGGGCTCCTTCCAGACCGCCGCCACGAGCGGCACCACCGATGGCGCACGCGAGCACTGGATCTCTCCCGTCTACTGCCCGCCCGCCGGTCCAGCACGGAAGCGGTGAGCGACGTCCACCTCTCCCCCGGCGAGACGGTCACCCTTTGGATCCGGGACATAGGCTCCACCACGCGACGCACCGTGCCATTCCGCTATGCCACCATCGTCAAAGAGTTCTCGACGACGTCTCCCGCATCGCATCGCAAAAGTGACGTGCAACGACGCTACAGACGCAGGGGTGGCGATTGGGTAGTTCATCGACAAGCAGGGCTTTATGCCCTGTCTGCGACGACCCGATCAGGCGGACAGCGTGGTCGGCCCAGGCCGATGCGAGGGTGCGGCTCCGTCCCGGAAGAAGGCGTGCGCGGACGCTGCCGTGGCGTCGGCCTGGCATCACCAGGATCGCGAGCGGGCGGCGCTTGCCGTCACAGGAGAGGGGGACTCCGGTATTGATCTTGTGGTGGGGCGAGGTGAAAGGGCTGAGGCAGGGGTCGAATCGGCGGATTGGACAACTTAATCCGAGTTGGCCCACAGCAGCATTCCAGGCCCATCCGGCGTGATCACCGGAATCCATGACTCATCAGCGTCACGGATTCGGCTTTCGCCCAGCCTCAGGGCATGCAGCTCCTCGGTGTGTCCGTCGAATGCCCAGTAGCGGATGGTCTCGATGATTCCGCGGAGCTTCCTGCGTTCATCGTCCGCCCACGAGTAGTTCCACGTGCCGCCGCCGGCGAACTCCTCCTCGAACGGTTGGCGCCGTGAGTCCAGCGCATCAGGACCGAACACCGGCACCAGGAAGCCCTCCACCTGCCCCTGTCGGCATGCGTGACCGCCGTACTGCTGGTGGTAGAAGACGCCGGTCGGTGCCTCGACGACCACGTGCAACCACCCGTCGGCCGTGTCGTCCTGATCGAGAGTTACGTAACGTCGAGAGCTCACGGCGGCAGTCTTCTCGATCGCTGGTCGCTACTTCAACGACGTTGCCCGCCTCACGGTCAATTGCCAGACACGCCCGAGGGGCCTGTTCGGAGTCGTGATCAATGTGTTCAGGCGCTCGGGCGGTCAGGCAGCCGTGCACGAGCAGCGCCCTGGTCAGTTCTTTCGAGCAGTCATCAGAGCGAAGGTGAGGAACTCGCCTCCGTCCGCGGTGAGCATGTCGATCACGGTCTGGTTTGCCTGGTTGTCCCTCTGGTGTTCGGCGCATGCCTGGGTCCACAGGAGCCAGTCGCGCCAGCCGTCCTGTTGGAGCCGGGCGGAGGTAACCGTCACCAGTTCGGTGATCTCCCACTGGAAGCGCCACCACTCGGCTGTGTGCCAGGCGATCGCTTCCCAGCCGACCGCTTTCTTGATGTGCGTGGGGATCGCTCCGAGCTCGCGGATTTCCCGGGTCAATGCGGGTGTCGCTACGCCCAGCTGCCCGCCCGGACGCAGGAACCGTACGAGGTAGGGCAGATAGGTGTCCGCCGTGCCGAAGTACTCGAACGCGTCGACACTCACGATGGCGTCGAAGCTGTCCGCCTCGAACGGCAGGACATGCGCCTCTGTGCGTACGGCTTCCACGCGGTCGGCGACACCGGCCTCGGCGAAGACGGCGGCCGCCTCGTCCGCGCTGATCCACCAGTCGGCGGCGACAACCTGGACGCCGTACTCGCGGGCCAGAAACACCGAGGTGGCGCCCCTGCCCGAACCGAGGTCGAGGACCCGCATCCCCGGCCGCAGATCAAGGTCCCGGGCCAGGTCCTCCAGCAGCCACAACGGATTCGGCCCCATGTCCAGATCGAGCAGCCAGGCAGGATCGTAGCGGGACGAACGCGGGTACCGGTCGGGGCGTATCAGGTTGTTCACGGCAGTCACGGGCATCGACCCAAGCGGATCACGGGCGCTGCGGCAACTCCATTTGACTGTGGCGGCTGACGACTGATCGAAAACCCTTCGCACAGGCGGGGCGAGGGTTGCTACTGTCACGCCAGCGCGAAAGACGCGCGATCACGGGATGAGGAGGGTGATGAATATGGCCGCCGTCGGCTCTCGTCTGCATGCCCTCATCCGGCCCGCGCGATAACACAGCGCGGCCCGGTCGTTCCCACGACCAGGAGTGATCCATGTCTGCCTCCTCTTCATCAGCCCCTGAGCAGCTCACCACCGACCGCCTTGTTCTTCGGCCCTGGACCACCGCGGAGGCGACTGCGGTCCTCGGCAACACCAGGTCGGTGTTCTGGGCGGACGACTTCCCTGCCGAAGGCGACCGCGTCATCGCCGGCCTCTTCGAGCAGCACCCCACCTGGCTCGGCGAACACGGCCACCGTCTGATCGTCGAACGTGACAGTGGCCTGGTGGTGGGCTCCATCGGCCTGTTCTGGCCTCCCACCGGGGGAACCATCGAGATCGGATACGGCCTTGTGGCGTCCCGCCGCGGCCGGGGCTATGCCACCGAGGCCGCCCGGGCCCTAGCGAACTTCGCCCTCGCCCTGCCCGATGTCCACACCGTGGCCGCGGGCGCGGAGCTGTCCAACCCGGCCTCCGTGCGCGTGCTGGAGAAGGCGGGCTTCCACCGGTGGGCCACCGAGGGCAACGTGGCCCGTTTCAGGATCGCCAGACCAGACCGCCGCGAGCAGTGATCTGGCGGGGCCGGCGCAATCACCGCCGGCCCCGGCACATCGACAACGCGCATAGCCGGCAGCGCGCTCGCGTGGCGCGACATGAACTCAGCGATATCGAGTGGGCGCTGATCGAGACATTCCTGCCGGTCGGCCGCTACGGCCCCTTCCCGGAGCACCTGCGCGAGCAGTTCGAGGGGGTGATCTGGCGGTTCCGTACCGGTTGCCAGTGGCGGGAGTTGCCGCCGAAATCCGAGGCCTGGCAAACGGTCTACCAGCGGTTCGCCAGTGGCGCGAGGCCGGCGTCTTCCATGTCCTGCCGGAGGGCATGATCGCCGAGGCCGCCCACCGCGGACCGACGGACCTGTCCCTGGGCAGCGTCGATTCCACGGCGGTCCGCGCCCATCCCGCAACACCGATCTCCACCGGGAGCGAAACACGGTGGCGCGCGGCGTGCGGAGCCGCATTTCGGGTGGCAGGATCAGGCGGGTGTCTGTCATCAGCAAGCTGCAGATCAAGCCCGGTCACAGTGTCGCTGTACTGGGCAAGCCCGACGACGTCCACCTGGAGGTTGAGGCCATGGGTGACGCGGCCTCGGCCGATGCGGTGCTCGCCTTCGTGACCACCTCCGATGACCTTCTCGCGGCGGACGCGCAGGCGGCGCTTGCCGCCGCGCAGCGCGATGCTCTCGCCTGGGTGGCCTACCCGAAGGGCGGAAAGCTCGGAACGGACTTGAACCGCGACACCCTGGCCGCCGCGCTGTCCGAGCGGGGCGTGCGGCCCGTACGGCAGGTTGCGATCGACGACACCTGGTCGGCGCTCCGGTTCCGACCCGCAGACTGATCTCCGACAGCACGTCACGAGACGGCGGTCGCGATGCCGTCATAGCGGCTGCCGCATCAAGGCGAGTTGGACCGTTGCTTCAACTTCACCCTCCGGGCGCCGCACCGCAGCCAGGTCCTATTCCGGCTCCAGCCTCCACCCGACCGAGGCGTGCCAGCGCCGAGAGCCGGACTTGCTGCATCGGCAAACAAACTCGTCTTCTCGGCAGGACTATCCGCATGATCGGCGTTGGATCAACGGAACTGCGGAAAAGGGCGTCTTGGCACACAGCAGGCCAACGGCCCTGGAGGAGGGACAGATGTCGCAGCACATCGCAGAGATCACACACCGGCTGGTGTCCTCACCCGGAGGCCGGATTCACCTCGTGGAGCAGGGAACCGGGCCGCTGGTGCTGCTCGTCCACGGCTTCCCGGAGTCCTGGTACTCGTGGCGCCACCAACTGCCGGTACTCGCGGCGGCGGGATACCGCGCGGTCGCCATCGATGTCCGCGGCTACGGCCGCTCCTCCAAGCCTGCCGCGACAGACGCGTACCGGATGCTCGACCTCGTGGAGGACAACGTCTCGGTGGTGCACGCCTTGGGCGAGGAGTCGGCGGTGGTCATCGGCCACGACTGGGGCGCCGCCATCGCCGCGAACTCCGCCCTGCTGAGGCCGGAGGTCTTCCGCGCGGTGGGACTGCTGAGCGTTCCCTACGCCCCGCGCGGCGGACCCCGCCCCAGCGACGTCTTCGCCCGGATGAGCGGCGACGAGGAGTTCTACATCTCGTACTTCCAGGAGCCCGGCCGCGCCGAGGCCGAGATCGAACCCGATGTACGCGGCTGGCTCGCGGGCTTCTACGCGGCCCTGTCCGCCGACACCATGCCCGCACCCGGCGCCCCCGCTCCGCACTTCGTCAGTAGCGCCGGGACGCTGCGGGACCGGTTCCCCCTCGGCCGGCTCCCCGCCTGGCTCAGCGAGAGCGACCTCGACGTCTACGCCGGGGAGTTCGAGCGCACTGGTGTGACCGGCGCGCTCAACCGCTACCGGAACATCGACCGCGACTGGGAGGACCTCGCCGCCCTCGACGGCGCCCCCATCACCCAGCCGTCCCTGTTCATCGGCGGCAGCCTGGACGCCTCCACGACCTGGCTGGCCGACGCGATCAAGGCGTACCCGGTCACGCTGCCGGGCCTGGTCGCCTCCCACCTCCTTGACGGCTGTGGCCACTGGATCCAGCAAGAACGCCCCGCCGAGGTCAACCGACTCCTGACCGACTGGCTCGCCGTGCTGCCCGTCTGACGCACCCGCACACGCTGTCCGGCGAACGGCAGTTCGCCCTGGGGGCTGAAGACGCGCAGCCGGTAGTCCGCGTGGCCCCGGACAGATCCATCCGGCGTGCCAGACGCTGCATCTCCTCGCCGGTCAGATCCGTCCCATCAAGCACGATCTCAACCGCGTAGCCGCGATTCGGGCTCGTGGAGAACACGTCGACCTGCACAAACGAACGTGCGCGCACCCTAGGTGCCTGTCCGTCGGATCATGTGACTACTAGGCTGCGACGATGGAACGCGTAGCCGACGTGCCCGAGAGCTTCGACCAGCCTGCAGATCCGGCCCAGGCGAATGACTACGACAGCTTCGCCGAGGCGTACTCGGCGGAGAACGAGAACAACCTCGTGAACGCGTACTACGAGCGGCCCGCGATGTTGGCCCTCGCCGGAGACGTGGCCGGCCGTCGGATCCTGGACGCCGGCTGCGGCTCGGGCCCCCTGTCCGCTGCACTGCGCGACCGCGGTGCCGTCGTCACCGGCATCGACGCCAGCGCCGGGATGCTGGCGTTGGCAAGGCGGCGGCTCGGTGACGACGTAGCCCTGCACGTGGTCGACTTGAGCGACCCCCTGCCGTTCGCCGACGGTGCGTTCGACGACGTGGTCGCGTCGCTGGTCCTGCACTACCTGCAGGACTGGGGGCCGACGCTGGCCGAGTTGCGGCGAGTGCTCAGGCCCGGCGGCCGGCTGATTGCGTCGGTGGACCACCCTTTCGTGGCCTACACGATCCAGGATCCTCGGCCCGACTATTTTGCGACCACCAGCTATACCTTCGACTGGAAGTTCAACGGGCGGCCCTACCCGATGAGGTTCTGGCGCAAGCCGTTGCACGCGATGACCGATGCCTTCACCACCGCCGGCTTCCGCCTTGCCGGCATCAGCGAGCCGCAGCCCGACCCGGCCGCCCGTGAACTGTTCCCCGACGGCTTCCAGGACCTTTCGACCAAAACCACCTTCCTGTTCTTCGTCGTCGAGGTACCGCCGTCGGCTGCCGGCTCGGGCGACTAGCCCGTCGCGGATCACGAGCGGAGCCAGAATCGGATCGAGGCGACGATGACGGTGCCGTGGAGGATGTAGGCGCGTTGGTCGGACCCAGCGCGGCCGACCGTCGGCCGATACGCCCTGAAACAACGCGCACGACGCCCAAAGGGGACGCGGCCACCCCCGCCCTCGATCACCAGAGCGGCTTCCGAGGCGCCGGCACGTTCCGTCAGCCGCCGCGATCTTTCAGGCACACTCGTCGGTTCGTCGCGTCGGCGTGTTGGTGACGAGGTGGACAAGGTGTTCGGCGAGGTCGGCGTCGAGGGGGGAGCCGGTCATGAGCCGCCGGTAGAGAATGGTGCCGGCCCAGACGTCCTGGACGAGGTCGGTGTCGAGGTCATCGGGCAGATCGCCGCGCTGGATGGCGCGACGCAGCGCGACGGCGATGTTCTCACGCTTGCGGAACAGGAAGGCCTCCCGGAACTGGCTCATGAGTTCGGGGTGGGGTAGCAGGCCCGCGGCCAGCGCGGGCAGCGAGGCGGCCATGTCCTCGTTGGCGTAGTTGTCGATGGTCATGTCGACGGCGTAGCGCAGCTCGGCGTGGGTGTCGCCCAGGTCGGGGATCTCATCGACGCGGAAGACCTCGGCGAGCGCGTCGGCCACGAGCGCCTCCTTGCGGGGCCACCAGCGGTAGATGGTCGACTTTCCGACGCCCGCGGCCGCCGCCACGGCCTCGATGGTCAGCGCCGGGTACCCCTGTTCCGAGAGGACGCACCGTGCCGCGTCGAGGATCTTCGAATGAGAGCGCGGCCCACCGGCCACCTGGGCTGAGGAAAAGACGGATGCCATGGCATGAACGATACGTATCGTTTCGTTCAAGGGTCAAGGCGTGTTACCGTCGGGGCATCGATGAAACGATACGTATCGTTTCTCTCTGCCTCTTCTCAAGGACGTGACATGAAGGGTTACACCGTCCCCCTGTCCCCCCGTGGCATAGCCAACCTGGCTCCCGCCCCGCCGTGGCACTACGCCGGCACCGTGGTGGCTGTGGAGTTCTTCGCCGACCCGGACGCCGCTGCCGCGACCCTGCCCGAGGGCCTGATCCCCGACCCGGACTCCGCCGGCCGCGGCGTCGCGATGTTCATCGACTGGCAGTACTCCTCCACGGACCTGGAGTATCTGGACCCCGCACGCTCGCAATACCGCGAGCTCCTCGTCACCCTGGACGCCCGCCACAACGGCACGCCGGTGGCCTGGTGCCCCTACATCTATGTCGACAACGACTCCGCCATGGCCCGCGGCTGGGTCCAGGGTTTCCCCAAGAAGCTCGGCACCGTCCACCAGACGCGCGCCTATTCCGTCGGCGGACCCGGCACCCCCGTCCTCGGCCCGGGCGGCCAGTTCGGCGCCACCGCCTCCTCCGCCGGACAGCGCATCGCCGAAGCCACGATCACCCTTGAGCAGGCGGTTCCCGACCCCACCGCCCTGTTGAATCGCCCCATCGTCAACCTGCGCCACTTCCCCCGCCTGGCCGCCGGGCAACACGACAAGCCCGCCGTCCACGAACTGGTGATGTCCGTCCTGGACAACACCGCCCTCAGCGACGCCTGGGTCGGCACCGCCGACCTCGCCTTCCTCCCCGCCCGCGGCGAGGAACTCGCCGACCTGGCCATCCAGCGTGTCGGCAGGGGATTCCACTTCGACCTCGCCTACACCGTGACCGACCTCAAGACCCTCGTCGACCACGCCGGCTGATCGCTCTCGCCCGCCACGAGAGCCGCGACCCCAGCCCGCCGTCCATCAGCCCTGGGGCCCCCTGTGGCGAACCCGGCGCGCCGGGCCGCCCCGCCGCACTGAGAAGGCCGTTGAACCCAGCCCGGGCGTCAGAACCGCCGGCTGCTCCCCTGTCGCACATCAGGGCGGGCAGGCGTGATCGGTGATCGTCCGGGGCCATGGGCGCGGTGATGGCACTGATCAGGCCGTGGTGATGGCGCCGAGTACCCGAGGGATGATGCGTTCGCGGAAGGCGGCGGCCGGGGTGCCGTGAATGATTTCCTGTGCCGTGATGCCCTCGTGCAGCGCGGTGATCAGCATCGCGATGTCGCGGCAGTCGTCCGGTGTGGCGTCGTGGAGGAGGTCGGCGAGGATCTGGGCGAGACCGGCGTTGAGGCGGTCCTCACGGGGCGCCAGCTGGACGGCGATGTCCGGGTTGCGGCCGGCATGGAGCGTGAACTCCATGGAGGCGAGGAACCATTGCTCGTCGTCCCTGCGGCGCTCGGCGAGCAGCTCCAGAACCCGCGCGGCCGGATGCCTGCCGTCGGTGTCGTTGTGTGCGACCCGTTCGAGGTTGGCGAGGACACGGTCGGTCTCGGTGTCGTAGAGCGCGAGGAACAAGTCCTCTTTGCTCCGGTAATTGGAATAGAAGGCGCCGCGGGTGAGCCCGGCGTGCCCACAGATGTCGCTGATCGAGGTCGCGTGGTAGCCGCGCTCGATGAACAGCGCGCGGGCGCTGCTCATCAGGGCGGCTACCGTCCGTGGCCGGGTCTTGGTCGGCGACTTGGGCATCGTGAACCTGTTCAGACCTTCGTGTAGTCGTCGTAGAAACCTGCGCCGCTCTTCACGCCGAGACGGCCACTACTGATGTAATCACGCAGCAGCACACGGGGGGCCTCCGGGTACTCGGGGTGTTCGGCCGCGTAGTGCTCCTCGATGTCGAGCACGACGTCCAGACCGACCTGGTCCATCAGCCGGAACGGTCCCCCCTTCAGCCCGGTGTTGACGCGGAACATCCCGTCGACGTCCTGCGGGGTGGCCACGCCTTCCGCGACCAGTTCGAGGCACTCGCGCTTCACCGCGGCCCACACTCGGTTGAAGATGAACCCGGTGCTCTCCTTGCGGGCTTCGAAGGGGTACACCCCGAACTCGGGGAGTGCGGCCAGCACGAAGTCCAGCACGTCGCGGTCGGTCTTGCCGCAGGACATCACATCGACCGCGTTCTGCGCGGGCGGCATGTAGAAGTGGATGTTGAGCACGCGCTCGGGATGCCGGACGTGATCGAGGAAGTTGCTGCTGGCGTAGGACGAGGAGTTGCTCGCGAGGATCGCATCGTCCGCGACGATCGCGTCCAGGTCACCGAAGATCCGCTTCTTCATTTCGAGCCGCTCCGGGACCGCTTCGATGACCAGCCACGCGTCCTGGACCGCCTCGGCGAGAACACCACTGGCGACAACGGTTCCCGGCACACCGCCCTCAAGACGGCCGGCGACCTCGGCGAGGTTCTGTTCGACGTAGGCCACCCCAGCTTCACGCTGCGACTCGGACGGATCGTAGATCCGCACGACGCCACCGCGGGTCGCGAACATCAGCGCCATACGGCGGCCGAGCGTCCCGGCGCCGATCACGGCCACCGGGCGGGATGCGTAGTCGGCAGGCACGGCGAAGCTCACAGCACTCACTCCTTCGACAGGGCTCCGTCGCGGCCTTCGCGGCGGAGTGATTCGGGAAGTCGTCGGCACCTTGAGGTGGCCTCCCCTGAACGAATACACCCTGTATCCGATACATATCGTACTCGTTTGCCGGGCGGACGGGCCCCTGGCGGCCGGAGAGTGAGGTACGCGACCCACATGGGTCACCGAGAACGGGTTCGGATGAGGCCGGACCGGGTCGGAGCAGGCCGGTGCGGCTCGATCCGGGAGGACTGCCGCCAGGCACAGATAATCGATTATTAGACGGATCATCTACGATGCCAGTATGACCACAGCGGCTGACGTTCCGGCCTCGGCACGGAAACCGGGGAAGCAGATGCTCTCCGAGCAGGTCTACGTCCGTCTGCGGGACGCGATCCTGCGGGGCGACTACGCCCCCGGCGATGCCCTCAAACCCCAGAACCTGGCCGAGGAACAAGGCGTGAGCCTGGCTGTCGTACGTGAGGCGCTGGTGCGGGTGGTCGGCGACGGCCTGGCCGACCGGCTGCACAACCGCGGCTTCGCCGTCCCGGCCTTCTCCGACCGGCGCTGGCAGGAGATCGCCGAGGCCCGTCGCACCATCGAACCGGCCGTGCTGCGCATGTCCGTCGAGCGCGGCGACGTCGAGTGGGAGGCCCGGGTCCGCGCCGCGCACCACCGCCTGGCCCGCACCTCGGTGTACGTCCCGCAGGAAGGCGAGTACTACAGCCGCGCCTGGTCCGAGGCCCACCGGATCTTCCATCGCACGCTGCTGGAGGGGTGCGCCAACCCGGTACTGCTGGAGACCTTCGACCGGATGTGGACCGCGAGCGAACTGGCCCGCCGCTGGTCGGCGCACCGCACCCCCGACCGGGACTTCGTCGGCGAGCACCGCCGCCTGGAGGAGGCGGCCCTGGCCCGTGATCCCGACGCCGCCGCCGAGGTACTCGCCCAGCACCTCACCCTGACCGCCGCCGGACTGACCGGCAGCACCCATCCCGAACACGCGAAGGAAATCCGATGCGCCTCGCCAACCTGACCGGACGGCTGCACCTGATCACCGACACCGGAGCCGTCGATGTCGCCGACGCAAGCGGCGGCCGCTTCGACCCCGACCCGCAGAAGGTCTACGCCCAGTGGGCCGACTTCCGCGCCTGGGCCGACGGGGCGTCGCTGCCGGAGGGCCGCCCCTACGACCGTACGGAACTGGGCTCGCCTGTCCCGGCTCCTTCCCAGCTGGTCGCCTTCGGCCTCAACTACCGGGACCACGCCGCCGAGACCGGTCTCGCCGTTCCCGAGGGACTGCCCCCGGTGTTCACCAAGTTCGCCTCCTCCCTCACCGGCCCGTACACCACGGTCCGTCTCCCCGAGGGCAATGTGGACTGGGAGGTCGAACTCGCCGTCGTCATCGGCACCACCGCCTCCCACGTCACCGAGGCGGCGGCATGGGAGCACATCGCCGGCTACACCGTCGCCCAGGACCTCTCCGAGCGCGTACTCCAAATGTCCGGCCCCGCCCCGCAGTTCAGCCTCGGCAAGTCACACGCCGGCTTCACCCCGCTCGGTCCCTGGCTCGTCACCCTCGACGAACTCCCCGACCCCGCCCACCTGCGCCTGACGACACAGGTCAACGGCGAGGTGGTCCAGGACGGCAACACCCACGAACTGATCTTCCCCGTCCCCACCTTGATCGCCCGCCTCACCCAGGTCATCACCCTCCACCCGGGCGACGTCATCCTCACCGGCACCCCCGCCGGCGTCGGCATGGGGCAGACCCCGCCGCGCTATCTCGCCCACGGCGACGTCCTCATCTCCCGCATCGAGGGCATCGGCACCCTGGAACAGCACTTCACCGCCGGAGCCCGGCAGGAAGCGGCCGCCTGACCCACTTCACCGTTCAAGCGCATGGGTGCGGGAGCACGCTGCGTCCACTGTACGGTTTGGTAAATCGGTGTCCGGGACGGCTCGGTACCGCGATCATGGATCGGTCACTGACACACAACCGCCGAGGAATCGCTCGCCATGCCTGTGCCTGCCGACCCGACGATCCTGCATCCGATGCCTGAGCAGCCGCGGGTGGTGCTGCTCAAACCGCTGGTGAAATCCCCGCTGATCGAGGTCGGGGAGTACTCCTACTACGACGACCCGGACGACCCGACCGCGTTCGAGACACGCAACGTGCTCTATCACTACGGGCCGGAGAAGCTGATCATCGGCAGGTTCTGTGCGCTGGGCACGGGAGTGCGGTTCATCATGAACGGCGCCAACCACCGTATGGACGGCCCCTCGACCTTCCCCTTCCCCACCATGGGCGGCTCGTGGTCCGAACACTTCGACCTGCTCACCGGGCTGCCGAACCGAGGGGACACCATCGTCGGCAACGACGTCTGGTTCGGCCACGGTACGACAGTGATGCCCGGCGTACGGATCGGACACGGCGCGATCATCGGCTCCGGCGCCGTGGTCACCAGCGACGTACCCGACTACGGCATTGTCGGCGGCAACCCGGCCCGCCTCATCCGCACCCGCCACAACGACCAGGACATCGCCAGGCTGCTGGCCGCGGCCTGGTGGGACTGGCCCGCGGAGCACATCACCGAGCACGTACGGACGATCATGTCGGGCAGCATCGCCGACCTGGAGGCCGCCGCCCCGGACACCCCGCACGGGTGACGCGGGCACGGGAACTCCCGTGCGGGCGCATCTGCCTTCGCGGCGTCTCCGGATGGGGTCGACGGTAATTCGCGGTGACCAGAAGCCTGAGGACGGCTAGAGTCACCGGCATGCACCTCCATCAGATCTACGGCTGACACGGTCGGGGCAGCGCCCCAACTTCCCTCCCGCATGTCCACGCGTGCCCCTACGACCGAGCCTCTCGGAGTGGTTGGCGCGTCGGCTTGCTGTGTCCTTTCCGCCGTAGATCTGAAATGAGTGAGCTTCCATGTCTCGTCGCCGTGCCCACATCGCGATGGTCGGCATCCCTGCCGTCAGCCATGTCCTGCCCAGCCTTGAGATCATCCGCGAGCTGGCGTCCCGCGGCCACCGCGTGACCTACGCCAACGACCCGGCGGTGGCCGACCTGGTCGTGGCCACCGGTGCCGAACTCGTCCCCTGCACGTCCGAACTGCCGGTCGCCGACAACAACTGGCCCGACGACCCCATCGCCGCGATGGAAGTCTTCCTCGACGACGCCATCCAGGCACTCCCCCAGTTGCGCGCCGCCTACGATCACGATCCGGCGGACCTCTACCTGTACGACATCGGCGCCTACGCCGCACGCGCCCTCGCCGAATCACAGAACCGGCCTCTCATGCAGCTGTCCCCGACGTTCGTGGCCTGGGACGGCGCCGACGTGGACTTCGCGGCACACCTGTGGCAATTGCCGGGCGCCGACGCGTACCGGGCGAAGTTCGCACAATGGCTCGCCGGCTCCGGGGCGTCCACCACAGACGTGGACGCCTTCTCCGGCCGTCCCGCACGGGCCCTGGCACTCATCCCCCGCGCGATGCAGCCGCACGCCGACCAGGTCGACGCCCGCACGGTGACCTTCGTCGGGCCCTGCTTCGACGCATCCGGGGGCGCGGCCGACTGGACACGCCCGGCGGAAGCGGAGAACGTGTTGCTGATCTCCCTGGGCTCGGCGTTCACGCGTCAACCGGAGTTCTACCGCCAGTGCCTGGCTGCCTACGGCCACCTGCCCGGATGGCACGTGGTGCTCCAGATCGGCAAGTACACCGACCCGGAGGAACTCGGCGACATCCCGCCCAACGTCGAGGTGCACTCCTGGGTTCCGCAGCGGGCGATCCTGGAGCAGGCGGACGCCTTCGTCACCCACGCCGGTATGGGCGGCTGCAGCGAAGGACTCCTGTCAGGTGTCCCGATGATCGCCGTGCCGCAGGCCGCCGACCAGTTCATGAACGCCGACCGGCTCGTGGAACTGGGCGTAGCCCGGCGCATCGACACCCCGAACGCCACCGCCGAGACCCTACGGGCGGCCCTGAACGACCTGGTCGCCGACGCGGAGGTCGCGCGCCGCTCGGCACTCTTGCGCGCCGGCACACGAGCCGAGGGCGGCACCCACCGTGCCGCCGACCTCATCGAGAACATGCTGGACTGAGCCTTGCCGGTCGCAGCCAAGGAGGCGCTTCCGGCTTTCTCCGTTTCTTGATCGGGCACAGCTCGTTGGCATATTCAGCGGCTCAGCCGCTGCTCACGTCGCTCAGTCCGTCACGGCGGTGTGGCTGCTCCGCACCGCCGACAAGAAGAGGAGCACCTACCATGCGTCGGGTCCACTCTCTCGCCGTCGTCACAGCCGCCTTGGCCACGATCTTCGGGGCGGTGCCCGCCGCGACCGCCACCCCCACAATGCCGAGCAGCCGGGCTGCCTACAACTGCACGCCGGGGTACTTCTGCATCTACAACAACTGGAACGGCGGGGGAACTCGCTGCCAGTGGTCGCAGTCCCGCACCGCGAACACCGCGGACGACTGTTCCTTCATCCAGCGGGGACAGAACGTCCGTTCGGTCTGGAACGGAACCGGGCACCGCGTGCAGTACTACACGCAGACCAACTACCACGCGCGC
The DNA here is from genome assembly GCF_040680495.1 of Streptomyces sp. NPDC052036. Taxonomy (NCBI): domain Bacteria; kingdom Bacillati; phylum Actinomycetota; class Actinomycetes; order Kitasatosporales; family Streptomycetaceae; genus Streptomyces; species Streptomyces sp. NPDC052036. Next base: position 10,524 of record NZ_JBFAWW010000051.1, on the reverse strand, counting down.
GTCGGATCCACCCAGGCCGGTGCGGGCGGCAATCTGCAGGGCAACTACCAGATCCGTTCCTTCAAGCCGCAGTAGGAACCGCAACAGCGCGGGGGCGCCTCCACAGACGTCTCTGCGCCGCCTTCGGCGAGCCATTGCCGTGGTGAGGAGCATCAGCGGCCGCGGTCGGCACACCGTCGACGTGTACCGCCCCGGGCACTGACGTCGCACAGCGACGGCTGAGGGCCCGGGGCCGTCACCGGTTGACGGCGTGTCAGGCGTCGCGTCGGTGTACTGCTCGCCAACCGGCCAACAGCGCGGCTGCTGCCCACAGTGCCGTGACCGCGAGACCCGTCCAAGGGCCGGGATCGGCGTTCGCATCGCCGTGGAGGAGGCGCAGCTGCGGCTTGAGGTGCGCAATCCGCTGGCCGCGGCGGAATCGGCGACCGGCACGGGAGGCGGCAGCGGACTGCGCGGGATCCGTGAGCGTGCCGCGCTGCTCGGCGGCGAGGCCCGAGCGGGACCGGACGGCAGCCAGTGGCTGCTGCACATCGACCTGCCCTGCGATGATCTAGGCTCGTCGGATGTCGCTCACGATTCTCCGGGTCGACGACGAGCCACTCGTACGGGCCGGTCTGCGCGCCGTGTTGGAGGCTCAACCGGACATCGAAGTGGTGGGCGAGGCGGCCGACAGGGCCGCCGTCATCCCTCTGGTACGGCGACTGCGCCCCGACGTCATCGCCATGGACGTACGGATGCCGCTGATGGACGGCATCGAGGCCATACGGGCCGTGCTGCGCACCGTGCCGGACCCGCCGAAGATCGTAGTGGTGACGACCTTCGAGAACGACGAGTACGTGTACGGGGCGCTGCGCGCAGGCGCCGACGGCTTCCTCCTCAAGCGTGCCCGTCCCGCGGAGATCGTGCACGCGGTGAGGCTGGTGGCCGAAGGCGACTGCCTGCTGTTCCCCGCGGCGGTACGGGAGTTGGCCGCCTCGTACGGCCAGGAACACGGCAACGCGGCGGCCCGGACAGCCATGGAGCGTGCCGCGCTGACCGATCGGGAGGAGCAGGTGCTGCGTCTCATGGCGCGCGGCCTGTCGAACGCGGAGATCGCCGCGTGCCTGGTGGTGGGGACCGAGACCGTCAAGTCCCCCGCGAGTTCCGTGCTGGCGAAACTCGGCGCGCGGGACCGCACTCAGGCCGTCATCGCGGCGTACGAGTCCGGCTTCGTCTCCTCGGGCTGAGGACGCGGGTCGAGGGCGGCCCGAAGGCAGGCTGAGTGGCAGCCCGCGCAGGGTGCGCCGCCGCCTACCTCCTCGCCCCCCAGGGCCATCCTCCCGGGCCTCGTCCGGCTTCGACTGCGCATACTGCAATTCGACTGGCGTTCACAGGACGACCGCCCACCGACAGGTAGCCGTTCGACATGAACCGGGAGTGTCTTGACGCCCTGTCATCACACGTTCTTGAGGACGGACATCGTGCTCGAAGTACGCGCTCCCCGGTGGCGTCGTCACCTCGCTCTCCTTGGCGCTGCCGTCGCCGGCCCAGCGCTCGCTGCCGGCACCTTGCTGGCGTCTCCCGCCCACGCGGCCCCGGCGGACGACATCCGTATCAATGAGGTGGTGACCACCGGCAGCGTCAACGACTCGATCGAGCTGTACAACCAGGGAACGGCCGCCGTCGACATCTCGGGCTGGATCCTCAAGGACGACAACAACAGCTCGAAGTACGCGATCTCCTCCGGTACGACGCTGGCCCCCGGCGCGTTCCGCGCCTTCGACGTGCACAACGCGTTCGGGCTGGGCTCCAGCGACAAGGCGCGCCTGTATCTCCCCGACGGCTCCACGATGGTCGACAGCTTCAGCTGGAGCAGCCACTCCAACCCCTCCTGGTCGCGCTGCCCCGACGGTACCGGCGCGTTCGGCTCGGCTGCGGTGACCCTGGGTGCCGCGAACAGCTGCGGCGGGGGCACCTCACCGCAGGCATGGCCCGGCAGCGGTTCCGTCACGACAGCCGACGCCTCCAACGTCTTCGGCCAGGACCTCAGCGGGCTCTACCAGGAGGGCAGCGCGATGTGGGGCGCGCAGAACTCCGGCAGGCTCTGGCGGCTGGTCCGCGACGGCTCCGGCGGCTGGAAGCCGGACACCGCCAACGGATGGACGTCCGGCAAGACGCTCCGCTTCCCCGGTGGTTCCGGCACGCCGGACAGCGAGGGCGTCACGCTCACCGGTGCCGGTTCCGCGGGCGGCGCGTTCGTCGCGAGTGAGCGCGACGGCGACGCGTCCGGCACCAGCCGCTTGTCCGTCCTCAAGTACGACGTCAGCGGGACGGGCACCGCACTGACGGCCACCAAGGAGTGGAACCTGACCTCCGACCTGCCGTCCGTGGGCTCCAACCTCGGGTTCGAGGGCATCACCTGGGTCCCCGACAGCTACCTGACCGCGTCCGGTTTCAAGGACGAGTCGACCGGCTCGGCCTACGACCCGAACCGGTACGGCAGCCACACGGGCGGTGTGATCTTCGTCGGGGTCGAGGGCACCGGCATGGTCTACGGGTACGTCCTGCAGGACTCGGGCGCGTACACGCGCGTCGCGTCCATCGCCAGCGGCATGGACGGGGTGATGGAACTGCAGTGGGAGCCTCAGGCTTCGCGCCTGTGGGTCGTCTGCGACGACACCTGCGACGGCCAGCACAGGACCATGCAGGTCAACGCGTCCGGCGCCTTCGCCACCACGGCGATCTACAACCGCCCGAGCGGCATGCCCGACATCAACAACGAAGGCTTCTCCGTGGCCGGAGCGGACGAGTGCGTCAGCGGCTCCAAGCCCGTGTACTGGGCCGACGACAGCAACGACAGCGGTCACGCGCTGCGCAAGGGCACCATCACCTGCTGAGCAGGCACCATGGCTGCGGCCCGGGATTCGTGCGACGGAAGGCGACGGAAGGCTGAACGTCAGCATCGTCGGCGTACTCGGCCGTCCACTTCGCGGGCCGCAGTTCAGGTGTGGTCAGGGGTAGACGACGTAAACGTACTCGTATCCCTGGTGACCGTTCCACCAGCCGCTTCGCGTCCACGCCGACCAGCCGCCCGTCTTGCAGCTCTTGGCGTGCACGCGGGGATAGGCGCTGTGGGCGTCGTTGCCGATCTCTCCCCGGGCCATGCCACACATGCCGTCGTTCTTGGTGTCCTTGACGCGGATGCTGATGCTCGTCTGCACCTTGCCCCCGTGTGTGCGGCGGCACTCGTAGTACTGCATGGTGGCGCCGCCTGTGGAGTGGGTCCCTCCGCTCCAGCAGTTCTGGCTCATGGTGACCCTGGCAGCCTCCGGCGCCGAGGCAGAGGCGCTGGTGGCCGGGAGTGCGAACAGCGCCGCGCCCAGAGCGGCGCCTGCGGTGGTGAGCGTGATGAGCCTGTGCATGCCCATGGAAAAGTGTCCCTTCAGGTGTCCGAGTGGGCGCGAGCCGGGGAGTTCCGGGGCCGTGGAAGCACCGGCCGCAGGGGCCTTGCTCCGGCTCGCGACATCGACTCTGCGGCCCGCCCCGCAAGGACCGCCACCGCCCCATCGAAGATGAGGCGGTGGCGGGACGCACCCCCCTGTGACCTGCGGGGACGCGCCGTGTCCCGGCTAATTTCCGGGACGCGCCCACTCCGCCGGGACCGCCACCGCCCCATCGAGGATGAGGCGGTGGCCGACGCGTCAGGTGTACGACCACAAGGCCGACGGCAAGTGCGTCGCCCTCTGGTCCAGTGGAAGCCGGGCGGCGGAGGCACGCTGACACAGGCGTCCCACAGGACGCGTGCCAGGCGTGAGCCTGCTCCGGTTCTGGTCGGCATGCCGACCACCGGTCAGCGCCGGAAGCACTCCCGGCTCGCACCGCTCGCCGGCTCGAAGCACACCTGCAGTCCGGTGAGGTCGCTGCCGTCGATCATGGGCGTGTAGAGATAGTCGTCGGCGTCGTACTTGTCGGCGACCTCGACCCGCTGCGGCTTGCCACCCGGGAGCGACACGTCGAGGGCGTCCCCGACATGCGAGTGCCAGATCCGGGCCCACGCGGCCTCGCAGCCCGGGTTGTACCGGATCTCCATCCACGCCCCGGTGGAGGTGCGGTGCGGCTTGCCGAGTGCCCGGACCTGTCCGGGCATGCCGCAGCCCATCAGTCCGGGGTCCTTGCCCGCGCATCCCTGCGCGCGGCAGCCGGGATCAGGCGGCGGGGTGTGCGCGGCCTGACCCACGGGATCTCCGGCGCCCGCGCCCGGCAGGGCTGCGGCCCACACCGCCGCCGCGACGCCGACCGCGCAGACGGCAGCAGCAACGGCCCACCGGTGGCGTACCGTGTTTCCTTTGCGCGGCCCCTGTTCGGCCTGTTCCGCGGCTGGGGCGCGGTCGCCCGGCTCGTCTTGGCCGGGTTGTGTCGCTTCCTCCGCGCTTGCAGGGCGTGCCGCGCTCCGGGCGCGGCCGCTCCATTCCACGTCGGCCAGATCCCACAGCGCCACCAAGCGTCCGGGCGGCTCGCTCGCCATCGCGCACAGCGCCTCGACGGCCTGGCGCGGGGCGAGTTGCTTGCCGTTGAGATAGCGCTCCCAGGACGACTTGCTGTACGGGGTGCGCTCGGCCAGCACGGCCAGGCTCAGGCCCGTACGCGCCTTGAGCTCGCGCAGCTCCCTGGCCAGCCGCATGCACGCGGGTGCGGCGGCTTGCGGTGCGGTGTCCTTCATCGCCGCAGCACCTGCCAGGTGTGCGGGCCCACGATGCCGTCGGGGGGCAGACCGGCTTTGTCCTGCAGCCGCTTGACGGCGCGTGTGGTGTTCTCTCCATAGACGCCGTCCGCGCCACCGGGGTCGAAGCCCCGGTGGCGCAGTAGACACTGGGCCTCCACGACGTCCCATCCGGGCTGGGAGAGGACAGCGGTGCGGGTGGTGCTGTAGCCCGCGTACAGGCGGCCGCGCTCTCGCTTGACCGCGCAGGGATAGGTCTTGCCGGGCTTGTAGGCGAAGGTTGCGTCGGGGTCGGGCGACACAGCCACACTGGGCCGCGCCCCGGCCGGACTTTTCCCGCCCCCCTTCCAGGGTGCCGTGAGCAGTAGTCCGACGAGCAGCGCGCCCAGCACCGCAGTGGTGAGGACGCCGATCAGGACCCACCGGCGTACGCCCTTCGGCGCCGGTGCCTCCGCTGCCTCTGTCACTCCGGCGTCCTTCTGCCACGTCTCCTCGGCAACTTCGTGGAGCACCAGGAGCCGTGTCGGCTCAGCACCGACCACACGGGCCAGTTCCTCCACCGCCTGCCGCGGCGGCAGCGCCTTACCGTTGAGATAGCGCTCCCAGGAGGAGCGGCTGTAGCCGGTCTTGGACTGGAGCGACGCCAGGCTCAGCCCGCTGCGGTCCTTCAGTCGCCGTAGCTGGACGATCAGTTGCCGCCCCGCGTCGTCCAGCGAATCCGGTAATTCTTTCCAACGTGACACATTCCACCCCAAATACGCTGAGCCACCGAGGTCCAGTATCCGCCTCCTCTGTGTACTGGTACGCAGCTTGGGGATCCTGGGTTCTCGGCAACCGCCGCTCGGTACGCCCTTTCGGTCAGCCTGGTCCGGTGGATCAGTTGTCGACGGTGCGGGCGCGGTCCTGCTGTTCGGCCGGTTCGGCCTGCTCGGATGTGGCTGCCCAGCTCGCGAGGAGGGTGAGCCCGTCGCGGGCCGCGGTACCGGGTTCGGCGCTGAAGGCGGTGAGGGTCAGGCCGGGATCGGCGGGCAGGGGCATGGCCTCGAAGGGGAGGCTGAGGTCGCCGATGACGGGGTGGTGGAAGTTCTTTGTGCCGGTGTGGTGCAGGCGGACGTTGTGTGCGGCCCACAAGGTGCGGAACTCCTCGCTCTGGGTGGCGAGTTCGCCGACGAGGTCGGTCAGCGCACGGTCGTAGGGGTCGCGTCCCGCCTCGGTTCGCAGGAGGGCCACGGTGGTGTGGGCGGATTCGTGCCAGTCGGGGTAGAAGTCGTGGGCGCGGGGGGTGAGGAAGCGGAAGCGGGCGAGGTTGACCGGCCGGACCGGGTCCTCGAAGGCAGGTGCGTAGAGTGCTCGGGCGAGCCGGTTGGAGGCGAGGACGTCCAGGCGTCCGTTGCGTACGTAGGCCGCCGCGTCGCTCATGGAGTCCAGCAGATGCTGGATGCCGGGGCGGATCTGCTGCCGGGTGGGGCGGCGGCGGCCGCGGGGTCCGGCGTTGGCGGCACGGGCCAGGTCGAAGAGATGGGCACGTTCCGCCTCGTCGAGTTGGAGGGCGCGGACGAGGGCTTCCAGGACGCTTTCGGAGACTCCGCTGAGGTTTCCGCGTTCCAGGCGGGCGTAGTACTCGGCGCTGACCCCGGCCAGCATGGCGACCTCTTCGCGGCGCAGTCCGGCGACGCGGCGGTTGCCGCCCCAGGCGGGGAGCCCGGCCTGCTGGGGGGTGATCTTGGCTCGCCGCGAGATCAGGAACTCGCGGACCTCGCTGCGGTTGTCCATGTCTTCCGAGGTTAGGCCGGTCTTCGGCGCCGTGGGGTGTTCTGCCGGTACACGGAACAGCAGGGTCTCCCCGACCGGCCTCGTCAGCGGTTTCCTGGTGGTGCCGGGGTTGTGCGTGCGGTCCGCCGCCTCCCCCGCGGTCCGGAGCAGGCACATGGAAAGGCAGGAACGATGGCGCAGAACACGACGAGCCCGCAGCCCTCGGGCGCCCGGCCGCCTATCCGGCCGCCTGACAGCAGCGCTCCCACCATTCTGCCCGCAGGCCGGCACAGCCCGTGACCTGCCCGACAGCGCACCACAGAAGGACATCAGATGGAGATCGTGAAGCAGCCCGCGACCATGAAGCTGCCTGAGGAGTGGTTCACCGGAGATGCCTGGGCGGACGTGATCCACCGGGGCGCGGCCCCCTTGCGCGCCCGGGCCAACATGGTCCGGTTCGCGCCCGGCGCCCGTACCGCCTGGCACTCGCACGGCCTGGGCCAGGTCCTCTACATCGTCGAGGGCATCGCCCTGATCCAGTCCCGCGGCGGACGGATCATCGAGGGCCGGCCCGGCGAGGTGGTCTGGACCCCCGCGGGTGAGGAGCACTGGCACGGCGCCGCCCCGGACCGGTTCATGGCCCACATCGCGCTGTGGGAGGGCGACGACGTCGACTGGCTGGAGCACGTCACCGACGCCGAGTACGACGGCCCCCGCACTCGCCCCTGATCCGATCCACCGATCAGGCCGTCGCCACCCGCGTGTACGGCTCCGGTCTGTGGGACCACCCCGCCATCGACGCTGTGGTCCCACGGACCGGGCACGAGTGAGTCAGCGGCCACCTTCCGGAGAACCGGAGGCGGCCCCTACACGGTCAGTCGATCCCATACCGCGTCGCGATGCCGGCGATCACGAGTTCCAGCCCCTCGTCGAAGTGCCGCTCGTAGTCCGCGAAGATCTCGGCGCCCGCGGCGGCGGACAGCGGGAAGTCGGCCAGCATCCGGGCGCGTTCCTCGATGTCGAAACCCTCGCGCCGCTCATCGGGCAGCGGCTCGACGCCCTGCTCCTCGGTGACGAAGCCGATCGTGTACAGGTAGGTCGTCGCGGTCGCCCGGACCGCCTGGGTGAGGGTGAACCCGGCGGTCGTGAAGAGGCTCAGATTCTCCTCCATCTGCTCGGCGTGTTCGATACCCGTGAAGCGTGAGCCACTGAAGACCTTCGCGCCGTCGCGGTAGCCGCGCAACGTCTCGCGCAGGCCGTGGTTGGCCTTGCGCAGCCGCTTCTGCCACGTGTCTGCGGGATCGAGTGGCGTCCCGGCAACCATCCGGCGGTACATCTCCGTGGCCATCTCGTCGAGCAGCGCCTGCTTGTCCTTGAAGTGCCAGTACAGGGCAGGCGCCTTGACGCCCAGCTCGCGGCCGATGGCACTCAGCGTGAGGCCCTCCAGGCCCACTTCGTTCAGGAGGTTCAGGGCGGCGTCCGCGACCCGCTTGCGGTCGAGAGGCACACGTCGTTTCGTGGTCACGCTTGACAGCTTAACGGCGTTAAGTCCATCGTGATGCACGACGGAACTTAACGGCGTTAAGGAGATCGTGCATATGGCCGCGCAGGTGGACGTTCTGGTGGTGGGCGCGGGCGCCAGCGGGCTGGCCCTCGGTATCGATCTCGCCCGGCGCGGGGTGGACGCACTCGTCGTCGAGCAGGCCGACGGGCTGATTCCCGGCTCGCGTGGCAAGGGAATCCAGCCGCGCACCCTGGAGGTCTTCGACGACCTCGGCGTCCTCGACGCCATCCACGCGGCTGGGGGCGCCTACCCGGTCGGGATGATCTGGAAGGACGGACGGCGCATGGGCGAGCGCACGATGTTCGACCCGGCGGCGCCGACCGAAGGCGCGCCGTACACCAAACCGTGGATGGTGCCGCAGTGGCGCACGCAGGAGATCCTGCTGGCGCGGCTGGAGGAGCTGGGCGGCCGGGTCGCCTTCCGCCGCGAGGCTGCCGGCCTCGCGCAGGACGGGGGCGGGGTGACCGTGCGCTTCGCCGACGGGACCGAGGTGAGGGCCGGGTACGTGGTCGCCGCCGACGGGGGCCGCTCGACGGTGCGCCGGGCGCTCGGCATCGACATGACCGGCGAGACGGTCGATCCGAGCTCGATGCTGGTGGCAGACGTCCGCATCACGGGCCTGGACCGCGACAACTGGCACATTTTCCCGAGCAGCAGGGAAGGTGGGGGCTTCATGGCGCTCTGCCCGCTCGCGGGCACCGAGGACTTCCAGCTCTCGGCGCAGTTCCCCGAAGGCACCGCGGTGGACCTGTCCCCCGACGGCGTACGCAAGGTCGTCGCCGCCCGATCGCACCTCGCCCCCGAGGACGTGACCGAGGTGCGGTGGGCCTCGGACTTCCGCCCGCGGGCGGCCCTGGCGGACCGGTTCCGCGAGGACCGGGTCTTCCTGATGGGGGACGCGGCGCACGTCCACTCACCGGCCGGCGGACAGGGCCTCAACACCAGCGTGCAGGACGCCTACAACCTGGGCTGGAAGCTGGGCGCGGTACTGCGGGGCGGTGCCCCCGCCTCCCTCCTCGACAGCTACGAGGAGGAACGACGCCCGATCGCCGCCGACATGCTCGGCCTGTCCACGAGCGTTCACCGCGGCAAGACCCGCCGCGGCGAGGCGACCCGCCAACTCGGCCTCGGCTACCGGACCTCCTCCCTCACGGAGGAAACCCGCGAGACCCCGGGCTCGGTGAGGGCGGGTGACCGCGCACCGGACGGGACGGTGGAGGGGGTACGGCTGTTCGACGCGTTCCGGGGGCCGCACTGGACCCTGCTGACGGCGAACACGGACGCGCCACAGGGATACGGCGCGGGGGTGTTCCTGGTCCGTCCGGACGGTTACGTGGGCTGGGCGGGAGAGACCACGGAGGGGCTGGCGAAGTACGCGAGGCGAGTCGGGGCCGAGGATGTGCGGCGGATCCCCTAGGCCTGGTGGCTGGTCGCCGACGGCCGGCAGGGCATGCACTGCGACACGAAGGCTGGATCACAGCCATTCGTTCTGCGAGGTCGCCCGGTTCCGAGCCGGGGCACACGGATGGCGTCCGTGTGCCTGCCTCGTCCTGAATTTCCGGGCAGAGCGCCGTCGAACCGGCTGACCTATGCATCCTCGGCGAACATGCGGTTCAGGAAGCGGTCAGGGTGGTTGACGAACGCGCGGGTCAAGGCGACAGGCTCGGCCTGTTCATATTCCACCTGCTCGATGGAGCCGCCGGTTTCGATCTGCAGGATCCGTGCGTCGGGCATGGCCAGCAGGATCGGCGAATGCGTGGCCACCACGAACTGGCACCCTTGTTGGAGAAGTTCCCGGATCCGGACCATCATCGCCAGGCATCCCTGCGGCGACAGGGCTGCCTCCGGTTCGTCCAACATGTAGAGACCGTTCGGGCCGAAACGGTGGTGCGCCAGGTCCAGGAACGACTGGCCGTGGGAGCGTTCGTGCAGGGACCGGCCGCCGTAAGCGCGCAGCAGTTGCCCCGAGCCTTCGTCAAGCCGCTCGATCTCGGTGGCCACGTTGTAGAAACTCTCCGCGCGCAGGAAGAATCCCGTGCGAGGTCTGCGGTTCCAGCACAAAGTCAGGTGATCACCCAGATCGGACTCGGAAGCCCGGCTGGCGAACCGGAAGGACCACGAACCGCCCTCGGCGTTGAAGCCGGCGGCCGTGGCCAGCGCCTCGATCAAGGTGGACTTGCCCGAGCCGTTGTCGCCGACCAGAAACGTCACTGCGGGGTCAAGATCGAGCCTGTCCAGGCCGGCGAGGTGGGCGACCACCGGCAGGCTGAAGGGATAGCGGTCAGTGTCCACGGACGAATCGAGCTGGACATGCCGGACAAAGCCCTGGCCGTGGCGGGTCATCGGCTGCTCATCCTGGTCCAATCCAGTGCAGCAGCACCTATCGAAGTCATGCCCTGACCATAGATCCAGGCACTGACATTGATATTGGTACGCGGGTTTCGGTGGTGGTGACTCTGGCACGGACTCAAGGCTCTGCCGGACTGTCCTCTGAGTTGTTCTGTCCGGC